>JAVYAJ010000232.1:0-49013 GCA_032229885.1 Candidatus Anammoximicrobium sp. | reverse complement strand
CGAAGGCCATATTCATCCGGGCCACGGTGACACGTTGATGTTGGCCTTCGGCCAACACGCTTCCTGTCGTCTGTGCTGCGCAAAAGTCATGCAATAGAAATTGCACCAAACGGGTGCAGTGCCCATAACCCGCAAGTGTACTGTACAAACCGGTGTACAAGATGCGCGCACGGTGCGCGCATGATACGAACTAAGACTCTAACGCGGGCTAGTGCCAGCAACCCAAAAAAGTGTACTGTACAGACCCGTGTACAAGATGCGCGCACGGTGCGCGCATGATACGGACTAAGACTCTAATGAGCTAGATGTCGCGAGGCTGGGAATGAAACCGTGGAAGGCGGGCTTCAGTCCGTATCTGTCGCACCGGACTCGATGGTCGTGCGCCATTCCGAGCCGTGCACAGTACACGAGGGCGTCCGTCCGACGCCTGGTTCGTGCGCATCGCTCCGCAGGCCTCGCGAGCGAGCGATAAAACGGAAAACGAGGGATGTCGCGTCCATGTCCTCGATCATCGAAGTCTCGCGCCAGCAATGGCTGGTGTTCCTGTTCGTTTTGGTTCGCGTCGCCGGCCTGACCATCGTCATGCCGGCGCTGGATGCACGGTTTGCGCCACGCCCGGCCAGGCTCCTGTTGCCGGTAGCCATTGCCATGCTGATCGCCCCACTGTATTGGTCGCAGGCCGGACTGGTGGATCGTCCGGTGGTCGAACTGCTCGCACCGCTGTGCCGCGAGGCCGTGTTGGGGTTGGTGTTGAGCCTGACGCTGCTGCTGCTGGTAGCGGGGCTGCGCGCGGCCGGCCACGCGATCGGCCAGTTCAGCGGCCTGTCGCTCGCCGAATTGATCGATCCGAGCAACGGCGGCAGCTCGCCTCTGCTAGGCAGTGTATTCGCGATGCTGGCGACCGCCGTATTCCTATTGACCGACGGCCATCGTCGGGTGTTGAGCGGCTTGCTGGACACGTTTGCCTGGATGCCGCCCGGGCAAGTCGGTTTTTCCACGGGCCTGGTGCGGACGCTCGGCGAGGTCGCCGGTCACAGCATTTCGCTGGCGTTTCGCGTCGCCGCGCCCGTGCTGTTGACGCTCGTACTGACCAGTCTGGCTCTGGCCGTCGTCGGCCGGCTGGCTTCACAATTCAACGTCTTGGCTTCGGGGCTGGCCATCAACAGCCTGGTCGCCTGGGGCGCCGCGGTGCTGGGCATGGCGTCGGCCGCCTGGATGTTTCACGATCAGGCCCAAGTGTCGTTCGAGGCGATCTGGCAGGCCATGGCTCGATTGACCCAAGAGGTTGCCGCCGGTCCATGAGCATCCCCCGAGCCAGACAAAGCGAGTTCGGGCCGTGCGAAACATGAATCGGCGTGTTTTTCGTCGCGTCATGCTGTACTACAACTGGCCGTCACCGAGGACTCTATGACAGTGTTTTCGCGCCGCCGCGGCCACGACGGAGCGCGGCCCTCCAGGCTTGTGCCGCCTTGTCCAGAGCGATGGCGCGCGTCGCGTCCGAAGTTCGTAATGCCGCCTTCGGGCGGTGTGTTTGTGTGTGTCCGGGCTCGGCGGAACCGTGCTCGGTTGTCGCCCGCGAGTTAGACCGATGGAATCGACCGAACGGATTCATCCTCCGACACCGCAGCGCCGCGAGCTTGCCCGGCAACAAGGGCGGGTGGCGAAGACGCCGGACCTGCCGTTGGCGGGCATGTTCGTGGCGGGTGTCTTGCTGTTGATGCTGAGTGGCGGAGATTTGTTCGAGGCCTTGGCCGGTTATCTGCGCGGCCAGTTGTCCGGCGCAACCCACGGGGACGCCGGGGCGGCGTTCGAACCGAACCGCGCCACGCTGCTGAGGCTCGCGGTAGGCACGGCGTGGATCTGCGGCGGAGTGTTCGTCGTGGCCTTGTTCGGCCATTTGCTGCAGACCGGTTTTCGCCCGCAGCCGCGGCGGTTGGCGCCGGACTTTTCGCGTCTCGATCCGAGCGCGTCGGCGGCCCACCTGTTTTCGGGCGCGGCCACGATCCGGCAGATTGGCCTGGCCGTCAAGTTTCTGGCCGTCGTCGGAATGGCGGCTTGGGCGGTCTGGGATCAGCGAATTCGCATCTTCTCACTGGGTGGCATGGCGCCCCAGACGGCGGCCGCATGCGTCGGCGAGATCATGAGAGACGTCTGTTTGAAGATCGGCGGAGCGCTGCTGGCGGTGTCAGCCGCGGACTATGGCTTTGCCCGTTGGCGACACGAACGCACGTTGCAGATGACCTCGGACGAGCTGCGCCAGGAGATGCGCAACCAAAGCGGCGATCCGGCGGTCCTGCGACGGCGACGCCAGTTGCGACGCGAGCTGCCGACCCCGGCGCTCGAGCCGGCCATGGCCGAGGCTCAGTTGGTTCTGGTCCAGGACCGCGCGCTGGCGGTGGTCGTGCAGTACGATCCGCGGGCCGAGTCGGCGCCGATCGTCACCGCCAAGGGGCGCGCGGACCGCGCCCGACGGATTTGCGACATCGCCGAGCGAACCGGCATCCCGATCGTCGACGACCCCCGCTTGACGGAATCGATCGCCCGCCAGACGCCAGTCGGCGCGCCGATCCGCGCAGAACACTACCGAGCCATCGCCGGACTGTTGGCGACCGAGTCCGGCCGTGTCGCAGCCAAAACGGCTTAGAGCGGGGCGCGGCATGGGCTGCCGACAAGCCTGACGCAGACGAAATTGGCCATCGGCCGAGTTGATCCAGCGGGGCGAAGTCCCGCTCGAGTCCCGCCGCCAATCTGACACTGTGCGCCGCGCGAAGTATAATCCGCATCGCCACTCGCGCCGTCGCGCGTCGCGCGCCGGGGCTCGCGAGCGACCACGCAACCCGTGTGCAGACGATATCCGTTCCAGAGGTCACGGCCGAGAGATTCGCCCCCGAGCTGGCGCAACCCTGGTTGATGGACACCAAGGCGAGAATGCAGATGACGACCACCAAGACGCCCGGACAGTTGGGATACTCGATGCCTGCCGAGTGGGAACCGCACGAGGCCACCTGGATGGGGTGGCCGCAGAATCGCACGGATTGGCCCGGCAAGGTCAGCACGATCCCCTGGGTGTACGGCGAGATGGTTCGCAAAATCGCCGTGGGCGAACGGATGCGGATTCTGGTCGATTCGCCTGCCGTCGAGGCGCGGGCGCGACGGGTGCTCGAGGCAGCCCGGGCCGACATGGACCAGATCGAGTTCTTCCAGTGGCCGACTGATCGCGGCTGGCTGCGCGATTCGGGACCGATCTTTGTCTCGCGCACCGTAAGAAACCGCAGGCAACATCTGGCCGTGGATTTCCACTTCAACGCCTGGGCACGCTACAGCGACTGGCGGCTGGATCGGAGCGTCCCCGGGCGGATCGCACAGCAGACCGACGTGACGTTGGTCGAAGCGCGGCACGCCGGCCGCCCGTTTGTGATCGAGGGTGGCGGGATCGATGTCAACGGGCGCGGGACGCTGATCACGACCGAGGAATGTTATCTCGATCCAACGACGCAAGTGCGAAATCCAGGCTTGGGCCGCGAAGCGTATGAGACCGCGTTGCGCCAGTATCTGGGCGTACGTAACGTCCTGTGGCTGGGGCGCGGAATCGCGGGCGACGACACGCATGGCCACGTCGACGACCTGTGCCGGTTCGTGAATCCCACGACCGTGGTCGTCGTCCAGTGCGACGATCCGCGCGACGTCAATTATCGGCCGCTGGCCGAGAATCGCGAACGGCTCCAAGAGCAGCGGCTGGAAGATGGCTCGAAGCTCGAAGTCGTCGTCTTGCCGATGCCTGCGCCGTTGTATTGGCGCGGCACGCGGCTGCCGGCCAGCTATGCCAATTTCTACATCGCCAACGCCGCCGTGCTCGTGCCGACGTTCAACGATCCGGCCGATCGCGTCGCGTTGGGGATTCTCGCGGACCTGTTTCCCGACCGGCCCGTGGTTGGCATTCACGCCGTCGATCTGGTGCTGGGGTTGGGCACGATCCACTGCCTGACGCAGCAGCAACCGCGCTAGGCCGGATTGCGCTTGCGCGGAGAGATCCAGCAACCCCGCGCGAACCCGGACAAGCCTCAGAGAGACGCGTCCACGGGGTCGGGTTTGTTCTCCGAGCCGCACAGGTCTCGCTTCGCTAGTGTTTTCGACGCTTCTCCGATGTACAGCGCAAGGGAGGCCTGTGGCTCGCCGTGAACGACGTTCCAGGCGCACACTGTCTCGAGCGGGATTTGCCGCGCGTCTTTGCCTGCGCCCGGCCGCTGGCCGAGTGGCCAGCGAAGACGCGTCCGCCGCGTTGGTTTCGACCGCCCTACTCGGCCGACGCCGCCTCACGGATTTCGATATCTTTGAACAGGACGTGCATGACACAACCCGAATGCATTTGCAGCGCAAAGTGTCCTTCGGGCCGACTGGGATCGTCCTTCAACCGGGCGCTCTCGATCCCGTTCACCTTGACGACGACATTTCCGCCCCGCGCGTCGATGACCATCTCGTTCCACTGGTCGTCTCTGGTGAACGAGGCCTCCAGTTCGTCCGACGGTTTGTTGACCCATCCTCGACCATAGCTTTCGTAGATCCCACCGACCCCGCTCTTGGTTCGCCCGACCTGAACCTGCAGTCCGTGGGCTTTCTCTGGTTCTTTGATCATCGTGCGGATGTAGAAACCGCTGTCGCCGGACAGGCATTTGAACTTGAATCGCACGGTGAAATCGTGGAACGTCTTGTCGCTGACCAGCAAGCCGTACAGCTTCTCGTTGTTCGCTCGCCCGACGAACGCTCCGTCTTCGACCGTCCAGTGGCCGTCGCCCACGGGATGCCAACCCGTCAGCGTCTGGCCGTCCATCAGCGGTTTCCAGCCGGATTCATCTTCTCCGCTCGCGGCCGCCTGCGTCAACAGACAGCCGACCAGCGTCCATGTCATCAGCGGTGCGATCCATAATCGTCTCATCGAAAACTCCTTCCAGGTGGGTCGGACATGGGGTTGAAAAAACACTGCGGTTGAAAGAACACGGAGATCGATTGTACTGTGCCGACAAACCGCGGCAAAGCATCGGCCCGCGTGCTTCGCCGACCGACCGCGATCGAAACGCCCATTCCAGGGCGCATCCGATGCCCGAACGGGGCGCATCGAGCGTACACGGCGCTGTCGACGAGCGTTTGCCTTCGATCGTTTCCCACCCTACGCCGGCGGGGATTGTCGGAAGGTGACGCGATGGTATCTTAAAATTTAGTGAGCGCGCACGCAGACAACGAAGAGGTCCAACGGGTGAACGGAAGCCGCGGCCCAGACCGCTCTGGACGGTTTAGCTCGGCATGGACGAAGGCCCTTTCTTCGCGACGCTGCGCTGCGTCCGGGGCGCCGACCGCGACACACGCGCAACCGCCGCGCGTCCGGGCGATGCGGGAAAAGGCGAGTCGGCCCACAACGAAGGAGGTGCGAACGATGCCGCGATACGTCTACGAAGTGATCACCGACAGCGGCGAACGGGGCGAGCGATTCGAGATCGAACAGCGGATGACGGACCCGCCGCTGACGGTCCATCCCGAGACCGGCCAGCGCGTCCGCCGCGTAATCCAGGCGCCGTGGATCGCGGGTAAACTGGCGCCGATGCGGACCGAGCGCGCGCTGGGCGACGACCGCAAGCTCGAACGTCTGGGTTTCACCAAGTACGTCAAGACCGAGCATGGCTACGAGAAGACCTTGGGCAGCGGCCCCGATCTGAAACAGCCCCGAAAGTAGGCCGTGCCATCTGGCCCGTGTCTCACGGATCCGTCCGTCGGGCAAGCCACAGAGGCGCGGAATCGAGCCGCGCATGCGACGCGGCTTTGGCGCGGTCCTGTACCCCCGACGCGCGTCGCATGGGCCGCCCACGCTGCGCCGTTGTTCTTGAACCGGTTCGCGGCGCGGCGATCAGATCGTCAGCCAGCGATCGCGCGCAACCACGTCCCAGCGGTCTACGATGCGGCCGTCGGCGACGACCCATGCCTGTCTGTGCATGGCGACGGTCGGGCAGATATGCCAGGGAAAGGCCAGCAACTGGTCGCCGGGTTGAAACCGGTCGGCCCGCGGAGTCTGCAGCACGAGATGCTCTTCGTTCTGCAAGACTTGAACTGCCTCCGGCAAGTCGGGAAAGACCAGCCGTTTGCCTGCCGGCGGATCGGACGCGCACGCCTTGTAGCCCAGATCGAGCGTCACCCGATCGCGCGCCCCGCCGGAGCTCGGGCGACTGATGACACGCGTCAGCAGCGCGGCGGCGATCTGAAACGACAGGTCGGGATAGGCCGCCGCATAGCCCGCGTCATGCAGCACGCACGTCCCAGGACTCAACTCGATGGTCGCGTCCTGCATCGCCGCATAGATAGGAAACGTTCCCGTTCCACCGGCCACGATGCGCGGCGTCGGCAAGCCAGATGCCGCCAGCCCGTCGCGCAAAGTCATGACCGACGCCCAGCCCGCATGGACGGCTGCCTGGCGCTCGGCGACCGAGGTCTGATGGTTCTGGCCATCGTACACGTGCAAGCCGCCCGGAGTAAGTCCCGGCGTAGTCGCGATTCGTTCGTACAACCGACGCGCTTCGAGGCCGGCCGGCAGGCCTGTCCGATGTTGTCCCACATCGACGTCCAGCAGCGCGTCGACGGTCAACCCGTGTCGGTGCAGCGCAGCGCCCAGTTCAGCGACCGGCCGCGGATGGTCGGCGGTCACCGCCAGGCGGACATCGGGATAGGCGCGCGCCAGCCGGACCGCGCGCGGAATGTTTGGTCCCACCAAGTTGTACGCCAGCAGGATGTCGCGGACGCCGGCGCGGGCCAGCATCTCGGCCTCGGCCAGCGTCGCGCACTTGTGTTTGACGATCCCGCGGGCCAGTTCCAGACCGATGATCTCGGCCATCTTGTGCGTCTTGCAATGCGGCCGCAGCCGTCGCGGGCCGCCGGCGATGGTGAGCATCAACTCGAGATTCCGCTCGACCAACTCGCGAAACACGATCAGCGCCGGGCTGATCACGTCGGCCGTATCTTCGATCCGGTAACGCGTATCGTTCATGGCGAGGCCTTGCTGTGTCGAGCCGGGATTTTGGAGAAGGCCCGTCGCGCGTTGCGTCACAGGCAACGCCCGCTTCAAAAAAGCGCGTGTTCTCAGGGCGAGGGCCCCGGATCGCGTTGCGCGGCTTCTTCTAAGACCTTGCCCGTGCTGTCCGGATCGACCGTGCGACAGGCGTCGGCCAGTTGGTCGGCGATGTCGCGCAGGTCGCTGCGCCACTCGTCCGGATCGGCGTCGGGCGGACACAGTTGAGTGAACTCGTGGCAGAGCAAGATCAGACGGAGGCAGTGGCGAAAGACGATGCCTTCCTGTTTCTGGAGGCCTTTGCTGGTCACGAACTTGTTGAAGTCGCCGCCGAACTCGAACAGCTCGCCGGCCGCCCAGACCGGTGTGACGGTGACATCCGGCACGCCGGGAAAGTCGTAGTCGAACAACCGTCGCAGCTTGTCGGCCAGCGTCAGGACGCGGACACGCTCCTCCGCGAACATGCCTCGCGGTCCCCGCGGGCCGTCGTCCTCGTCGTCGTCATCCGCGGCCTGGCCGAGCTCCTCGGCCGACGCCAGTCCCAGTTGCAGCAGCCGTCCGTCCAAGCGTGTGGTTGCCAGCGGCCCTGGCGGCATCTGATCCGGCGGCGGCACGCGCAATTGAAACAGCAGCGAGCGGGGGATCTCGAGCACGCTCTCCATCGCCTGTATCCGCTCGTTTCGATCGGCGACACCCAGTTGATTGACCAGAAAGACGCCGTACAGCGGGTTGACCCCGCGGAGTAATTGCAGCCGGTCCAGCAGGTACGTCGGCCGCGCGTAGATCGGCCTGTACGCAGACGCCGCGGAATCGGCCGGGGCGATGTCGGGCGACGCCGGGCCGGGGCGAGCCGGTTGTTGCGCCGGCGCGCCGCGAGCCGGTGTGCCGGCAGATTGCACCGTCCGATCGTCGGCGCGAACAGCATTCTCGGATCGGCCGCCGAGCGTCAGGATGGGACTCGCGTCGCCCGCGGGTCGTGCGGCCACGCTCCGCTCGGCCTCGGCTTCGCGGCGCAGCGCTTCGCGCAGCAAGGCTTCGGTGCTCGAACGGGCCCGGCCCGACGCGGCGGGCGCGTCCGGCCGAACCGTTTCCGCCGCTTCGGTCGACTTGGGCGGCGAAGGTTCCAGCTCGACATAGCCGGCCCGCCACAGGGTCATCAGCATCTGTTCAAGCTGTTTCTGCCCGGCCTCCAGATGACGGGGATCGCTCAGTCGTTTGGCGACCAGCGCGCGAACGCGATCGACTTCGGGCGAGGCCTGCAGCATGTAGGCCAGCAGCCGCCAGGGCAGCGGGCCGCGGCTGCGCAGCCGGCTGGGCGGCGACTGGGCCAGCCGCTGAAACTGCCCTTCCGTCCAATAGGTCTCGGTCGGCGAACGCTTGGGCATCTTGCGCTTCAGGTCTTTTTTGGCCTTCAGCAGTCCGGGGTCCTTGGTGTTCTCTGGGATCTGATCGAACTTGGCCCGCCAGCGGGAAATCCGGACATCATCTTCATGGGCCAGCGCGATGACGTATCCGCGCGAGTCGAACTGAGGTCGCCCGGCGCGGCCGAACATCTGGTGCGCAGCGCTGGGCTCGACCAGCTTGCGGTCGTCCGGCGGGCCTTTCAGCAGGCTTGGCAACACCACGCTGCGCGCAGGCAGGTTTACGCCGGCGGCCAACGTTTCGGTGCACACGCAGATCGTCAGCAACTTGCGCTGAAACAGATCCTCGACAATCCGTCGATACTTGGGCAGCACGCCCGCGTGATGCACGCCCACGCCGCGAATCAGGATCTGTTTCAGCTTGGGCCCCGCGCCTTGCGACCAGTCGTACTGCTGCAGCTCGCGGGTCAACTGCTCCTGTTGACCGTCGGCCAGCAACCGCTTGCCCTTGATCTGCTCGGCGACCGTCCAGCATTGCTCGCGGTTGAAGCAGAACACCAGGGCCGGCGTCAGGCGGCTGTCATCATCGCCCTCGGCCATCGCTTCGAGCTGTTCGTTCAGCAGGGCATCGCCGACCCATTGGAAGGTCAACGGCACCTGACGGTCGCCGCCCTGAACCAGCTCGAGGCGACGCTGGTGCTGGCGATCCAGCCAGTTGACGAACTCCAGCGCGTTGCCCACGGTCGCGGACAGCAACAGGACACGGACGTGCGCGGGCAGCAACCCCAGGGCGAACTCCCACACGATCCCGCGCTCGAGATCGTTGAAATTATGAAACTCGTCCATGACCACCGCCGAGACGTCGTCAAACGGAATATCCGGGGTCAACAGGCGATTCAGCAGGATCTCGGCCACCACGACCAGCACCTGCGCATCGGGGTTGATCCGCCGGTTTCCGGTGACCAGTCCGACGTCCTCGGGATAGAATCCCCACCGCGTCGCCAGCGTCTGGAACTCGTGAAATTTCTGGTCGGTCAAGGCAATCAACGGCGTGGTGTAGTACACACGCTGGCCGGTCTGCAGAGCCTCGAACAGGGCCGCTTCGGCGATCAGCGTCTTGCCGGTCCCTGTCGGCGCGCAGACCAGCACGCCTTGCTCGGCGGTGAACCAGGCCAGCAGCGCCTCTTCTTGCACCGGGTATGGGGCAAACGGAAGCTGTTCGAAATACCAGGCGGCGATCTGGTCTCGGGTCAGGGTTCGCGATGGCATGGGGCACGGCTCACAGGACTTGGTGAACGGGCATGTCCGTTGCAGTGTACGCCGGAACACTCGCGGCGAACACAGGGCGCACGACGGGCGCAAGCGCCGAAGCGGACGCGCCGACGTTTCGCCACCGAGGATCGGGCGCCAGCCCGCCGCCGGCGCTGCGGCTGGCCCGCGAGTCACGTGCGAAAACCCGTGGGCGCGCAGGAACTGTAGGTCGACTCGATTGACCATCTATCGCGGCTTGGTCCAACTTGCGTTTACAGTCTGTGCAGTGTTGTGTAACATGACGGCGGCTGCGTCGGCGCCTGTGCGGCCCCCGGTTCGCGTCTGTGCTACGCTGTCAACTAGCTTCCATTTGCGTTAGGCTTCTTAATCCCAAAGTCTGTCAATCTAATCGTCGCCTATCGTTTGAGTGAGGAGAATGTCATGTGGTGCAGAAAACGAGCGGGCTTCACCCTCGTCGAACTTCTGGTCGTCATCGCCATCATCGGAGTTTTGGTGGCGTTGTTGCTGCCCGCGATCCAGGCGGCGCGCGAAGCGGCTCGCCGGACGCAGTGCACGAACAACCTCAAACAGATCGGGTTGGCGTTGCACAATTATCACGATCGGCTGAGCCGGTTTCCCATGGGCGCCTTCGGGATCGTGGGAGATCCCTTCAACGTTGGCCATAGTTGGCAACTCGCGATTCTGCCGGAAGTCGAACAGGGCACGATTTCGGATCGTCTGGATTTCACCCGGATGACCGGCAGCCCGGAAGGTCCGAATCTCGCCGTCTTGAAAAGCTGGACGCCCGAGTTCAACTGGTGTCCCTCGAGCACGACCAACCGTCTGTCGCGGCGATATCCCGGGACCGATTCGACCAACGCCTTCGCCACGTCGTCCTACGTCGGGATCGCGGGGGCGTGCACCAACGCGACGACCGTAACCGACCCGACGGGGCGCGGCCGCTGCGTCGCCGGAACCCAAGGCTACGCCTGTGCGAACGGAGTCCTGGTCCCGAACCGTAGCGTCCGGATGCGGGACATCGAAGACGGGACGACGAACACGATCATGGTCGGCGAAAATTCCTCGTGGGGCAAGACCGCGGCCAATCCGCCGCTCGACATCGACATTCGTGGCAGCTCGGAATGGGGCTGCTGGATCGGCGCGATCCCGGTGGCCGGTCCGCCCGAAGTCGGCCATGCGAATTACGACTGGACGAAAAATCCTTACTGCCGCAACATCACCACGATGCGGTATCCGATCGGCATGAAGACCTACCTCGCCGGCGCGGGCGGCAATTTCATGGACGGCCTGAACAACGCGCTGCACTCGGAGCACCCGGGCGGGGTCTGCGTCGTGCGGGCCGACGCCGGGGTGAGCTTCGTCTCGGAAGCGATCGACATCGAAGTCTTGCGGAACATTTGCATTCGCGACGATCACCAGGTCATCGCGGCCGGCGTGCTTCAATAACTGAGCCATCTTGCGGAGAACCGACCATGATTTTGCGTGCGTCCGAGCGGCGCGGCCCGGTGTGCGCCGGGTTGGGATCGCTGGTGTTGACGATGCTCGTTGTCGCTGGCTGCGCCAAGAGCGATGGCCGTTCCGCGACCGTCTCGGGCAAGGTCGCGCTGAACGGCGCTCCGGTTACGGCCGGCACGATCCTGTTGATCAGCGACGATGGACGGGCTTCGAGCGCCGAACTGCAGCCTGACGGCAGCTACCATTTGCGTTGTTTCCCCGGCGAATTCAAGGTCGCAGTCTCGCCGCCTGCGCCGCCGGATCCGATGGGCGGAGGCAGCGGCGCGGCGCCGCAATCGGCTGTGGAAATCCCCGCGAAATACCACGATTTCGGCAGCAGCGGATTGACGACCCGTGTGAAAGACGGCGACAACACGTTCGACATCTCGCTCACGCCCTGACGCCCCGGCCGGAGACCGCAACCACGCGGTGGGCAAACGGTCCGCCGGAGGCATGGTTCGAGCCCCGTCCCGCAGCGCTGCTGGCCGAGCGGGCCAGACGCTCGATTCGAGCGCGTCCGCACGATCGGCCGCCCGCTGGTCCGTCGCGCCCACGAGGCGTCGTTCGTGGGATCGGGACGCTGAAATCCTGCCCTCGGGGCACGCGGCCACGCATGGGAAAACGCCACGATGGACCGTGTTTCTTGCGATCGCGTCGGCATGGCATGTCGTGAGTCGAGCCCCTGGGCGCGGACAGATTCGGCGGACAATGACGTTGATCTACAGTTCACGGTGAATGCCATCAGCAGTGGAGAGGAATGCGGCATTGGACGAGATTCCCGCAAGCGTTGTCGGAGAGCTGCCTGGCGCGGACGTCGCGATGGACCGGCCCGCGTCAAGTCCAGCGGCTGGTCGTCAGACGCAGACCAAGCAATTATTCGACCGGATTACCGCCGAGATCGGCAAGATCTTCGTGGGCCAGCACGAGCTGGTCGTGGGCTCGCTGGTGGCGTTGTTCTCCAGCGGCCACGTGCTGATCGAAAGCGTTCCGGGTTTGGGAAAGACGCTGTTCGTCCGCGCGTTGGGGCGGGTGTTGGGCTGTCAGTTCGGACGCATCCAGTTCACCGCCGACTTGATGCCGTCGGACATCACCGGCGCGCCGATCTTCGACATGAAGGCGCAGGAGTTCCGCTTTCGGCCAGGTCCCGTGTTCACCCAGCTCCTGCTGGCCGACGAGATCAATCGCTCGCCCGCCAAGACCCATGCTGCGCTGCTGGAGATCATGCAAGAGTATCGGGTCACGATCGACGGCCAGAGCTACAACCTGGCCCGCCCGTTCCTCGTCTTGGCGACCCAGAACCCGATCGAATCCGAGGGCACGTACAACCTGCCCGAGGCCCAGTTGGACCGCTTCATGTTCAAGCTGACGGCCGATTATCCGCGGGCGGAGGAAGAAGCTCGAATTCTGGAACTGCACAGCCGTCAGATCGATCTCAACGAGCGTTTGGAGCGCGAACTGGCGCCCGTCACCACGCCGGACGAGATCGTTCGCGTCACCCACAGCAACGGCGACGTGCACGTCGACGTCCGACTGCTGGACTACATCAACCAGCTCGTGCGACTGACGCGCAAGTGGCCGCAATTCTATCTCGGCGCGTCGCCGCGCGCCGGTTTGGCGCTGATGCAGGCCGCCCGCACGCTGGCGGCTTTTGCCGGCCGGGACTATGCCGTGCCAGACGATGTGGTCCAACTGGCCCTGCCGGCTCTGCGACACCGCATCATCCTGACGGCCGAGGCCGAGGTCGAGGGCCGCAGCGTGGATGAGCTGTTGACCGAACTGATCCGCTCGGTCGAAGTCCCGCGACTGTAGGACGTCGCGGCGTCGGTCCGGCGTCGGTCCGGGTGGCGCGCGGCAGGACGTGCGCCGCGGACGCGGCACACCTGCCAGACGAACCGCAGCGAGGCAACCCCAGCACACGACGCAGAACGGCCGATGCGTAGCGGTGCGTCGAAACAAAGTCGCCGCACACGGTTCGACGTTCGGCAGACGCCGCGCACGCCGCAGCCGCAAAACCTCACTGCGCCCTAAGCGTTCGTGCCCGCGGCGGCGGCAACGGCTTGGTTCACCTTGACCGCTGCCGCCAGTCCCGTAAAATGGCGGTTATGGACGACGATGGTCCGAGCCTGTCCGGTCTTAACAAGACGCCAAAGCATCTGTCTTGTGGAACGGCTGAGGACGATCGCGAACGTCGTGAGGGGCAACTGGATTCGTCCGCGAGGGTTATGGATGTTCGACGTCGCGGCGCCGTGGTCGAGGCTTTGGCTCCGGCCAAGGTGAACCTATTTTTAGAGGTCTTGTCTCGACGCGCTGACGGCTTTCATGAGATCGAGACGCTCATGACGCCGATCAGTCTGTACGACCATGTCTCGTTGACGGCGAACTCGACTGGGATTTTGAGTTTGACGTGTCGTTGGACGCACGGCGTGGAAAGCCACCGTATCGGTCGCGGCGCCGCGCGAGGCGGCTTTTGGGAAACCCTGCCGCCGCCCGAAGACAACCTGGCCCTGCGAGGCGCCGCGTTGTTGCGCGGCTTGGCCGGTGTCCGGTCCGGGGCGGATGTGGTCTTGATCAAACGCATCCCGGCGGCCGCCGGCCTGGGCGGTGCGTCGAGCGATGCGGCGGCCGTGCTGATGGCTGCGAACGTCGCGTGGCAACTGGGATGGACTCGCCGACAATTGGCCGAGGTTGGGGCCCAATTGGGCAGCGACGTGCCGTTCTTTTTCCACGGTCGCGCGTGCCTGTGCCGTGGCCGCGGCGAACGGATCGAAGCGGTCGACGGCTTGGCGAGGTTGCATTTGGTGGTCGTCAGGCCGCCGGGCGGATTGGCGACGGCGGCCGTGTATCGACAGTGCGTGCCCGCCGTTCGGCCGCGCCGTCCCGACGAACTGCTGAACGCAGCTCGCGCGGGCGATGCGACACAGGTCGGGCGTTGGTTGTTCAACCGACTGGAAGAGCCGGCGGCCCGTTTGTCGCTGTGGATCGCGCGGGTGCGAACCGCGATCCAACGACTGGACTGCCTGGGATGTCAGATGAGCGGTAGTGGGACGAGTTTCGTGGCCGTGTGCCGCCACGCCCGCCACGCCCGGCGAGTGGCGGCCAGCCTGCGCGCGTCGGGGTTGACGGCGGCCTATGCGGTGACCACCTGTCAGCGTGCGGTCGCGAATGACTGATGGTTCTCGATTGTGTTCGGTATCTGCGCTAAATGCGACTCGCTGCGCCGGTTATCCGGAGGCTGGAAGTTGTCACGCGGCGATCCAGAGGGAAGGAGAATCTGCATGGAGATCACCGAGGTTCGCGTGAAACTCATGGAGGACTCGGACGACCGATTGCGGGCATTTTGTTCGATCACCTTCGACGACAGCTTCGTGGTGCGAGACCTGAAGATCATCGACGGCGCCAGTGGCCCGTTCGTGGCGATGCCCAGCCGCAAGCTCACGTCGCACTGTCCGAAGTGTGGCGGCAAGAACCATCTGCGGGCGCGGTACTGCAACCATTGCGGCGCGGCGCAGCCGCCCGAGCGGGCCGCTCGCGACGAGGGCGGGCGCGCCAAGCTATATGCGGATATCGCCCATCCGATCAACTCGGCCTGCCGCGAGATGATCCAGGCGCGAGTGATCGCCGAATACCGCGGCGAGTTGGAACGCGCCAAAGAACCCGGGTACGAGTCTCGCTACGACGACGATTACGACGACGAGTTCGACGACGAGTTCTTTGCCGACGGCAGCCCGCAGGCGGCGACCAAGCAGATCCAGCCCGCGGAGCAGACGCCGCCTCCGCCGCATCGCGCGCCGGCCTCGCCGCCCGCCGCGCCGACGGCCGCGCCGACGGCCAAGCCGCGGCGCGAAGATGGATTCGGCGCGGGTCTTTTTGACGATTGACGGGACCAGGCTCACTCGGCACGGAATGCGGCGATGGCAACAGCGGTCGAAACGCTCGCACAGGGATGGCGGCTTCATCAGACGGGCAATTGGTCTGCGGCCGAAGAGATTTATCGACAGGTTCTGCGCGCCGATCCGACGGACGCCAACGCCTGGTGCTATCTGGGGATCGCCTGCCACGATCAACAGCGCTGGGACGAGGCCGTGTCGGCATATCGCCGTGCGCTCCAATTACGGCCTCAATTTCCCATCGCCTTCAACAATTTGGGCAACACGCTGCGGATGCAGCGGCGACTGGACGAGGCGGTCGCCTGTTTCGACCAGGCCCTGCAGTTGAAACCAGACTATGTCAACGCGCACAAGAACAAGGGGACGGCGTACGTCTGGGAAGGCCGCTTGAACGAGGCGATGGCCTGTTACGACCGAGCGCTCGAGCTGGCCCCGCAGGACGCGGAAACGCACAAGAACCGAGGCGTGATTCTCCTGCTGCTGGGACGTTTCGAGGAGGGCTGGCCGGAATACGCCTGGCGGTGGCGCACCGACGGGCTCGCGCGGCCGTCGCACCCGCAGCCGCTATGGGATGGCGGGCCGCTGGATGGCAAGACCATCCTGCTCGCCCCAGAACAGGGGTTGGGCGATACGGTGCAGTTCGTCCGCTATGCGGCCGTCCTGAAACAGCGATGGGATTGCCGTGTCGTAGTCCAGTGCCCTCGGCCGCTGGCTCGCTTGCTGGCGACTTGCCCCGGGATCGACGCGCTCGTCACGCAAGGCGATCCGTTGCCGCCGTTCGACTGCCACGCCGCATTGCTGGACATACCGGGGATCCTGCGAGACACGCCGGAAACGTTCCCGCGCGAAGTCCCTTATCTGACCGCCGACCCTGAATTGCTGCGCGCGTGGCATTCCTATTTTCAGGCCTACGGCGGATGCAAGATCGGCCTGGCATGGAAAGGCAGCGCGCAGTATCAAGCGGACCACGTGCGCAGCATGCCGTTGGCCGAGTTCGCACCGCTGGGGCGGCTCAAAGGAATCCATCTGTTCAGCCTGCAGAAAGGGGCCGGCAGCGAACAGATCGACGAGCTGGCCGGCGCCTTCGACATCATCCCGTTGGGCGAACGGCTGGACGGAACGTCCGGCGCGTTCATGGATACGGCTGCCGTGTTGCGGAACTTGGATCTGCTGATCACGGTCGATACGGCCGTCGCGCATGTCGCCGGCGCGCTGGGGACGCCCACGTGGCTAGCGCTGGCGCATGTCCCCGATTGGCGGTGGCTGCTGGACCGCGAAGACTCGCCGTGGTACCCCACGATTCGTTTGTTCCGTCAGACGGCCGTGGGCGATTGGGCCAGCGTTGTGCGCCAGATGGTCGACGAGTTGCTGCGGCTGGGGCCGCGCGTGCAACGGCGCGAGCCACAGGACTATCGCATCGCTACGGCCGGTTCGAACCGACTAGCCCGCACGCGGCACGGTACGATGCTGTTCAATCGGCGCGATGCCTACATCGGCCGCTCGCTGGACCTGTACGGCGAGTTCTCGGTCGGGGAACGCGACTTGTTCGCCCAAATCGTGCGTCCCGGCCACGTGGTGGTCGAAGCGGGCGCGAACATCGGGGCGCACACGTTGCCGCTCGCGCATCAGGTCGGCCCACGGGGCGTGGTGTACGCCTTCGAGCCACAGCGGCCGATCTATGAAATCCTGTGCGCCAATATGGCGCTGAACGGACGCCAGAACGTGCGGTGCCGCTGCGAGGCCGTGGGCGACGCGGCCGGCGAGATCATCGTGCCGTCGATCGACTATGACGCCGAGGCCAATTTCAGCGGCCTGAGCCTGGGCGGCTACCAGTCCGGAGAACGTGTGCCCGTCGTGACGATCGACAGCCTCGAATTGCCGCGCTGCGATCTGATCAAGGTCGACGTCGAGGGCATGGAGCTGGCCGTGCTGCGCGGCGCGGCGCAGACGATCGAGCGGTTTCATCCGATCCTGTATGTCGAGAACGACCGCGTCGAATCGTCGCCCGCGCTCGTCGGACACCTGATGGCGTCCGGCTACCGCTTGTACTGGCACCTGCCGACGCTGTACCATCCGTCCAATTTCTACGACAATCCGACGAACGTGTTCGGCAACATCGTTTCCTCGAACATGCTAGGAATCCACAGCTCGGTCAAATCATCGATCACCGGACTGACACCGGTCGAGCGCCCGGAAGATCATTGGTTGAAGAAAGGCTGAGACGACGATCATGCAGGCCAAACCCATTCTGGTCCAGACCGCTCCGGGCGAGCTGATCGACAAGATCACGATCCTTCAGATCAAATCCGCGCGAATCCGCGACGCCGCCAAGCTGCGCAACGTGCGCCATGAACTGGAGGTTCTGACCGCGACCCGCGACGCGGCGCTCCCGCCGTCCCCGGCGCTGACCGAGCTGACAGCGCAGCTTGCACAGGTCAACGAAGCATTGTGGGACATCGAAGATTCGATCCGCGACTGTGAGCGCGAACAAGACTTCGGCCCGTCGTTCATCGAGCTGGCGCGGTCAGTCTATCGAAGCAACGACGAGCGCGCATCGCTGAAACGCCAGATCAACGAGCTGCTGGGCTCGGCCTTGGTGGAAGAGAAATCCTACGCCGCATATTGAATCTCCGGCGGCGCAATGTTGCGCCACGTATCCTGCCGGGCAGAAGGCCGCCGACGTTTTCTCCGCGGTGGGGCCCCCGCCATGGCGCGCGTCGGGCACGCGGTGCGCTTTCTGTATTTGCGTTCCGACAGACGCGCGGCACACGATTGACAAGCCCAGATTTCTTGGGCAAGATTCCTGCTGCTGCCTCGTGGCTACGATCGAGCGCGGCCGGCAAGCCTGTTGCGTCGCCTGATGGGACGCGGTTCGTCGCGCCCACCGTCCGTGACCCTATTGGTGGCGTCGCCCGCGGGCCCCCTATCGGCCGACGGCCCATCGCCGCGAGGCCGCGCTAGAAACAGACACGGCTTCGGCACGATATCGCTGGCAAGACGATCATGGCCAAAAACTGTATCGATCACCTCGCAAGACCACCCGCGGACTCTGGCTGGACCAACTTCATGTTATGGACTCTCGAAAAAATGGACGCTGTTCACCAGTCGAACGGCGCCATGCGTCTGGCCATCCGGCATGTTTTGCCTCGGGCTCTTCTTAACCTTGCTGCGCTGTTCGCCGTCTCGGCCTTTCCGGTCGCCGATCTCCACGCGCAGAACCCGACGCGGAATCAGGCGCAGTACTGGGGCAACTCGACTGCCAAATGGAAGCAACTCGTGCCGCCCGGCCTCGAAGCCGAAATGATCGCCGCCCGCCGGCCGATCGTACCCGACGACGGCGTTGCGGCGCCGCGTCTTCTCTGCTGGTCGAATGTCGGGCGGGCCGCCGAGGCGAAGCTCACGCCGGACGAGCGCGTCAGACTGTACCGCTATATCGAGAACGGCGGGATCGTGGTCCTCGCTTCAGCCCTCCCGGCGACGCTCTTCGCCGAAGACGATGTGTTCGATTTGCAGGCGGGGTCGGCCATCCTCGGCGCCACGCGTTACGACTATGCGGATCCCGCCGTGAGCGCTACGCCGCGGCTCGAACAGATCGTCGGCGACCAGCGGACGCTTCTTGACTCGTACCCGACGGCCAGCGGCAGACATCCGGGCCTTGGCGGGCTTCGCACGCTGCAGACACTGATCGGAACCGAAAAAGTTGCCAAGCTCGGCGTCAATCGGGTCGGCAAAGGCGCGCTCCTGTACGCGGCCATTATTCCCGGCGAATCGGAGCAGTATGCGGCGCTCCTCCGCCTGTTGCTCGCCCGCCTGCTCGATCCTCCGTCGCTGGAATCGCTTTTCCCGTTGCCATCCAGCAATGCGGCCGTACAGATCAACGGCAAGATCGCCCATCTTGCGATTGCGGATGACGGCGATTCTCGGAAGGCCAGCGATTTCCTTACGGACACCCTGAAACAGATCCTTGGAGGACGGTTTTTCTATCCTATCCCCGAGACGAACCAGCTCCTCGTGCACGTCGGGCGCAGCGCGTTCGTCGATGCGGCGGCGCCTGACCTGGACCAGATGCACCCTTTCGGATATGTGATGAAGCTGATCGACGGCCAGCATCTGATCCTGGCTGGTCACCAGCCGCAAGGGACAGTCTATGCGGTCAATGATTTCCTGAAACGATTTGCCGGTTACCGCAAGTTCGCCCAAGGCGAGTCGTTCACCATCTTGCCGACGGCCGATTCGCTCAAACTGCCGGCGACGCTCGACGTGCGCGAACAGCCCGACATCGATTCCTACCTCCTAGCCGACAGCCCGAACAGCGATTTTGGGCGCAACTCGCGTCTCACGTGTCAAGCGACCCATGCCCTCGACAAGCTTGTGCCGCCCGCCAAATACGCCGCGACCCACCCCGAATACTTTCCTCTGATCAACGGCAAACGCAAGGTGATGGATCCCGCGGGAAACAACGGGCCGTGGAATCCTTGCGTCGCGCATCCCGATCTGCCAAGCCTCGCGCGCGACTATATCACCGAGTATTTTGCGAACAATCCGACCCGCTTCGGCCTCCCGCTGGGAGTCAACGACGGCGGCGGCGACTGTCAATGCCCAGAGTGTGTTCGGTACTACGCACACCATGGCAACCAGTACATCGGCCTTTACAACACGGTCGCCCGCGAGCTGGCCAAGACCCATCCGAACAAGCTGGTGGCCTTTATCGCCTATAGCCGGACGTGCGGCAGCGTGCCGCACGGCGTCGCCCTGGATGGCAATATCCTGGTGGAGATCACCGGCATGGGACGCAGCGCATTCGCCGAGATGCCGCGTTGGCGCGCGGCGGGCGCGCGTCACATCGGCCTGTACGATTACCTGTACACCTTCGGCAGCGGCTACGTCATCCCGCGCTATTATCCACATTTCATGGCCACACAGTGGCGCCGCGCGTACCAGGAGCATCATCTTCGCACCATCTGGGCCGAATACTATCCGCGTTCGACGGTCTTCTCCGCCCCACGACAATATGTTCTGGACGAGTTGGCCTGGAACATGGACGCCGACGTCGAAGCCCTGCTTGACGACCATTTTGCCGGCATGTACGGCGTCGCGGCCGCCGAAGTGCGCGCCCTGTTCGACCTGTTCGAAAAGATCTATTCGCGCAGCCCCACCGCCGACGTTCCCATCTCGGGTTGGAAAGACGCGAAACAGATGGAGGACTACCGTTGGGAAGATCTCGAGGCGATCGACGCCGCGCTGCAGACGGCCAGAGATGTTGCAGCCAGCGACAGCGAGCCGATCGTCTTGCGCCGAATGGCGGAGCTGGATGCGGCCCTGGCGCTCTCGCGGCTGCATCTGACGAGCTATCTTTGCAGTCGGGATCTGCAGGCGTTGGCGACGGTGACCAGCGGCGAACAAATTGAAAAGATTCTGGCGCTTGTCGTCAAAGGGTGCGATGCCGTCACCGCGCTACGCTCCTTTGCGTTGCCCGACGAGATTGAACAGAGACTCTTCTGCGGCAATAGCAGCCTTGCCGAGTTCAAGGCGATGAGTTCGCTCGACCCGCTCCCGCTGCTGGAACGGCAGGCGGACCTGGCGTTGGACGCCGCCAGTCGCTTCCTCGAAAGAGACGGACAGGATGCCACATCGTTCTGGCGGACACGGCTAGCAGCGCACGGGTTGGAGGGAATTGCCCGGACCCTCGTCGCCACGCAGGTCCATGCCGGCCGCGAACCAGGCGAGAATCTGGTGCGCAATCCGTCGTTCGAGGACATCGACCAGCGCGACCAGGAAACCGGGATCGCCTCGGACCATCTCCGCTTCGACAAAACGCCGGGCTGGCACACGTGGACCTTTCCCAGTTCGACATCGATCTTCTTTCGCGATTCCACGCTGGCTGCCGATGGCAAGATCTGTGCGGGAATCGACGAAAACCAGATCGACAGCGAGCTCATAAGCTATGTCAAACTGGATGCCAACTGCCGTTACCGCTGGAGCTTCTGTGTGCGGCGCAACCGAGGCGACGAGGGCTTCGGCATGGGCAAGGCGTCGGTGCGAATGCAAGACAAGCGTGGGTGGCTCGATCAAGGATCGGCCATTCGGATCGCCTACCCGGAAGCATGCGAGAATAATTGGATTCGCTTGAGCACCACCTTCACAACTCCGAACAGCGATTCGATCACCGGGCTGCTTCTATTGGGCGCCGCGCGGCAAGCCGCCGGCGCGCGCACCTATTTCGACGACGTGCGGCTGGTGAAGATCTACGATCCCACATGGGAGACTCGCTAACGCCATCGAGGCGCCAAGATCACGTTCTTGCGGCCGCGCCAAACGCGAATCAGCGCGTTCATCGTGTCAGCTTGGCTGGATCTGAACGCGACGACCGGGCGACGACCAGATGACGCTCGCCGGGCGGGGAACACAAAGCGTCTTCGCCTTGTCGGCCAAGGGAATCACACGCAGAGGCGGCGCAAGCCTGTCGTGACGAGGTGCCTGCCCCGAAGCCAGCGACGCAGAAGGCATGGGCATGCAAGAAGAGGTGTCACGATCGCAAAACCCGCACGAGCATGGACGCGCCGCGAGGCCGTCTCCAAGATTGACGCCGCAGGTTGAGTCACGCTAAGCTGGATCCCATGGCGCAGGGCGTTCAGCGCTGCGAAGAACGATCGAACAATTCGTCAGCGATGGTGCGCACCGAATTACAAACGAGATGACCCAGGGATTCAATGCCAAACACGCGTCCATCAAGCAAATCGTCGGCGCCTTTCTGAATCGGGTAAACTTCACGACGCCGCGTATGTTGTTTCATGCTGGGTCAGATCCCTGCCCATGGTCGTCCCCGCTGGCCCCCCAGAAGCCATCAGTTTGAAACGGCGTTGGCCTTCCTGAAAGGTGACGTCAAGTTGCCAATTCAGACGGTTTTCGATATCCAGTGGTCGCGCACGGCCATGGCCAAGCGGCGTTCCGCCAGGTGCCTGTTGAGAAGATAATGGCGTACTCCGTTGCATTCCTTGTCCTGACGTTGCGCCGCGTTGATGGTCATGCCGGCCTTCAGGCCGGCTCGACGGAAACGATCCGACAAGCCCGCTGGAATGGGACGGATGAAATAGTATCGATGCGTTTCGTGTCCGTGGCGTTTCTCTACCGTCTGGTCGCGGCGGGCGGTTGAAAAGTCCGCTGCGTCTCAGCGTCGTTCGAGAAACAACTGACGCACTTTGCACCGCGTCGCCCGGGCTGCTCGTCGGAAAACCGCGGGATATCGGACAATTATTTCTCGAACGACGCTAACGTCCGGTTAAGTCCGCGTCCCGCGCACGTCGCGTTCCACGGAACGCGTCTGGCGGCCGGCGCGGCCGCCGCGGCGTTATTCCCCTTGCGGCCATCGCCACGGCGCGGCCGGCGGCTCGGCGCGGATTGCCGGATCCCACAGCCGCACCCACGCCTCCCAGTCCAGTCGGTCGCGACTGAAAAACAACTCGTCGAGTAGTTCGGGCGACATCACGGGTGACGAGCGCGCCGGCCGCTTGTCGAAGTCGCCGGGCGGCACGTCGCGAAAGCGCACTAGGCGGGCATCGGCCAAGCGATCGCTATCCCACAGCCAGAGGCCCTCGACGCGAAAGTCGTACCACACCGCATCCGGTCCGCAGCGCGCCTGGACATGTTCCCAGACCAGATGGACGCCGGCCGCGTGATACAGGCCGCGCAGCGCCTGGTAGACCGCATCTTGCTGGCCTACCGGCGCCGCATCCAGCCACCCCCGCTGAGGCAGGGCGGCGATAATCCAGCCGGCGCGTTCTTGGAACGACAACTGTAACGGCGCGGACTGCGTCCCGCCCCCCGCGCCGTGGCGTTCGATCTCGGCCACGACCCGATGCCCCTCCAACTGGATCCGATCCACGCGCAGACGAAGTTCGGCCGTGGTGCGGTTGGCGGCCAACAAGCCGATCAGCTCGCGTTCCAGAAATGCGCGGATGGCCGACTCGATCGCCTGCAGCCCTTGCAACTGTCGGTGGACCGGCTGCCATGCGCCCGTGTCCGACGGCCGGCAGCCAGCTTGCCGCAGCCGACCGAACAAGCGGGGCAGCGTCCCGGAGTGAAAGCCCAACCGCAACAGCCGCAGCAGCGGTTCGCCGTGCGGACCGATCGACGCGGCTCGCAGACGAGGCGGACGGTTGGCGGCGTACAGACGCCAGTTCTCCTTCAGCTCCCAGACCAGAAATCCGAATACGCCTGGGATCAGCCAGATCGTCGACCAGACGAGCGTGTTGGCCCGGGCGGCGCCGATGTACGGCATCAACTGACTGACGATCATCGGTCCGGTCGGCAACAGCAGCTTGTGCGATACGGTCACCACCGGGAAATGTTTGATCGGGTTGATCTGCGGCTCGATCAATAACGTAAAGGCGAACATGGTGACGTAGGATATGAACATCCAGCCGATGCTGCCAATGAACTTGAGCAGCACGGACCAACGACTGTCTCCGGTGCGAAAACGCAACCACTCGTCTACCGTGTAAACCGCGCGTTCCAGTCCGTTCAATAGATAGTGGAATAAATCCATCACCGCATGGAAGACGGCGCCCAGCACGTGGATCTGCAGCTCGCGCCACCCGCGCACCAACTGTTCGGTCAGCAGTTGATCGACGTAGCGGCCCAACGGCGAATTGAGCGCCAGATTCACCGCCAGGAACACCGCGCCCCACGTCTCCCAAGCCAGTCGGCCCAGAAACAAGTGAAACGGCAACACCAGGCAACCGGTGAAGATCGCGGGCTTTGTGCCGTACGCCGTCAACGCTCGGTACACATCGCTGTCGAAAAACCGACGTACCCAGGGCAGCCGAAAGAATGACAAAGGCCAGTCGTAAATCACCCACCGGCATCCATGTCCCAAGGTTCGCAACGCGGTCAGGCACGCCTGTCGAAAGTTCGGGCGGGTCAGCAACAGCAGAAAGAACGTGCCCAAGGCGAACACGCACATCAGCGTTTCCCAATTCGGCAATCCTGCGCCGCCGCGCTGGGTCGTTTCCACGGCTGCGGGGCCGAGGCTGTCGACCGCAACGTCGAGGCCATTGGCAGGATGGGACGCGCGATGCGCCATGTGCCGGACGAACTCGACCAGCAACAGCGCGCCGCCGTAGGGAATCGCCAGATAGCGCGTGACGCCCCGACCAAACCGCGTGCCAAAACCCAATGCGCTCAATCGGTGCGAGCCGCGCAAATATACGGGCCCGCGGGCGTAAACGCCCGGCAACGCGGCGGCCAGGCGGCGGTCTAGACGCAGCAGGACGTCGCCTCGCAGCAGTTCCCATGGGCTGGCTAGGTCCGGCAGTTTCAGGTAGTTCTGCGAGATGGCGTCTCGCAGGTGTCCCAGGCTCAGGTAGCCCTGACGAATGATCCGATCCAGTAGCTCTTCGACGATCTTGTCGCGGGCCACCTGTTCCGGCACGTTGGCCGGTTGTAAACCCTCGGTGTTGAAGGCCTCGACGAGCAACGGCTGGATGCGTTCTCGCAACCGCTGTTGCGCTCGCTCGACCGCCGCTTCGAGCAACGACGACAATCCGGCGCGCTCCGCGGCCGTCAGCCGTGAAGCTGCCAGCTTGCGGACCGCACTCTGCAGATGCTTGACCGCCATCACCTGAGACAACAGAGGCTGAGGCTGCCGAAGAGGTTGGCGCCCGCGGGAAACGCACCAGCGAAAGACTTGGAAGCGAAACAGGCCGCGCTCATGCTCCAGGCAGACCTTCTGCAAGTCGAACAACAGCCGTGATTCGATCGTGCGAAATCCATGATCGGCCCGCGTCACCAGGGGGGTTAGCGCCTCGGTCCACTCGGCCATGCCGCTGTCGTCCAAGGCGCCGGCCGCCGCCAGCCGTTGGACCAGTCGTTCCAATTCGGCGCGGGCCAGCCGCCGTATTTCCTCGATTCGCGCAGGCACCGCCAGGCGGGATGCCTTTTGTCGCAGAATGGCCGCCTTGGCCACATTGCCTGCCGTGCTCGCCCGTTCAGCGCGAGCGATCAGCCGCCAGAACGCCGGCGGCGACGCACGCAGCGGATCGGCCGGGTCGGTCGCGTCTGGCGTGATCTCCGCTGGCTCGAACGCATCGTTGCCGTTCAGCGCGCTGGTCGCCTGCTCGTCCGCGCCCGGTACGCGCGTCGCTTCGTACAGCGCCGCGTGGCTCACGTCGCGAGCCAAACATTCAGCGATGCGATCCGTCTGGGTCAGGGCGGGAAAATACCAGGCCAGTTGTTCGGAGGCAAAATACATCAACTCGAGAAACACGGCGGCGAACTCGACATACGTCGCCAGGTCCGAACGCGGCGGCAAGATCAGCTCGTCGTGCGATAAGGCCGCACGAATCTCGGCATATTCCGGCGAGCCGACCGCGCGCAGCCGCTCGAGCACGTTGTCGTCGGTCAGCGTTCCCGCCGAGATCTGTTGTTCGAGCTCCTGGTGTACCCGAAGATGAAACAAACGCCGCCAACAATCGCGAAGGATTGCGCCCGCCGCTCGTTTCTCCAGGACTCTGTCGTCAGGGCGCTCGATCAGCAACACGACATCCGGCAGAAACCGCGCTGCGTCGATCTCCAATTCGAACCGGCTTACGCAGCTCAACAACCGGTACTTGGGCAATAGGTAGCTGCTGGCGTGCGGGACATGCAGCCCCCAGTTCCCGATGCGACGATCCAGCCGAATCACTCGCCGCAAGACCTGCGGCGAGGCCAACAGGACCGCCGGATCGACGGCCCACATCGCGGCTTCGAGGTCTTCGATCGTCAGATGCGTCGACACGCTGGATCTTTCTTAACGCGGACTCCTGCCCGCAACCCAACAAGGAGTAAAAAAATGCCGAAGAAGATCACAGGCCACACGGATCACACGGACAGAGACAGCGCATCGCCCCGTTTCCTCCATCCGTGTTGCCCGCGGTTCCACGACGTGCGCGCGGCGTGGGCGTCCGCGGGCCTGAGCCTCTGCGGCGACGGCGCGAAACACATCCGTCACAGGCGACTTGCGCCGGACGCCCACCACCGTCGCTTGCTCGGCCAGTCGAGCCGGCCAGATACGCGTGCCGCTTGCCACCGCTCATCGATCACACAAGCCGCTTTGTTGACCCGGTTTCGCCCGCGCCAGTATAGCTCACCTTCCGCTACCGGGCCTATCGATCCAGGCGAGACGCTTGCGCGGTTTCCATCCCGATCGGGCGATGGATCGGATTTGGCCGGAACTGCGAATGGCAACGCGCCACTGCAGCGCGATCCAATGCTGTCTGGACAGACGTCACATCCATGTGCGGCACAGCTCGCGCCTGGCTGGCTACCGCGGGCACTGCCAGCGGCGATTGTCCGTGGCCTGCTGTCCATCGTCCGCGGAACGGTCATCGCTGCGGACCGCTCATCGCTGCCCGGAATCGACCGACGAGCCGATGAATGTCGGACCGGCAAAGTAGATCGTACCCGCTGTCTGCTCGCGGGTAGAATCGATCAGCAGGACCGTGTCCAGACGCAGTCTGCCGTGGACAATCCCATCGTTGGCGCCACCCCAACGACCCGCGTGTTCGAGCGACGACAGATCGAAACTGACCCATCGCCAGCCCGTCCAGTCCAGAGCGGGGCCGATCGGTTGAAATGTCTGTCCACTTTGGTCCGTCACGCGAATGCGCAACGAATTGCCCGAGCCGTCGCCGTATACCCAAACGCCGAACGCATCCGGTCGCCCGACGATCTCGGGTCGGCCGGCGTCCGTCACGCATCGCACAAAGCGCCAGCCGGGATCGAATCGATATTCCAGACGCCAGACGCGCGAGAACGGCGCGTCCGAGCCGGGCGGCCCTGTCGTGTCGCCCAATGTCGCCGAAGCGGAGATCTGCGAATCGCCGTCCAGGACGGTCCGAAACCCCGTTGCCGCCAGCGGAGCCAAGCGGAATACGGTCGCCGGCAATACAGAGCGCCCGTCCCGCGTTCGGACTTCCACGTGCAAGCCATCTTCCGATGCGGCTGAACGAATCGGCGCTGCGAACGTTCCCGTGCCGGCGGCCAGGGATACGGGAACGGCCTGGCCGTCGATTACCATCTCGCCCTCGAATCCGAGCCCCGCCGAATCGATCAGCGTGACCGCGATCCCCGCTTCGCGTGGCGCTACGGCCAGGCGCAGTGGATTGGCGAGCGCGAACGCCAGCTGCTGCTCGGCAACACTGACCAACACTGGGTCGCGGTCGGCGGCGCGCCAGTACGACACGCAGACCCGCGCCGTGGGAAAGGCGTTGTCCCGCCGCTGCGGCGCGAGCGTCAGCGCGTGCTCCGTCTGTTGACCCGCAGCCACGCGAACAGTCGCGGTGTTGTCGCTGTCCAGTCCGTCGAGCGCCAAGCGAATCTCGCACGCGTAGTCAAAGGGATTTGTCAGCTTGATCACGATGCGGGCCGGCGCCTGGCCGGCGATCAGTCGCGTCGCCGGTGGCTCGACGGTCCAGGCAGCGGCCGCCGCCAACGGCGGAATCGGTCGGGAAAAGGCGATATACTGAGGCAGGGCCTCCAACTCGATCACCAAAGCGCCGTGTTCGATCCGAAGTTCGCGCGCCTGCCCGAATCCGTCCACCGCGGAAACGGCGTCAGCCAGTTCCAGGCCCAGATCCAGTCGAGCCGCTGCTGGCTTTCCAGATGTCCAAGCGGCCAGTTTTTGGCGGCCGGTCGGATCGACGCACAGCAGCACCCAAGCGTCGAGATCGGCGACGGTCAGACGGCGCACGACGCGGTAGCCGCCCAATTGGGCAGTCAACGTCTGCACCGCATGATAGGCAGGCTTGGGTTGCAGATCGTGCGTCACCACGCCAAAGTTGTGCTCGCGCTCGTCCGGATCGAGGCCGTCGTTCTTCCAGTCGTACCAGATGGACAGCGGAATGTTCCGATACAGGTTGGCCAACTGCTGACGGGCCACGAACGCGGCCTGCGTGTCCGGCGAAACACCGTTGGTATGCGTCGCATATCCCCATTCGCCACTGACGATCGGCAGCCTTTGCTTCGCGGGCGACGCATGGCGTTCGATCAAGGCTCGCAGCCGCAGGTAATCGCCCGCGGCCGTTTCGGGGCTCTGGCTATAGCTGCGATACGGATGGACGCTGACCGCATCGAGATGTTCCAGCGCGCCGGATTCGAACAACGTTTCAAAAAACGGCCAGGGAAACCCGGACGAAGCCGGCGCCAGGATCATCGCGTGCGGATCGGCCTCGCGAATCGCTCGACACGTAGCCAGGGCCAGCGTCGCGTAGTCCCGGACGTTGGGCTGCGGCTTCCAGAAGCCGATGTTCGGCTCGTTCCAGATCTCCCACAGAATGCCGCGACCGCGGAAATGCCCAGCCGCCGCGGCCGCCCACCGGGCAAACGCCTCGACGCTGTCCGGCTTGCGCGGCGCGGCGATATCCGTGCGCTGTGTGCCGGAAATCGGGTCTCGACTGCGGATCGCATCCTCGTACAGCCCGTTCGAATAGTCGAGGATGTACAGCGCGCGGAGGCCGCGTCGCTCGAGATTGGCCGTCAATTCGTCATAGTCGTCCCAGACGTATCGACCCTTGGTTCGTTCCGTCGCGCCCCACGCAAAATCCATGCGGACGAATTTGAATCCGGCGGCGGCGATCAGGTCCAGATCCTGCGCGTGGCCGCGCGTGAAATGGATGTTGACTCCGACGCCGTGCGGCAGAACGGCGGGCGGCAGGCCCGTGTCGGCGTCCGACGCGGCTGCGAGCCCGCTCGAAGCGTGCAGCAATGACCAGGCGACGATGACCAAGAGAAATGGGGCCCTGGGCAACACGTTCCAGAAAAATGCGTTCCCGAGAAATCTCAAACACATAGTGTCATCTTTCGCTGAATGCGGGTTTCGAGTCGTAATCGAACCTGGCGTTTCGCACGTGTTGGGCCATCTTATCTTAAAGCCCGTGCCCGCATGTGCTACTCGATATCCGTGAATCTCGGATCACCACGTGTTCCCGACGATGGCACGGGTTACGCTATACGGCGAGCCGGCGAGCAGGGCCGCACCGACGGCAAGTCCGGCGAGGAACCGGCGGGCAGAAGTCCGCCCGTTGCGATTCCATTCCTAGCCGCGCGCAGTAGGGTTCAACCACTCGGAGACGATCATGGACAGGCGGCAATTCCTCCAAACGGGCGCCAAGACCGCGGTGGCGGGCGCGGCCATGTCTTTTCCACATGCGGCCAGTACGGCGGACGACGCTGCCGCGGCGAAGCCCACTTCCGGCCGGGTTCGGGGACCGGCGGTGCTTGTCAGCTACACCTCCGATGACCATCGGCGGCGTCTGATCAACGTCGCCATCTGCACGCGAAAAATCCGCCGGTGCCTGCGCACGCACTTGATCACCGATTATCTGCCGGCCCAATGCGTGTACAATCTGGGCGAGTATCCCAGCCGCACGCCGTGGGAACCGGACGAATACGATGAACAGGAATTGGACCGACTGAAGGAGCACGGGATCCAACTGATTCACGTCATGGACGAGTGGAACGACCGCTACGGCCTGTTCGGTCGCAACAAGTTGACGGCCGTGAACCCGGCGGGATTTCGCCGCTTCGTGTCGATGGTCCATCAGCGGGGCCTGAAGATTTTGGCCTACGCGTCGAGCGGCTATTTTGCCGGACACGATCCGGAGTATGACGCCGCGTGGTCGCGCCCTGGCGATGTGCTCGGCGGGTGGTGGGATCTGCCACGCTGTTCGCCGGCCAGTCCGGGCTGGCGGGCCTACTTCTTGCCGCGCATGGTGCGGATCTTGGAAGACTACGAGCTTGACGGCCTGTACAACGATTGGGGCTATGTTCCCAACGCCCAGAAACGGATCCTCGAGCCCGCCCGCGACGAGGTGATCGCCTTTGAGGAAACACCGCAGTACGATGGCGCGGTGACGGACCTGTTGTGTCTGATCTACGCGGAGATCAAACGACGCGGCGGCATTTACAAGATGCACGCGGATCGCGCGAACGAGCCGCTGACGCGAGGACTGCGCGTCTACGACTATCTGTGGGTGGGAGAAAACGTCGAGAATGCCGACGGCCTACGCACGGCGACCAAGAACCACACGCCGTACGTTGTGCCCTGCATTCAGGGGACGTCGGCCAAGCTCGAGGGCACAAGCGAGCATTTCTTGCACTCGATTCCCTATATGCAATTCCCGCTGCTGCAGGGCGGTCGGCCGCTGACCGGCGAACGGGCTGTGATTCCAATCCCGCGCCTGCCGGGAATCCAGGAGACTGGATTCTACGCCGCGGCTTGGAAGTATTATCAAGCGCACCCGAACGGACCCTATATCTACGGCGGCTGGGATCCGATTCCGCCCGACCCCGAAGTGCGGCCCGCCCACGCCCGTTGGCTCAAACGCTACCTGCCTCTGGTGGAAGACGGAACTTGGGCATACCTCGAAGTCGCCGACTCGGATCTGTTTGCCCGGCCGTTGCCGCCTGACTGTGTAGCGTCCGTTTTCGCCAACCGCGATTTGTATCTGGTTCTGGCGAACTACGGACGATCACCGCACCAGATCGAGACCGCCGAAGCATACGTCCCCGCGGACGACCGTGCGGCCGCTCCGGCCAAACAATGGCCACTCGCCGCACGGTCCCTGTCGATCCTGCGATACGCATCTGGCGAGTGACCCGCGCAATCTGGTCTCGCGCGGTTCAGATTCGGCATCGCAGATCGTGGGCCGGATAGGGGGCGTCTTTCGCGAGACCGGGACGCGGATCACCAGCTCGCCGCCAGTCGGTCTACGGGAGAGCGGGGCAAACGCGGCCGTGGCGGCTGGCGCAGAACGGGCGCGGCAGGCGCCACGTGGCGGGAATGTGGACATTCGATCGGAGATCCGCCGCCCGTTCGACTGGGTCTCGCGGATGCCGACCTTGCGATCGGCTCGGCCCGTCCCTAGAATACGGCCGGGCTGTGAACGAGCGGCGGCTTCGAGTCTGTCCTTCCCCTCGACCGCACGGCAGATCATGGCGAACGAGCCGACGATCGTTCATCGGCGACGTTACAGACGCTTCTCTCGACCGCACAACAGAGTCTGGAGCGCGGGCCAAGCTGGGTGCGACAAACCAGTTCGCGCCGCTCGGTTGTGTGGATACTCTCGCAGCAAGAATGGATTGCCATGTCTCGCCGCTTCATCCAGCAACTATCGGACCGAGAATCGGTCGACGAAGCGTTTCTGGTTGCCGACAAACAGTTGCGCACGAACCGTCACGGCAGTCTGTACTTGCAGATGCGTTTGTCGGATCGCACGGGTTCGATCAACGCGATGATGTGGAATGCCAACGAAAAGCTATACCACTCGTTCGAAAACGGCGACTATGTCCGGGTCCAAGGTACGGCCCAGTCTTACAACGGGGCGCTGCAAATCATCGTCGGCCATCTCGAACGCACGCCTGCGGCTCAGGTGGACGAAGCCGATTTTGTCACGCTCGACGCCGTCTCGATAGATCGTCTGGTCGCACGGCTTGGCGAACTGCTGCGGGCGATGCGCAATGCGCCGCTCCGCAACCTGGCAAAATGCTTTCTGGCGGACGAAGCGTTCATGGCCAGCTTTACGAGCGCGCCGGCTGGGATCAAGAATCACCACGCCTTCCGTGGCGGACTGCTGGACCACACACTCAGCTTGATGGAGTTGGCAGCGCTGGTGGCGACGCGATACCCGGAACTCGATGCGGACCTACTCGTGATGGGCGCTTTCCTGCACGATATCGGCAAGACCCGCGAGTTGACGTATGAACGGGATCTGGCATACAGCGACGAAGGCCAGTTGCTCGGTCATCTGGTGATCGGAACGAGCCTCGTCGACGCCAAGATCGCCGAATCCGAACGCTTGTCCGGCGAACCCTTCCCGGTCGAGCTGCGGCTGCGGCTGCAGCACATGATCCTCAGCCATCACGGCGAATACGAATATGGCAGTCCCAAGCTGCCCATGACACTCGAAGCCGTCGCCCTTCATTTCTTGGACAATCTGGATTCGAAGATGCACACCCTCAGCGGACTGATGCATGAGGACGTGAATGACGCCAGTCCATGGACGCCGTACCAACCCGCGTTGGGCCGAAAGCTGTTCAAGGGCTACCGTACAGGCGGTTGGCAAGACTAGGAGCCTGTCCAGATATTCGAAGACACCACAACCAGTCGTGTTGCCAGCGATCGCGCTTATCTAGCACATTGTGGGTAAAGTCCAATTTCCGGGCAGGCTCCTCGATCAAAAACGACCGGTCGCGAGTTATGCCCCTGTTTCCTTGGCTGGGATTGCAGGCCTTAAAACGCAATCGCACCGTTAAAACGCCAGCGTACCGAGCGTTTGCGAGTCGGTGAGAGAAGACGCATTTCGCCAGAGAATATGTTGAGGGGCAATGCCCGGATTGATGCGCACGCGGTCGACGTTGAATCCCCAAGTCGCTCCCGTCGGGGGCGCCGCAACATCCAGCGCGGCATACGGAATCCGAAACCACGCTGTCCAGACGCGGTCGGCCAAACCGTATCGACTCTTTTTCCCAGTCGTTTTGAACGCGAATTCCCAGCGGCCGCTCCACGTCACGTCTTCGACCAACCGGTCCTCGGGGCCGACCGTCCAAATCGCATCGTAGCGCAGTCCGGAGGTCGGGTTCGCCGCTAGGCGATAAATCTTGCCGCCTGGCGAAGCTTGGATGACGAGGTCGACGTGCTCCTGCTTGAACACATCGCGTTCGGCTTCGGCGTCAGGAATATCTTCTGGATGCTCGGCAGGAGACAGGCAGTCCACCCGTACATAGAGCGCTTGGCGGTCGCACAGCGCCTTGAACGTCGTCCGTACGCCGGAAAACGGCATGTCATCGCGGACCCGCAGGACTTGTTCCGACGCCCCGTTCCAGACGTCGTCATCGATGGCCGGCGGTGTTTCGACCATGGGCACTGTCAGCCGGCGCTGGCTTTCCAGGATTCCGGTGCGAATCGCCGCCGTGTCCCAGTGCACGCAGGTGGACTCCCAAGTCTGCTGATAGGACCGGTACCGTAACGACGCATGGCTGTAGTTCTGGCCGGCGAAAGGCGCTATTTCCGGCCAGTCGTCCAGACGATTTCCGGCCGTAGACCTCACCTGCGCGTGCCACGCCTCAATGGATTCGACCAGCGGATTCAAGAATTCCGGCGAAGGGTTCAGAAGCCAGGCGTTGTGCAGGTGGAAGATACGCGACAGCCCCCGCAGGTAGTTGAATTCGATCCTCAGCAGTTGCAGGCGCGCCTTGACATCCGCGTCCTTCGTTCGACGTTCGGCCGAAGACAGCAAGGCGTCCGCGGTCGCGCAATACTCGGGCGGGTACATGCTCAGCACATGCCACTTGTTGCCGCGATACGTGGAACGGCCGTAATTATAGCCCCAGGCGGGCGCCCGGATCCCGAAAAAATCGGAGTACAACGCAATCTGCTCGTGCAGCGAATCGTGGAATTGGCGCATGGTGGGCGCTACGTCACCAAAAGCGGCGGCGCAAAATTCGCCCAGCAACTCGCGCCAGTCGGCGGAGGGATCGTCCAACATGCGGCCGTAGACGTAATAGGCCGCCGCCTGCAGGCCACGAACGTTCCCCATTGCGCCGTCGCGAGTGCTCCACTGCACTTTATAGCGAGCCATCGTCTGCGCCATGCCGGCGATGTATTCCGGCGTACGTTCCGGCAAATAGGGACCGCCCACGCCAAAGCCCGTAAAAGTCTCTTCCAGGACACAGATCCCCGCAGGCGTTGCGACGCCCTCGAGTCTGTGGAAATCGGCCTTCGAGCCCATGTGGAGTTTTGGAATGACGTTCGCCGGAACCTCGCCAACCATATCGAGCGGCGTGTCCTGATAGTCCCAGATTACGAGCCGCGCCTCGGGATGCGTTCGTTCCAGTCTGTTCGCGATCGCGAAATAGGCCTGCCAGAGCTTGCCGGAATTGCCTCGCGCGCGAATGTCATCCCAGGACTTTGCCTTGACGCCGCCAAACAAGCGCGTACACCCGTCGCAGTTGCAATAGCAGAGACGGTAAGAATCTGGCGGCATGATCATGAGCGTATTCTCGCCGGCCTGGACCCTTTTCGCCAATGCCCCGGCCATCAGATCCAAGACGCCGAGCTGCGTCACGCAATGCTTTTCCTCTCCGGCCTCGGTGACGGAGACCGAATGTTCAATGGAGCGTCTGCCGTCTGCAAGCAGGGCAAAGTATTCGGGGTGAGTCGCGCCATACTCTGCGCGCGAAATGACGTCTCCCCAATGCACCTCTGAACCCTGGACAAAACTCAAGAGTGGAAAGAAATTGTTCGCGATGTGGTAGAACGTTTCACAGTTGCCATCGGCACAAGCCCGCAGCAGCGGCGTCTTCCGCAGATCGAGCTCGTCCGGCAACGCCACCCGCGCCACCGGCAGAAACGCGATGCTTCGTGAATCGAGTCTGAGCGAGCCATCCGCGGCGAATCCTTTCGGACCGGAGTCTAGGTTCATGAACAGAAAACGCACGCCGACATACTGCCGCAGAAAGTCGCACGTCCCTTTGACCGTGCCGAGCAACGCCAAGGGAGTGCGCGAGCCTTGGATGGTCTTTACCGGGTTCTTCTTATCGTTCCCGGCGATGATCACGTCCTTGCCAATGACCTTTTGGCAGTACGTCCAGTCGCTGAATTGCTCGACCTTGACACCGTGCTTCTCTGCGAAATCTGTTGCGCCGAGATAGATCCCTGGCTGGCCCGCCGTCTGCGTCCCTTCCTTTACCACTTCTACCTTGAACCCGTTCTTTTCAAACGCGGCCTGCATCAACTTGGCGGCGCCCAAAAGCCAAGTACGCACAATCTCGTCCGCAGGCTTGTCGGGAATCACGATCTGGTAAGGGCAGACGCCGTTTTCGGCAAGCACCAGTTCCGCGCGGGCGGAAGAGAACGCCAGCAGAACGCCGGATAAGGCCAACAAAAAGAGGCGTAGCTGTCGCATTGCGAGTCACTTTCGTTGGATGGCAACTCGGAGATCCCTTCCCCCACCGGATGGGCCAGCGTCTCACGATCGCGGGCACGGCAGGGGAAGCCAGCAGCCGTCGTCCCTCTGCGCGTAGCGGACGACCAGCAGCCGGGCCTCGTCGTTTCATCTATTTGGCGAGATCAACGCGACGGCCGACATGTCGACCGTGTGACCACCGGCAATCTCGTGTCTCGCGTCGCGTCGGTACGTGCGGTCCGCCGGTATATTCTCAACCGAAACGAGCGTAGCCGTTCGTTCCATAAAAGTCGACCGTGGTTCTCAAGTGGTCGGCGGGCCCCGTGGCTCTGCCTCAACCGCTTGACAACCGCTTTCGACCTTCACAGAAGAAACGGCTACGTTGTCCTGCCGAAATGTTTCGGGTTGTCGCACTCGCCAGAGCAAGGGACTCTTGCAACCTGAGAATCCCGGCTACCCGCCAGCGCTCCGCCTGGATTAGCTTGTGCCAACAGGGCCGACGTTTCCTGGCAGAATGCCAGTCGGCCAGATTCGGCGCCGGGCCGGCCCGGCCGTCGTTCTCCCTCGGCTGGCGGTGACGCAGCAGCCGAGGGAGCGCATTTTTGTGACCCAAGCGGGTTTGGCCACTAGTTTCCGCCGCGGCGTGGTCCACGCTGACCACGCTGTCCGCCTCGATCTCCGGCCGGACGATCACCGCGCTCGAAGCGAGGCATCTCGAAGGCGGCGCCTTTGAGCTTGTCGAGCTCGGCCTTCTGGTCGGCGGTCAGCACGTCCAGAACCCGCTGTTCGGCCTTCGTGCGCAGCTCTTGGAACCGTGCGCGCGCCTGGTCCTGATTTTGCCCCTGGCCGCCCCCGCCGCGTGGGAACGCCTGCTGCATCGCTTCTCGGTCGGCTGTCGCGGCCGCTTCGAGATCGGCCTTTTGCTTGTCGGTCAGCTTGAGCGCGGCCGCCACTTCGGGATCGGATACGGCCGCCGTTCCGAGTTGCTGGATCCGGATCTCCTTCAGTCGCTTGATCTGGTGCGGCAGCAGGATTTCAGCCAGCTTTGCGTTCGCCGCAGTCGTTTCCTTCTCGCGACGCGCTCGCAGCTCGGCACGCTGCTCGTCGGTCATGTTGCGGAAATCGATCCGCTGGCCTTCGCCCCGAGCGGCGCGGCCTTCTTCAGCCAGCTTTGTGATTGCCGCCACCTGATCTTCGACCGCCTCGATCTCCTTCTGCACAGCCGCGTTTTGCGCCAGCCCAAGTAGGCCGCCCCCGCCGCGACCGCCGAAGAAACCAGCTCCACCGCGACCGCCTGGCTGAGCCCACGCGAGCGACGTCACGGACAGCGCAGCGACAAACGCCAAGGTAAACAGACGCTTCACGACACGACCTCCCTAAAACAGTGATTCGGAAAAGGATTCTCTCACCGACACACCCGCCCACCGAGCGCGGACGATGACGCCTACTGCCGAGCTCGGCACGGACCGCCGCTGCGATCCTCTTGGATCGGCCTCGGCCGCAAACGTGAACGGCCTCGCGCCGCTTGTCTGCCTGACCCGCGGACGTCGCGCAGTCGGCTGCGGGGTAATCTGCTGAGCGACACTGGTTGTGACAGATTTTCACCGAAAAGCAAACCGACAGCGTGCGTGGGGATCACCGAAAGGACGAGTCGCGGCTGTCTTTCGCCTCTTTCGGCGCTCGGATCCAGCGACTACAATCGCGCACGCGCCGCAGAGGGGACGGCGAACCATGAGGGAACGGAAACGCTACGATTGCGTGATCATCGGCGGCGGACACAACGGATTGATCGCGGCGGCCTACTTGGCCAAAGCAGGGCGATCGGTCTGTGTGTTGGAACGACGCCACGTCTTGGGCGGCTGTGCGGCGACTGAGGAAGTGTGGCCCGGGTATCGCGTGTCGACGGCTGCCTATGTGATCAGCCTGTTGCTGCCCGAGATCATCCGCGACCTGCGTTTGAAAGAGTACGGCTTGGCGATTCTCGCGCGGAATCCATCGTCGTACACGCCGCTGCTAGACGGCCGCTCGCTGCTGATGGGACCGGATCGCAGCCGAACGCAGCAGGAGATCGCCAAGTTCAGCCAGCGCGACGCCCAGGCGTATCCGCGCTACGAAACGCTGCTGGCGCGGATCGCCGCCGCACTCGAGCCGATCCTGTCGCAAACGCCGCCCAACGTGTTTCCGTTGTCTCCGCGGTGGCGCAAAGTCGGCGCGCTCAAACGAGTTCGCGACGCGTCCCGGCTGTGGGATGTGTACCAGGCGCTGGCCGTGTTGGGCGATGAACTGCCCGAGGCGATCGAGTTCCTCGTCGGCGCAGCTCGACCGCTCCTCGAGCGATGGTTCGAGGCCGAGCCGCTACGAGCCACGCTGGCCACTGACGCCGTGATCGGCGCGTTCGCGGCGCCCTCGAGCCCATCGACCGCGTATGTGTTGCTGCATCACGTGATGGGGACGGCTGGCGGGGCGCGAGGCATCTGGGGCTACGTCCGTGGCGGCATGGGCGGCCTGGCGGAGGCGCTCGAAGCCGCCTGCCGCGATCTGGGCGTCGAGATTCGCCGCGAGGCCGAGGTAGCTCGCATCATCAGCTCGAACGGCCGCGTCTTGGGCGTCTCGCTGGCAGACCACCGCATCATCGAAACATCGACCGTCGCGTCCAGCATCGACGCGCAGCAGACGTTTCTGCGACTGTGTGATCCGGCCGAACTGCCGCCGGCCTTTCGCGCAGCCGTCGAGCGGATCGACTATGGATCGGCCTCGGCCAAGATCAACCTGGCCTTGTCCGAGCCACCCTGCTTTACGGCCGATCCGTCGAGCGGCGTCGTCGCGCACCATCATGGGACGATGCACATCAGCCCAACGTTGGACTATATCGAGCGGGCGTTCGACGACGCCAAGTACGGTCGGCCCAGCGTCGAGCCGGTGCTCGAGCTGACCTTGCCGTCGAGCGTCGATCGAACGCTCGCCCCCGAAGGCAAGCACGTGGCGTCGATCTTTGTTCAGTACGCGCCGTACCGGCTGGCGTGTGGAACGTGGGACGAGATCAAAGAGGACTTTGCCGATCGATGTATCGAGCAACTGGCCCGCTATGCGCCGAACGTGCCGCGGGCGATCGAACACCGCCAGGTCTTAAGCCCGTTGGATCTGGAACGAACCTACGGCTTGACGGGCGGCAATATAATGCAAGGCGCAATGCACCTGCAGCAACTGTTCGCCTTGCGCCCGGTCGCGGGCTGGGCCGATTATCGCACGCCCATCGTCGGCTTGTATCTGTGCGGCGCAGCCGCGCACCCCGGCGGCGGAGTGATGGGCGCGTGCGGCCGGAACGCCGCCAGCGAGATTCTACGCGACGGCTGAGCTGGCGAACGCTGAACCAAGCGTCAGAAAATCAAGCTCCCGCAAATCTAGCCCCGGAAGATCAAGCCTCACGAAGATCGAGACGGATCACGACCATGACATATCTGCCGCCTGCTTTGAACGCCTTGCCCGATGGGAACGGTTCGACTCGATGGAACGAGTTGACCGATTGGATCGCGGCGACGGACGCTCACGCAGGGCACCGTCTAGGGCTGTTGGAACAAGCGCGAGCGGCCTTGGGCTGGCCTGCGGCGTCCGCGCCGTCATCGGCCACAAAGCCCACCGCATCGTCTGTCGCGTCGCCCGCAGCGGCATCGTCCAAGCGAGTCGAACTGGCCGGCAAGATCGAACGCTGGCGATATCAACAATTCAACGAATACGCCGGCGCGATGACGCCCCAGAGCGAAGCGCTGGCCGACGCGCTGGACGACCTCGGACGACGGTTGGCTGGCCGAACCGCCCTGCCGCCGCGTCAAACTCGCCACGCGGCATTCGACTCGCGGTGGGAGACCGAGTCGATCCGCGAAGCGTGTGCGATGCTCGATCCGTCGTACCCGACGACCCGGCTGGTCGAACGCGCCCGACAGTTGACGCGTGAACACTTCGGGCACACCGCCGGCGAGCCGGGCCTAGCGACCGACCGACGACGGATGTTCCTATACGCCCCGCTGTACGTCTCTAGCTACTGTGTCAACGACTGCGTGTACTGTGGCTTTCGTTTTGCCGAGCAGATTCCACGACGGCACCTGACCGCAGCCGAGGCGCTGGACCAGGCGCAGATTCTACGCCAACGGGGGTTCGAGCATTTGCTGGTCGTGGCGAGCGAGTTTCCCAGCCGGACGACGACCGCCTATTACGCCGAGATCGCTCGGGCGCTGGCCGGAGCGGGTTTCGAGTCGAGTTTCGAAGTCGCGCCGCAGGCGACCGAAGACTATGCCCAGTTGGTAGCGGCAGGCGTCTGTGCCTTGACGCTGTATCAGGAGACCTACGACCGAACGCTGTACGCCCGCTACCACCGGCGCGGTCCGAAGAGCTTCTACGACTGGCGTTTGGAATCCCACGACCGAGCGGCCGAGGCAGGCATGCCTCGCTTGGGATTGGGCATTCTGCTAGGGCTGGCCGAACCGCACGCCGATTTCGTCGCGATGCTTCGGCACGCCGCTTATCTGGCCGATCGGTTTCCGGATCGCACGCTCGCCATCAGCCTGCCGCGGCTTCACGAAGCGCCCGAGGGATTCGAGGCGCCGTTCGTCGTCTCGGACGAACTGCTGGTTCGTTTCTACTGCGCGGCCCGAGTTGCCTTTCCGCGCGCCGTGCTGGTGTTGTCGACGCGGGAACAAGTCGAACTGCGAAACCAACTGGCCCGGATCTGCATCACGCAGATGAGCGCCGGCAGCTCGACCGTGCCCGGCGGCTACAGCCCGGATGCCGACGCCCACGAGGCGGGCGAACAGTTCCCCGTGTCCGACCACCGTTCGCCGACCGAAGTCGCCGACTGGCTGCGGCACGAAGGCTTCGAGATCGCCTGGCGGTGCGCGACGTGAGGCGCTGTTCGACCGCGCCAGACGCGCCACCCGCGCCTGCGCAGCGCTGATAAGCCGTCGACGCGAAGAAGACCGCTCGGCGGCCGACAGGTCGGTTCGCGGCGCGTTCGGGATCTCGAGATGCGAACGTGCCTCGGAAGGGCAGCCAGGCGACCCTTCAGTGGCCGCTCGGCCACAGGCGCCGCGCCCGCGGCGCGCGGATCGGCATTGGGGATACAAGTCCGACGCCGGGGCAGCTTTATGGCCGTGCGTCGAATGCCGTGCGAACACGATCAGCAGGTTCGAGAAAACGCACCGCGGGCGCCGACATAGACGGCGTTGGCGGCGACGAGGTGGACGGAGTGGACGGGGCCGGTGCGGGCGTGCCGATTTCGTCCTGTCCGGACCGCGGCGGTTGCCCGGCGTCGTTCGCAGGGTCGCCGGCCTGCGAGGGTCGAGGGCTCGCCAAGCCCGTCGGGGTATAGGTATAGACGACCGGCAGAACACGAGCGGCCGGTTTAGGGCGTTGGTCTGCGTCCTGCGCCGAACCTCGGACTGCCGCCGTTGGACTGGCTTGACGCGTGATCTGGCGACGTTCGCGGCGAGCCGGCTGGATTTCGCGCCGTACAGGTTTCGCGACGCCGGTCGGCAAATTGAGTTCGAGCGGTTCCGACAGGCCGCCCTCCGTTGTCGAGATCGGCGTGGCCGAGCCGGGTTTGCTCGTGTCGCGTCCGGCGCGGGCGGCCGAAGGGGCGGGCCCGGCGTCCGCAGTCAAAGCGTCGCGTTCGGCCGCGCCCGCCTGGTGGGGGGCGGGGCTTGAGCGAGGCGTCACCTCGGGCGCGTCCCAGAACCTGTCGTCCAGCCACTCGTTCGGAACGGCGGGCGGCGGGGCGACCTCTTCCGGCGGCGGCAATGGATCGGCGGACAACGGCGTATCGATCCAACGACCCTGGGCGTCCAGACGCATTAACCCCAGCTCGCGCATCAACTGCATTCGCGTGGCGTAATAGTTCAGCCAGACGCTCATAAAGTTGTTTTGCGTGTTGCGCAAATCCGAAAGCGCGGTCAACAGGTTCAGCGCGGCGGTTGGCCCCAATTGCGCGGCCGCCTGCCCCGGCGCGGGTGGCGGCACGGGCTTGTTCAGCTCTTCCTGAGTCAGATCGACGCGCCGGATCGAGATCGCCACCGCGCGCCGCTGAATCTCGAGATTGACCCGCAGCTCTTCCAGACGGCGCACCAGTTGTCGCATGTCGCGGTGAACCGAATCTAGATTCTGGATGAAACTCCGACGATCCTGCTGATAGTCGATCAGCGCCTGCCGATAGTTGTTCCGTTCCAACAGCCGGGTGAAAGGCGCATCGAACTGCAAGCCCGCGCGGACCGTCGAAGTCCGAGCATCGAAACTGAGCGGATTATTGCGGGCGGTCAGGACGTTTCCATCAAGGACCACATTCACGCCGGACTGCAGGGCGTTGGCATTGAATGCGATCAACCGCCACGAATCGACGAGCGAAGCGCGGCTGTTCATGATGTCCAGACGGTTGGCCAAGGCAATCTGGAATGCCGTGTCCGCATCGAGTTGCACTGCGTCGACCGTGATGGACTCGAGCCGCGCGCGAGCCTGGACCAGACTCGCTTCGCCCGCCAGGCGATACTGTTCACTGAGCCACACGACCAATCCCGAAGCCGTCGCCTGGCAGGTGGTGGACGAAAGGCCCGATTTCAGTTGCGCCAAACGCGGGGCCGCAGCCTGCGACCGGCGACGGACGTCGGCCAAAGTCTCACTCGACAGGGCATTTTCCCGTCGGAATGCGCGTTTCTCGACATCCGTCAGTGTTTGCTCGCGGCGTGGAGCCAGATTTCGCATCCGCGCGACATCTTCCTCGATGGCCCTGAAACGTTCGTCGAATTGCGGTTGCAGCGCGGTCAATCGCTGGATCAGATTGCGCAGGTCCGCCTCGCGCGGCTCGTCGCCCAGTTCACCGAGCTCCTCTTGAAACTCGGCAATTCGGCTCTGCAGCGCGGTGACCTGCGGCGGGATCAGTTGAAACTGTTGAATCAATTCATCGTCCAGCGCAACCGGCAGATCAGGAGGCAGGCCCAGCGTTCCCAGGATATAATTGTCCTGAGTCAACTGCAACGAATTCTGGGCCTGCAACAGCGTCGCCCGCTCGGTCTCGATGTTTTGGCGAAACTGGTCGACCTGAACCAGGTCGATCACGCCCGCTTCGAGATAAGCCTCCAACAGGGCCAGCGTGCGGAGCTGCAGGTTCAGCGCGTCCTGCGTATTGCGGATCTGCTGCAACTGTTGCAACAGTCCGAGGTAGCCGCCGACGGTTCCGGCGCCGCCGCCCGCGAATCCCGCTCCGCCCGTTCCGCCACCGCCACCGGCCGAGAAACCCGTTCGACCGAAACCGGTGGCCGCCCCGACGCCGCCCAGGCCGCCCGAGCCCTGGCCACTGAAGCCTGTCAAGCCGGTTCCGCCCAAGAATCCGCCCCGACGCGAAGGTCCGACGACGCCCAATTCACCGATCGCCACGCGCGTGTAAAATCCTTCGCGATACCGCTCGAATGCCCGCAGGTTTCCCAGCAGGACTCGCTCGACAATGGTCAACTGTTCGAGCGCGATGTGCCGCCCGCCGCCTCGCAACAGGGGCTGAACGAGTGAAAAACTGGCGAGTGAACTGGTCAGATTGACGTCGCCGCCCGTGAACTCCCAGACGAACGAGTTGGCAAAGCCGACGACCAATTCTCCGGCAGTGGCCAACTTTCGTCGCAGTTGTACGGAGGGCGCCGTCGCCGGACGGCCGACCGTCAGGCGATTCTGCTCGACCCCCTCGATCGACGGGCGAATAACATACCGCTGCTGGATCGGATCGAAGATCAATCGCGCCGGTTCCAGATAGCCGTCGTGGACGTATTCTGCGTTTGCGCCCCCGTAGAATTGGGTAACGAGCCGAAAGCGTTCCGTGCTGACGTCCAAAGCCGAAAGATAGAGCGTCTCCAACTGATTCTGGTAATCGGGCGAATGGATATAGGCCAGATTCAAGGCCGTATCGACGTCCAAGACGACTTCGCCCTTTTCGTTCAACGGCGCATACCGAGCCAATTGTTGTCGCCACTGTGGGTTTTCCAACTCGTATCGATCGCCATCGCGATGCCAGTGTTTCCAACCTTTCTTGCCGGCGACGGAGTGCATGAATTGATGCGACGCCGGATCGTCCGGAGGCATGGGGGGACGATCTGGATCAAAGATGTCGTAATAGCGGCTGTTCGGATTGACGTCGATCGAGAACTGGTCCACACCCCAGCGGGGGTCTTGCGATTTCTCTTCGATCAGCCCGGTCACTTCGCGATCCGCTTCGACGCGATAGTGCCGCCGGCTGCATCCAGCGACCGCGGCCAGCATCGCTAGCAGACACGCTCCGGAGACAGGGAAAGAGTTGGCAGTCTTCCACACGCGAATTACCCCCGCCTCAGCATGGTCAGCAAACTGCACCAGCCGCCAAACACAGCAGCCCGTCAGGCCGACGTTCCAAAGGTTGTCTATCGATTGTTAAGACGGGGCGACTTTAACGCTTTTACCGAATGTATCGAGAGTAGAGGCGAGGATGGATGGCAGACCATGTACCATGCGGCCGCGAACAAATCCCGTCCGCAGCGCGTTGGAATGACCCCGGTTTGCTTCGTCTGCACAGGGCGACACGCGGGTAACAGGGATTCAGGCGTCGCCGTCCCTGCCGCTTTCGACGCCTGGCGCCGATCGAAAGCCTTGATGCCGGTGGTGGGAGGGCACAACGATGAGTCGGCGGGACATCGGCTCGCCACGGCGCATGACCGGGGCATTCGCGTAGTGCCGGCCGCTCGAACACCTATCCGCCAAATGGGGTCCACTGCAAAGTTGCGCATATCCGCGCCGCCTCGCGGCCTGTTGGCTTCACGTCGGTTTGCCTCTGAAAACCCTCGCGCGTCCATCGCTCGTCGGTGACGGATCTTTCGGCTGTCGAACCAATAAAAAAACGCGGAACGTCGCAACGTTCCGCGTCTATGCCGTTTTGGCTGGAATGGCGCGGGTTAGAAGATCCCCAGCGCAACCAGGCTATACCGGACAACCAAGCCGGCGGCCACGACGCTGACCATGCTCATCAGCTTGATGAGGATGTTCAAGCTTGGGCCGCTGGTGTCCTTGAACGGGTCGCCCACGGTGTCGCCGACGACGGCCGCCTTGTGGGCCACCGTGCCTTTTCCGCCATGCGCGCCAGCCTCGATGTATTTCTTGGCGTTATCCCACGAGCCGCCCGAGTTGGCCATGAAGACCGCCACGCAGAAGCCGGTCGCCAACGTGCCGACCAGCAGGCCCAACACGCCGCCCACGCCCAGCACGATCCCGGTCAGCACGGGTAGAAGCAAGCCGATTACGGACGGCAGCACCATTTCCCGCTGCGCAGCCTGAGTGCTGATCGCCACCGGAGAAGCGTAATCGGGTTGTTCCGTCCCTTCCATGATGCCCGGCTTCTCCCTGAATTGCCGCCGGACTTCTTCCACCATCCCTTTGGCGGCGCGGCCCACGGCCTTCATCGTCAACGCACAGAATACGAACGTCGCCATGGCGCCCAACAGCACGCCCACCAGAACCTTGGGGTTCATCACCGAACCGTCGTAGTACGAGACAAAGTCCGGCAGGCTAGCTTCGTGGACACGGATCAACGGCGCCCCGGTGGCCGCAAACTTTACTGCTTGGCTGCCCCCATCAAACGCCAAGATGTCGCTCGGAACCAGCCCCGGCTCCTTGGCCGTAAAGCCGATCGCCCGCCACGCGTCGTCGATCGCCGGATGACGCGTATCGGTAGGCATCGCCATATAGGTCCGGGCTTTGCCTTCGGACTTGTGGATCACAAATCCCGTCGACGCCTTGTAGAACCCGTCAGGAGCGCTGTCCAACGCCCCAGAGGTCGCCACCAACGATTCGCCCCAACGTTCGAATCCGACCCGCACCTCCTCGACATACGCGGCCAACAGGGCCAGGGCCGTCAGCGCGGCCGATCCAATGGCAAAACCCTTGCCCGTGGCTGCGGTCGTGTTGCCGAGGCTGTCCAGGGCGTCCGTCCGCTGGCGGACATACGGTTCGAGCTCGGACATTTGCGCATTGCCGCCCGCGTTGTCGGCGATCGGGCCATAGGCGTCGGTGGCCAACGTAATGCCGAGCGTGCTGAGCATCCCGACCGCGGCGATTCCGACCCCGTACAGGCCGAGCGCAAAGTAGTTCATGTCGCCAAAGACCCACCCCGTGGCAAAACCGAACGCCGCCACCATCCCGACACACACTACCATGACCGGAAACCAGACGCTGAGCATCCCGTCGGCGATGCCGCCGATGATCACGGTGGCAGGGCCGGTCAACGCCTGATCCGCCAGCTTCTGAGTCGGTTTGTACTCGTCGCTCGTCGCGTATTCGGTCCACTTGCCGATCAACCAGCCAGCCAGTAGACCGACGATGACGCTGAACGCAACGCCCGGAATCATGCCCGCGACCAGCGTGCCTTCGGTCTTGGGCATCAGCCACCAAGCCAGGACAATCGACGCCACCGCGACCAGGAACGTCGAAGCGTTGATGCCGCGTCCGAGCGCCTTGAGCAGCGCCTTTTGCGTCGCGCTCTCCTCGGTTCGCACCAGATAGATCCCGGCGATCGACAGGAAAATACCCACGCCGGCAATCGCCAACGGCAGCAGCAGAGCCTGCAACTGGGCGGCGATCGGATCCATGCCCGCCGGAACCAGCGTCGAGCCCGAATAGACGGCGACGCCCAGCGCAGCACTGGCTAGGATCGAACCACAGTACGATTCGTACAAGTCAGCGCCCATTCCCGCCACGTCGCCGACGTTGTCGCCGACATTGTCCGCAATGGTTGCCGGATTGCGCGGGTCGTCCTCAGGGATTCCCTGCTCGACCTTGCCGACCAAGTCCGCCCCTACATCGGCCGCCTTGGTGAAAATGCCTCCGCCAACACGCGCAAACAGCGCCTGACTGCTGGCGCCCATCCCAAAGCACAGCATCGTGACGGTGATGTCCACCAAGGTCATCTGCTCGCCCGTCACCATCGGCACCCCCCAATGTAGGACGGCGAACCACAGGCAGATGTCCAGCAATCCCAGCCCGACGACCGTCAACCCCATGACCGCGCCTGAACGGAACGCGACCTGCAAGCCGGCGTTCAGGGATTTCTGCGCCCCGGCCGCCGTTCGATTGCTGGCCCACGTCGCGGTTTTCATTCCGCACCAGCCGGCCAAGCCCGAGAAAAAACCGCCGGTCAAGAAGGCATAAGGCACCCACCGGCTTTGAGCGTGCAGCACGTAAGCCGCAATGGCCAAAAGGATAAAAATCACGACGAAGAATATCGCCACGATCTTGTACTGTTGCCAGAGATAGGCGTTGGCGCCGACCCGCACATAGCCGGCGATCTCCTTCATGCGCTCGCTGCCTTCGTCGGCCTGCATCATGTTTTGGTAAAACTTGTACGCCTGAACCAGCGCCGCGATAGACCCCAGCAGCGCGATCAACCAGACCAGAAACACGGTCACTCCGCCTGAAATCGCGACCGCAGGAATCGCCCCCGTGTTGGCGCCCCCTTGTGCCCAAGCCGTGCTGCCTTGCATCCAGGCCAGAGCCCCGCAACCCACAAGCATCGCTGTCACAAACAAGAATTTGCTCCAACGAGCCCACCGCGAATTAAACCTTTTTCTTCCCATGTGCCGTTACCCTGTTAACGGATTTTGAAAAACCCAACCAAAGCCATTGTTAAACCGGAAAATCTGTTTAGAGAGAGGATGCGTGGCGTGTTTTTCGTCCCCTTGGCAAGCGTTGGCCGAGCGTGGTCCAATTTTCGCCGCGCGAGGGCGTGAAACTTGGATGATGCCGCTCAGCCGGAAAGGGACCAGTGCATAGAACCGCTCGCAGTGGGCAGAACATGCCCCAGTTCGCGTCTGTTGGAATGCCGTACACGAGTAAATACCCTCGCGCACCGTTATATTCGAGGCCTTTGAGTTAAAACGAGTAGCTTAGCCCATTCGGGTTCAACTCGCAACGGCCCGGAGTAGATTCCTTGGCTGGCGCCGCAAGTCGGCTGACGAAATCGCGCCGTCGCGAGGGAGACGCGCCGATCGAGACTTGTGGGTCCAAACGGTATCCGAAATCAATCTCCGTCGCGATCGAGATTGCCATCGCGTGACACAACCGGTGTCTACAAAAGACCTTAAAGAGCCAGCGGTGCGTCCGATCCCGAATCGGTCGAGTATCATGGTCGTAAGAACGCGGATCGGTCCGAAGGTCGTATTGCACCGTGGCGCGGGCCGACGAAATTATCGACGGTCGAAGCCCGATCGAGCGGCGGCGTTGGGCGTTCGGCCGGGCGCTGTCGCCCGCGGCCGGTATAAATGCGACAATCGTGTTCAGTTCGAGACGCGGCCCTGCGCCGCGTCTTGATCGTTGTACGTTTTGATGCCAGGGGTTGTTCGTGGATGGAACGCCGTCGAACAGACGCGGACGGGCGTTGGGCGTGGATTCGCTCGACGTCGAAGCATGTCGCGACGGCGGACGAGCGCCCGTACCGCAGACGCCCGATGTTCGTAAAACCCGCGCAATGTTTGGAGATTTCGATCGATGGACAAAGCATCTGATCCTGCTCGGAAAATGCCCTTGTTCGATGGCTTCACACGCTTTCGCGCGCCTGAGACAGGCCGACAAGTCGTCCAACTGACCGCCGGCGCAGGCCTTACTTATCCGCTGTATTTCTTCATTCCCTGCATCACGCGCGACGACCGTTATCTGATCTACCACCATGCGTTTGGCGGAGAACTCCAGTTGTTTCGCTTGGACCTGGCCACGGGCGAAACCTGCCAGCTGACGCACGCGCGGTGCGCGGACACACAGTGGCGGCCCTGGTGCACCGATTCGGGGCGCGGCGTGCTGGACCACCGCAGCGTGCTGAACACGGCGCGAGACGAGGTGATCTATTTCGACGGCAACGAGGTCCGTGCCGTCCATGTCCAGACGTTGGCGGATCGGCCCTTGTTTACGATCCCCGCCGACCGCGAGGCCTACGGCCAGAATACGTGCACGCCGGATGGCCGCTGGTTTGTCTACATCCATGTTCCTCGCGGCAGCGTGTGGGGCCAGCCGTGCCGCGGCGCCGCCGTGGTCGCCTACGACCTCGACCAAGGCGAACAGCGCGAACTGTGCCGGATCGACAGCGCCGTGTTCCACGTCACCGCTTATGACAACGAACGCTTTATCGTTACCCATCCGGCGGATCACTCGGGCATGATGTTGACGGATTTGACCAGCGGTTCGATCACCCCGCTGCGCGACGGCGACCCCGGCGTCCAGGGACATCTGATCCACTGTCAGGTTACCCGCCGAGGCATGGCCTACGAGGTGCCGGACGTACAGTATTCCGGCCTGTACGATCCGCTGAGTCGCGGTCGTTTCGAGTTTCCGTTTCCCCCGTACATCCAATACGTCCACACGGGCCGTGATCCCGAGGGCCGCCTGTGGTTTTACGAGAACTCGACCGGATGGGATAAATTCGAGGTCCACGATCTGCATTTTCTCGAGCGCCTGGATCATCAAACGCGTCGCCACCGTTGGCAGAGATTGACCGGCACTTGGCCGACTTATGGCGGTGGGCAAAAGGCCCATTTCCACCCCCAGTTGACCCCCGACCGGAACTGGATCCTGTTCACGGGCGGCGACCCGGCATCGCAAAGCTGCCACATGTTTCTGCTGGACGTCGCCGATCTGAGCGACACGGAGGGCATCTCGACCGATCTGCTCAGCCCGACCGGCGCGAACGATTTGACCGATCCGCCGGCCGCCGCAACGTCCGGCGATTGAATGGACGCCTTGCCCACGACGGCAGCCCAGGATCCGCCCGTCGCGACGCCCCGCGCGGCCGACAACGTGTCGGGGGTCGCCAACGGGTACGCTGGCGGCGTTGGGGCTTGCTAATGGTTACGTCGGCGGCGTTTCGATCACTAGTGCCACAGCGCGGCCAGCAGCCGCAACCGAACAACCGCCAAGAAATAGGGCCACGAATCATACGAAGGAAGACATCGCGGCTAACGGCAGTTGTCAGTTG
>JAVYAJ010000231.1:0-5521 GCA_032229885.1 Candidatus Anammoximicrobium sp. | reverse complement strand
TGTTGGCCTTCGGCCAACACGCTTCCTGTCGTCTGCGCTGCGCAACAGTTACCCAATGCCTATTTCACTTAACGCGGGTTAGTGCCGGTAACCCTAAAGTGTGCTGTACAGACCAATGTACAGGATGCGCGCATCGTGTGCGCATGATACGGACTAAGACTCTAACGCCATCTCGCCACGCCCATCGCTATCGCTCTGGGCGTGCCACCCGAACGCGGACGGAACGATGGCGATACGAGGAACCCGCGCGGCAGACGTCCCCTGGGCTGACGAGGGGACACAGCGGGGCGAAGTTCCTGAGGCATCGCCACGACAGCAGTAGGCGCAGTGTGCTGTCCGGTAGGGATGGGCGACACACGCGGGCAGGGCGAGATCGCTCGCGGTTCGTCCTGACATTGCGTCTACTGCGGGGCGAATAAAATGCCCAGCCGACCGGATCGTGGGAACCGATGGGCTGGGCTGCGTTAAACAGTCGCGGTGAAGGGACTGCTTTCCGGGCTCGCGACGACCGCCACGCTGATGCAGCGATCGAGCGCCTCGGCAGAGCCCCGCATCACGGAGTCTCGGCTGCCGCCACGATCGCCACGTTGATGCAGGCCGCCGCGCTTCCGACCGGGTCGCCGACGGTGTCGCAGTAATCGCTCGTGTCGATAAACTGCGACCCAGAGGTCGCAGACGTGTGGCCGGTGATGCCACTGAACGAGTAGCTCTGGTTGATCTGCGCGAAGGCCTGGGCGACGTCACCCAGCTCCTGCACGATCTGATCGCGGACCGTCACCAAGCCGACGATCAAGCCCAACACCAGGATCGTCGCGATCAGGACCAGCTCGGCCGATACGACGAAGCCCGCTTCATCATTCCACAACTTCATCATCGAACAATCTCCCATGCAAAAAGCACTTGACAACTCGGAACGCGCCGCGCGCGCCCGGTACACACATCCACACAGCCCCAGTTGCCGGCAAGGGCGAACGCGATGATAGCAATGCACGATGTGTGCCAAGTTTGAGGAATTTGCCGGGCAGATCAGAGAATCCAGCCGCGCCACCGACAAATCGCGTGTTTTCGCCCTGTTTCGCAGACCTCGCAGAACGCACAGCCGCGGTCTTTACGGTAAATCCCGTCGCTAGACCCGAAGAAATGTGTATCGCGCGGTTAACAGTGAGCGTACTGCGCTAACCGATAGCAGCGATATGCGCGGTCGTAGGGATAATGCCGCAGACGAGGAGCTGGCCGGTTGTTCGCTGACGCCCGGGGTGTGCCGCGTCACCCGCCGGTGGCCAGACGCATGATCGTTTGCTCGTCGAGTTCATCCCGCCGAAGCTCGCCGGCCAAGCGTCCCTCGTGCATGACCAGCACGCGGTCGGACAGGCCGAGGATCTCTTCGAGTTCATTCGAGGCGAACAGCAGGGCGACGCCGGCCGCGGCCAGGTGCTCCATCAGTTCATAGATTTCACGTTTGGCGCCCACGTCGATCCCCCGTGTCGGCTCGTCCAACAGCAGCACGCGCGGTTGCATCGCCAGCCACTTGCCCAGAACCACCTTTTGCTGGTTGCCGCCCGATAGGTTGCGGGCAATCTGTTCGGCGTCGGGCGAGCGGATGCGCAGACGGGCGATCGTCGTGTCGGCCAAGTCGCGTTCGTGCCGTCGATTCAGGATCCCCAGATGTGCACCGCGGTCGGCCAGCCCGGGCAGGCTGACGTTCTGGGCCACCGGCATCGCCAGGATCAATCCCGCCCGGGAGCGGTCCTCGGGCGCCAGCGCCAGACCTGTACGGATCGCGTCGGCCGGGCTGCGGAGTTCGACCGGTTGGCCGGCGATCCACAGCCGGCCCGCCGCCGCGCGATCGACGCCGAACAGGACGCGCAGCAGTTCGGTGCGCCCCGCGCCGACCAATCCGGCTAGCCCGACAATTTCGCCGCCGCGGACATGGAACGTCAGTTCATGTTCCGGGTGCGCGCCGGTGGCCACTCCCACCGCCAGCAACATGGGCGCGTCCGACGTGGACGGCGTGTCCTGGTTCGGCGCGGACCGCGTGTCCAGGCTTGCCGCAACTTGGTCCGACTCGCTCGCGATTGAATCCGGCGTGCTCGCCGCGGACTGCGTGCGGTACGATCCTGGTTTGCGCGGCGGCGAGTCGGCGGCGACAGGTCTTTCTCGCCGATAGAACTGCGACAGTTCACGACCGACCATCAACCGAACCATCCGATCGTGCTCGATTTGGTCGCGCGTCAATTCTCCCGCATTTTGGCCGTCGCGCAGGACGACGACCCGATCGGCCAGCTCGAGGATTTCGCTCAACCGGTGCGAAATATAGATCACGCTTACGCCTCGTCTGCGCAGCGTGTGGACCACCTGAAACAGAGTGTGGGTCTCGAGCGCAGACAAGCTGGAGGTGGGTTCGTCCATGATCAACAGCCGAGCTTCGATCGACAACGCACGAGCGATCTCGACCAACTGCCGCTTGCCGATCGGCAGCCGGCTCAGCGGGGTCTCCGGCCGCTCGTCCAACCCGACCTGTCGCATCGCGGCGACGGCCCGACGGCGCATGGCCCGGCGATCCAGAATGCCCCACCGTCGCGGTTCGCGTCCCAAACAGATGTTCCCAGCGATGTCCAGGTTGTCCGCCAGGTTCAGCTCTTGATGAATCAGCGCGATCCTGTGGGCCGACGCCGTCCGAACCGAATCCAGCAGCACCGGTCGGCCGTCCAGGAGCAGCCGCCCCGAATCCGGGCGCAAGATGCCGGCCAGGATCTTCATCAGCGTGCTCTTGCCCGCGCCGTTTTCGCCCAACACCGCCAGCACTTCGCCGCGGTCGATGCGCAGACTGACGTCCCGCAATGCGCGGACTCCGGGAAAGCTCTTGCTCACGTGGCAGACTTCGAGCAGCGGCGCGGCGAAAGACGAAGACATGAGCTCGGAACCTCCCCGCCGATCGTTGATTGTTCTCAGCAGCGCGCGGCGGCTAGAGAGGCTCGTGTGACGCCACGGCTACGATGCTGGGACATCCCGGAGTGTCAGGCCGCGGGACTTCCGCGGTATGCAAGTACGCCAACGGTGATGGACAGTCTATGGCCGAAACGGTGAAGTGGACTGTGGCCAAAATATGCGGGCACGGGGCGAGGCCTAGGGCGATGCCCCGCGATTCACAAACGAAAAAACGGCAACGGCAACCCGTTCGGATCACCGTTGCCGTCAAGACCACCCCGACCGCTAGTCTTCCGTTTCTCCGTTACGCGCTCTTCGTCTGTGGCGTCGGCATCTTGATGCACCGATTCCGATTCCCGATGCAGTCCTCGTCGATCCGATAGGTAAAGCCTTCGCCGTGATCGGGCAATTCGAACATGATGTCGAGCATGGCGTCTTCGACGATCGATCGCAATCCGCGTGCGCCGGTGCCTTTTTCGTGAGCCTTGGCTGCGATCGCCCGCAGCGCGCCCTCGGTGAACTCGAGCTTGCAGTTCTCGATCTCGAACAACGTCTGGTATTGCTTGATCAAGGCATTCTTGGGCTCGGTCAGAACCTGGATCAGCCCTTTTTCCGACAGCGGCATCAGCGGGGCGGCGACGGGCAGGCGGCCGACAAACTCTGGAATCATTCCAAAATGGATCAAGTCTTCCGACGTGACCTGGCTGAGCAGTTCCGTCGAATTCTTCTCGCTGTGCAGGCTGAGCGGCTGACCAAAGCCCATCGTCCGTCGCCCCAGGCGCTTGCGGATGATGTCTTCGATGCCCAAAAACGTCCCGCCGCAGATGAACAGAATGTTGCTCGTGTCCATCTGGATGTACTGTTGCTCGGGGTGTTTACGCCCGCCTTGCGGAGGCACGTTGGCGATCGTTCCTTCCAACATTTTCAGCAGGGCTTGCTGGACGCCCTCGCCGGAGACGTCGCGCGTGATGGACACGTTGTGGCTGGTCTTGCCGATCTTGTCGATTTCGTCGATGTACAACACGCCGCGCTGAGCCGCGTCGAGATCAAAGTCGGCCGCGTGCAGCAATTTGAGCAGCAGGTTCTCGACGTCCTCGCCCACATAGCCCGCCTCGGTCAGCGTCGTGGCGTCGCCGATCGCGAACGGGACGTTCAAAATCCGGGCCAGCGTGCGCGCCAACAGCGTTTTGCCGGAGCCGGTGGGGCCGATCAACAGAATGTTCGATTTATCGATCTCCACGTCGGCGCCTTCCCAACCCAGCGCCAGCCGTTTGTAGTGATTATGAACGGCGACCGCCAACACCTTTTTTGCGGCCTCTTGGCCGATCACGTACTGGTCCAACTGACTGACGATCTCCCGCGGCGGCGGGATTTCGTTGAACAGCTTTTTCGTGGGGCCGCGACGACGTTTCTCTTGGTCGAGGATCGACTGGCACAAGTCGATACACTCGCCGCAGATGTAAACGTCTCCGGGCCCTTCGACCAGCGGACCGACGTCTCGGTAGCTTTTCCGACAGAACGAACAGAACGCGTTTTTCTTCGTCGTGCTGCCGCCTTTTCGGCCGCCACCCAAGTCCTTTCCAACGGGCATGTTCATTCCTTTCCAAAGCCCACTTGCGAACCCTCCGTCATCGAGAGCCGCAGCGGTCCTGCTCCAGGTGTCGCTCGCCTCGAGCCCTCGGCGCCCATTTTCCGCCGAGTCTCGAGTGGTGGGCTTCCCTGTCCGCTGTACTCGAGCTGTCAACGATGTCAGTTACTCCGATATCGCATCGCGAACCCATCAGACAACGCAGAAAGTCCTGAGGAACTCAGAACCAATACGCGCAATCGCACCGGACTGTTCGGCATAACGCGCACCGACGGCATTACTGGTCCTGGCCGCCATCAACGGCCTGCGATGGCGGTTGCAGCTTGGGTCCCAATGCGCCCTTGATTTGCCGAAATTCCTCGTTCGTCAAGGAGCCCCCCTCGCGCATCCGGCGAAAGTCGCTCAACAGTTCGCTGGCCGACGGCGCGGCCGTATCCCCGTGTTCTCGGAACCGCCTTACAAGGTAGACGCCGAGCGCCGAGACTACGATCAGCGCAGCCGCCCAGAGAACGGCCTGGGCCGTGGTCGAGCGAAGGAATTCGAGCATACGAGAGACTGGCCCCGGCGATGACGTCAGACCTGAATAATTCCGGAATCCTCTCGCAGTCATTATGCACATTCCGGCCTTCCGGTAAAGGTTTTGCCACCGAACGAGACGAATCTTTCTCGGCTCGACCTTCCCGGGTCTGCGTCCACGGCAACGTGGCGGCACGCCTTTTTCCACCGCTCGGCGGCAGCCAAGCCCGCCGTGGGCCAAAGCCGCCCTGTCGTCGAAGCCTGTGCAATCGGCCCAAGCCGTCCTGTCGCCGTCTGCCAATCGACGCCGTCTGCCAATCGACGCTGTCTGCCGACCGACGCTGTCTGCCGACCGACGCTGTCTGCCGACCGACGCTGTCTGCCGACCGACGCTGTCTGCCGACCGACGCCGTCTGCCGACCGACGCCGTCTGCCGACCGACGCCGTCTGCCAATCGACGCCGTCTGCCAATCGACGCCGTCTGCCAAT
>JAVYAJ010000230.1:0-19650 GCA_032229885.1 Candidatus Anammoximicrobium sp. | reverse complement strand
GCCACCTAACCCAGTCTGGCGCCACTAACCCACAAGTGTACTGTACACACCACTGTACAAGATGCGCGCATCGTGCGCGCATGATACGAACTAAGACCCTAAACCCCACCATCTCCGGCTTTTGGGCCGCGGCAGGATGTCGCAACCACGAACCAGACGGCAGCGGGCGCGGGGCGGTGGATCATTCTCTGGACGCGCGTACCGCGACCAAACGCGTCATCGGCGAGTCGATTCCGAGTTGGCGTTGCCTGGCGACGCGGGGTCCGTGGACGAAGGTGCGCCCGCTGCCGGTTGCCGGGACGAGTCGTCTTGACTGGCCAATCGAGGCGTGCGGTCGGCCAAGAGAAACGCGAACAGATCGCGGAGCTCGGCGGCGCTCAACGTGTCCAGCAGACCTTCGGGCATGTCGGAGACCCGCGGCGTGCGGGGCGACTCGGCGGCGCTGCTCGACGGAGCGGCATCGACCGTGTCGGATCGGATGAACGCCACCTTGCCAGCGCCTGCTGTCGTCTTGTGCCGTCGAAGCGGGCCACTGCCGTCGGCGCCGTGCGCGACCTCGGCGGGGCGAGCCGAGGCGATCATGTCGGAGGGGTACACCACGGATCTGACGATCTCTTTGCGCATCAGTCGCTGGCCGATGCCGGTCAAGTCGGGTGCGTCGCCGCCGCCGCGCTCGCCACAGCGATGGCATTCGGCGCACCGCGCCGATTCGAAGATCGCGGCGCCGCCGCTGGCCGAAGGCCGCTCAGCGCTAAGGTTCTCCAATTCCCGCATCGCGTTGTCCGGCGTCCAGACCTGGCCTTCGCGAGGAACGGGCAGGCTCGCCGACGGATGGTCCGGCCAGGTTTGCGCGAACCACGCTTGCCACGCCGCCAATGGCGCAGCCCGCTCGCCGGCCGGTGTTTGCTGGATCCCCGTCCAATGTTCGAGCAGGCCGATCGCGGCGGCCGCGCCGCGGCCATCTAGTTCCAGACCGCGCAGGATCACTTGACGATAGTGCTCCGGATCCTCGGGCGCCAACTCGGACTGTGTCAATTTCTCCAGAAGTTCGCGGGCCACGTCGGCTTCGACGAAGGACAAGCTGCGAACGAGATAACTCCAGTTTTCCCCGCTCGGCCATTGCGCCAAGCCCATCGCGACCGCCGGCCGACGCTCGGGCTCGCGTTCCCACAAGCTGCGGAGATGAGCCAGCGAGTCGGCATCGCCGCTGCGGGCCAAGACGGCCACGATTCCGACTTTGAGTCGTCGCAAGGAATCGTCGTCGCGGCTGGTCAGACGGTCGTCCACTTGGATCAGCGTCTGGCGCGCGGCGGCGTCCAGATGTTCGGGCAGCCGATACAACAGGGCCACCGCCGCGTGCGGCCATCGATCACCTTCGGACAGGACCGTCCGCACCTGGTCGTCGGACAACGATTCAGCAAAGTTGCGGCTGGCCTTTGCCAGACAATACCGGCGGGCGCTGTCGCCGGAAATATCTTGGGCCGCGTCCAGGAACTCGATCAACTGGATCTGCTGACCGAGGTTCCAAGTGTCGGCCAGCAGCGGCAAATGCAGGGCGACATGGAGCTTGTCGACGTCGGGTGTTTCGGCCGAACCCAGGTACTCGAAATATCGATCCATGATCGACGAAACGCGCAGATAGGTCAGCAGTCGCATCAGCTCGTTGTTGATCGATCGGTCTCCGGCGGGAAACTCGGCCGCCAGCAATTCGGCCGACGCGCGGGCGTCCGCGGGGCGAATCTCGCCGCGCAGCAAGGCCAATTGCAGGACTCGCAAGGCGTCTAGAAAGTCCGCGTCGGTGGTCTCGTTAGCGATCAGCTTCGTGACGCGGTCCAGCACTCGTCGCCCGTTTTCCGGGTTGGGTTGAACGGCCAACAGCGCTGTGCCGGCCTGCAGAACCGTGCGCAGGTCGTCGCTGGCCAGCAGCCGCTCGGCCCACTGGTCGGCGGGAATGGTCTCCAACAGCTTGCGGGCGGACCAGGCGGCATGACGATCGGACGATTTCAACAGTTCGTTCAGCGCGTTGGCGGACGGCGACCCTCCGCAGCGGACCAACGCTTCGCACGCGCGTCGGCGCACGGTCGAGTCCTGATCGGCAAGCAGGGCGACCAGGGCGTCGCGCGTCGGACGTTCGTCGCGCAGCCCCATCAGTTCAGCCGCTTTGGCGCGGATCCGCGGCGTATTTTCGCGAGCCAGCGAGATCAACAGTTCCGTGGTCGGCGCCGGACCGAACAGTTGCAGCAGATCCAGCGCTCGCGTCCGGTGCTCGCACGGATTGACTGGGCTGGCGGCCACGCCTTCGAGCAGCCGCACCCATTCCGCGCCGAGCGCGCTCTTCTCGGAGGCGATTCTCTGGCGGCTCCACGCCGCCTCGAACTGCGGTTGACGAATGACGCCGCGCACGCCGGAACCCCAATCCTGGGCGTTCGCCGACGATTCGCCCGTCCAGCGAATTCGATACAATCCTCCGGCCGCGCCCCGGTCGCCCGTGCAGAAGTACAACCCGCCGTCGGGGCCGACCGCCAGGCTCGTGACGTGCAGCGACGCGTCGTCGACAAACACCTCGGACTCGGTCGAATACGAACTGCCGTCCGGCGCGAGCTTGAGCGCCGTGATCCGCCCGAGCGTCCAGTTGGCGATGAACAGCGCATGGCGATACTCGTCGGGAAACGCATCGTGATCGTAGAACGTCATCCCAGCGACGATCCCGCGTCCCGTTTCAGCGATCGGCGGAAGCCGATCGAGAAAGTACGAGGGCCAGTTGGCCGATCCGCTCCGCCAGCCGAACTCGCCGCCCGGCAGGGCGTGATAGACGGCGGCGTGACGAAACCAGGGCGTCAGCGAGTCGGCCGCCGTCTCGCTATCCTGAACGAACAGCTCGCCCGCCGGGCTCAGCGCCAGACCGGCCGCGTCATACAGGCCGCCCGCGATCGTCTGCAGTTGCTGGCCATCGGGCGTCAGGCGGATGATCGTGCCCGCGGGCGCGGCAACCTGCGCCAACTCGGACTGCGGATCTTCGTAGCGCGGTTGAACCAAGTCGCCTTCGTAGACGCGGCGATACGGGCTGACGGGATCGGCCTTGGCGGCGGGCCGCGCCAGACAGCCGACCGCGACGTACAGAAAACCATCCGTCCCCAACGCGATGCCGTGCGGTCCGTACTGGCCGCTGCGACCGTCGAACTTCAGAATCGGGCGAATCTGCTCGAAGCGCCCGTCGCGGTCCCCGTCCGTCAGCCGGTACAGGGCCAAGCCATCGGGTCCCTGGCCGGTGGCAAACAGCTCGCCGTTCAAGCTCAGCAGGCCCCGACACTCCTTGAGCTCGTCGTTGGCCACGCGAATCTGATCGACCACGCCATCCTGATCGCTGTCGTACATCAGGACTAGGCCACCCTGTTCGCGCGCCGCCAGAACGTGCCCGAACTCGTTGAACGCCATCGCCAGCAGCGAGCCGGCCGTCTGCGCGTCGAGCACTTGTTCGACGACAAACTGGGGTTCCGATCCCGGCGTGGCCGGTTCCGCGCCGGCCTCTTCGGCGGCGAGTTCCTCGTTCGCCGGCGGCGACGCTTGACGGCGAACCGGCGTCACGGTCCGTCTCTGAGTTCGCGATCGATTGGCCTCGACCGGCCTTTCAGGCCGTTCGTTCGAGTCGGCATCGGCTGGGAACGACGGCGCAGCAAGCATGGGCGCGGCTGGTTCCGCGGTCTGCCCGTCGGCAGGACTCGGGCCGGACGCCAGGGGCGCCGAGGCCCGCGGACGGGACTCGTCGGCCACCGTCGGCGCGTCCGACAGCGGCGACTCGTCGGCCAGTCGCGGTTGCGCCAACAGCTCGGCGTCGTCCCACGGCGACGTCGCGCCGATTCGCCCCAGCATCTGCGCGCGGGCCCACCGTGAATCGTTGTACAACGGCGTGTGCCATAGCGGCAACGGCGAGGTGTGCGTCAGCCAGCTCGAGTCGGAGCCGATGGTCAGCGTTCGCTCGCGCCGATCCTGCACGTTCACGATCGCGCCCAGGGCCGCCGTCGCGCCGCGGGCGTTCACCACCCGGACCGCCACGAGATTCTGGCCGGGCCGCAGATAGTCACTGATGTCGTATCGATCCAGCAACTCGGTCGATTTGCCCGTCCCGACGCGGCGGCTGTTCACGAAGACCTCGTACTCGTCGTCGGCCGCGATTTTCAGCTCGCCGGAGACGGGCTTGTCGAGCATGAAGGATTTACGAAAGCAACACGTGCTCTTGGGGACGCGTCCCGCCGGGTGCTCCGGCGACCAGATCCATTGCGGGCCGTCGTCTGCCCGAACGGTCCCCGCCAGCAACAACCAGACGCTGCACAGCACCAATCCAATCGTCTTCGTTGACGACGATCGACAAGCAGGTTTCATGAAACGGCTCCGCCAAGTCAAAAACAACCTCTGCCAGCAATCGGCGGTCGAACCAGGGTCGAGCAGGCGGCCGCCGTGGCGATATTTGCAGCAAGCGTCGGGAGAGTACCAAGAAACAACCCGATGATGCAACAGCGAAAACGACGAGCGGCGCGTCGACGCGTCGGCGCGTCGAAACGCCGCCCGCGTCGCGCCAGCGCGTGCGCCGAACGCGGTTCCAGCGAACTGCCCGGCAGCGGGTTTCCCGCGTGCGACCCTCGACCCGGCTGGTCGTCTCGATCCGCGGCGCATCCCGAACGAAGGCAGCGATGGAATGCCTAAATTCGGGGTAGTTTCGCTTGAACAAACCCGTTTATAATCCCGCGACTTTTTTGGGATACTCGCAGCCGGCCTCGGAACGGCGTCTCACCGAGAGACGCTGTGCGCCGCGCCGCACAGCTCGGGGCGGCAGGGACCGATTGCGCGACGCCACTCGGACAGGGACGTCCGTTCATGGCAGGACGGCTGCCAATACGACGCATGGGAAGCGAACGCCGCGCGGGTTGGACTCGCTGGCTGCGAGCGCTCGGCGTCTGCGCTGCGCTGTCCGGTGGCGTCGTGGCGGCGGACGACGTCGATCTGCGCGTCTGGATCGCGTGGGGCGGCGGCGCCGCGCGGCGGTGGTCCGGTGAAATTCGCGTCGAACCCACACGCCAGGAGCCATCGACCGCCGGGCAGATCCTGGAATTCGAGCCCGTGGGCCTGGCCTCCGACGAGCCGGGATCGATGTATCTGGACAACGGCGCGCTCGCGCTGGCGCCTCGCACGCCGCGAACCTACGACGGCGTGCGGCTGCGGATTCAAGCGCCGCGCACCGCCAGTCTGTCCATCTTGTTGACTCCCGACGGCGCGTCGCAAGCGATGCCGTCGATGCAGATTCCACTGGAAAAGCTCTTGACCGACGCGCATACCTCGGCGCTGGACGCGCAGGGAAATCGGTTGCTTGTGCGCCGCGATCCGGGCGACGAGCTGCGCGTTCGATTCGAGCGCGACGCGCTCGTGTTCGCAACGGGCGAACAATTCGAGTTCTTCGTCGGCCCGCATCTGACGCCCGGGGTCGAGCCCGACGACTTGCTCGTGTGCAGCGTGCGGCTGTGTGAGGCGCGGACCGAAGACAAGGTCTGGGAAGAAGTTCGCGAGGCGCGGGCAAGCTCCAGCGGCGAGACGCTGGAAATCGGCCCTTGGTCGTTGACGCTGCCGGAGCACGAGGGCGTGTACGATCTGCGGATCACGCTGGGCAAGCGGCGTTTGCCCACGCGGTTTTCGCCGACTCGCGAGCTGGCGCAGCGCAGCGTCCAATTGGTTGTGCTGCGGCCCCAACCCTCGCCGCCGGGCGCGGCCCCGTGGCAACTGGTCGCCGAGGCCCTGCCGCAGATCGACGCAGGCCCGGGGCGCAATGCTCCGCCCGCGATGGCCGGGGCCGTCGCAAACCCGGGAAATCGCCTCTGGAAATCGCTGCCCAAACTCCCGCACTGGAAGTGGCTGCCTTACGCGGACGCGGGAGGGCGGGAAACGCCCATCGGCAACGGGCGGAGCCGGCCTTACCAGACGGCCGCGCGCGGGCTTGTGGAATTGCTGCCGGGCGGCTGGCAGGCGTACCCGCTGCCGGTCGCCACCGTCGGGTTGCCGCATGTGGTCGAGGTCGAATATCCGGCCCGCACGGCGCAAACGCTGGCCATCAGCGTCCTGGAACCCAACGCGGCGGGAATGATCAGCTCGATCGGCCTCCATTCAGGCGTGGACGTGGGCGAGGGCCACCCGGCGGACTCGGCCGCCATCGAACGGCATCGACTGGTCTTTTGGCCGCACACGAACACGCCGATGCTGCTGATTGCGAACCGGCGCGACGACGCGCCGGCCGCCTTTGGGACGCTGCGCGTGTTGTCCGGCCCGGCGGGTTTGCCGGCGCGGCCGAGCGGCGACGCTCCGGACGCTCGCCTGCTGGCCGCGTACTTTGACCGTCCGCTGTTGGCCGAGTCGTTTTCCGCCAGTGACGCGCTGGACGCCGGCAGCGGCCGCGGCTTGACGGACTGGGTGACGTTCTACCAGGCCGCCGTGCGGTTCGTCGAGTATCTGAAACATACCGGCCACAACGGCGCGATGATTTCGGTGTGGCACGAGGGCGGCGCGATCTACCCCAGCACGGTGTTGCAGGCCACGCCGAAATACGACAGCGGCGTGTTCTTTGCGAGCGGCCAGGATCCGATCCGCAAGGACGTGCTCGAGCTGCTGATGCGGTTGTTCGATCGCGAGGGTTTGACACTGGTGCCGGCGTTGCACTTCGCCAGTCCGCTGCCCGAGCTCGAGGCCTTGCTGCGTCGCCCCTCGGCGCCAGCGGCCGACGGCGGCATCGAATTGATCGGCGCCGACGGCCAATCTTGGAGGCAGACGACAGGCGTCGATCAGCCGGCCGGACCGGTGTACAATCCGCTCTCGCCGCTCGTCCAGCAGGCGATGCAGCGCGTGGTCTCGGAGATCAGCGGGCGCTACGGCGCGCATCGCGCATTCGGCGGCGTGGCCATCCAGTTGGGGCCGCAAACCTATGCCCAACTGCCCGATGCCGAATGGGGGCAGGACGAGGCGACGCTCCGCGCGTTCGGCGCGGACGAACGCGTGGCCGCAGCCGGGCTGGTCGGCCGAGATCAAACGGAGCGAGCCAGGTATCTTGCCGCGCAGGGCCGTGAATTGTGGCTGACTTGGCGGGCTCGTAAACTGGCCGAGTTCTATCAGACCGTCGCGGCCGAATTACGGCAGGCGTGCCCGCGCAGCACGCTGTATCTGGCGGGTCCCGACCTGCTGGCGAGCGACGCGCTTCAAGCCAGTCTGAAACCGATGTTGCCCGAGCGGCTCGAAATCCATCCGCTGCTGTTGCGGGTCGGCATCGATCCGCTCAACTACCAAGATGACGATCGCATCCTGTTGCTGCGCCCGAACCGCTGGGCGCCGCTGAACATGTTGCAGGCCCAGGCCGGGAATCTTCAGCTTCGCACCTCGACCGAACTCGACCAACTGTTCGGCCGGTCGACGCGGGACACCCGAGCGCGCCCGACGAACGGTTCGGCCAAGACCGGCTCGCTGCTGTACAGCGAGCCGCAGACGTATGCCTCGACTTCGTTCCAGACGAATGGACCGTTCGGCGCCGAACGAACGCCCTCGTGGCTGCTGACGCAATTCGTGCCCTCGGCGGCCGGGCGGCGACAGGCTTTCGTTCACAGTCTGGCGACGTTGGACACTCAGGCCGTGTTTCAAGGCGGCTGGACGCCGGTCCTGGGCCAGGAAGACGCGTTGTTGGAAGTCGCCGACGCGTTTCGCCAGTTGCCCGCCGCCCGATTCGAGACCGTCGCGGCGACCAGCGCCGATCTGGAGGTCTCGCCGGTGGTCGTCCGTCGTCTTAGTCGCGACGGCCGCACCTATCTCTATGCGGTCAACGATGCGCCGTGGCCCGTCTCGTTGACGCTGACGATGGACGCGCCTCGCGGCAGCGGTTTCCGCGTGCTCGGAACGCGCAGCGGCCCAGCGCCGGTCGCCCAAGAACGCGCGCTGGTCTGGACCGTGGCTTTGGCGCCGTACGACCTGATCGCAGCCGTCGTTGCCGCGCCGAACGTGCGAATCCTGGACTGGCGGGCGGTAGTCGGCCGAGACGTCGCGGCCGAACTGCGGACGGGGATCGATGATCTGCGTCGGCGAGCCAACCAGCTCCGCTCGCCTCAGCCCTTGAACGTGTTGACCAACGCGGGCTTCGAGGCGCCCTCTCAGGGCGGCGCGCTGCCCGGATGGGACAGCTCGCGCTCGACGGGCGTCGAGGCGCAGATCGTCTCGGGCCAAGGCCGCGCGGGCGATCATGCGTTGCGTTTGCAGAGCGACGGCCCGGTGGCGTGGGTGCGGAGCAATTCATTCCCCGCTCCGGCATCGGGGCGCTTGGCGGTTTGGGTTTGGCTGAGGATCGACAATCCGCAGTCGCAACCCCCGCTTCAACTGGCCGTCGACGGTCGTCTGGACGGCCAACCCTACTACTGTCCGGCCCGCGTTGGGGCGGGCGACGACCGCCTAGCCAAACCGCCACCGCCGCTGACCGTCGATTGGGCGCCGTACCTCGTGCGAATCGATGATCTGCCCACGCGCGGGCTGACTGATCTCCGCGTGGCGATCGACCTGATGGGACCCGGCGAGGTCTGGATCGACGACGTCCAGGTGTTCGATCTGTGGTTCGACAAGAACGAGCGGAACGAGTTGCTGAAGAAGATCGCCCTGGCGAACTTCTACTTGGGCAACGGAGAATTGACCCAATGCGACCAGGTGCTACGCGGCTATTGGCCGGAATTCCTGCGGCGCTATGTCCCGACCGACGATGCCTCGGCGCAAGAATTGGCCGACACCCGCCGCTCGAACGAGCGGGCTGAACGCTCTGTCCCCAACGATGCGACCACGTCGCCATCATGGCTGAAACGGATGGTTCCACGTCCGCCGAAAATTCCCACCTGGTTCCGCTAAGACGTCGTCCGGGCGAAACGGGGGACTCGTGTCTGTTTGCGTGTTCGAACGCGCCACAATCGGTTGTGTCGCCAGCGATCGCGCTTGCCCAATATGTTGTGGGTAGAGCTCAACTCGGACAGGCTCCTAGGTCTCGGAGCTCGCGATGGGCCGGCGTCCAGTCGACGACGTGACGGACCGCGTCCTTCCCAGGGCGGCGCACTGCCCCCCGCTCGTTGTCCAGCGACTTCGATTGCCATATATCTCGTCTCAGATCGTTTTTCTGGTAATCTGAGACGACTTCCCGTTCTAGGCCCCATCCATTCCGATTTGTGGCGTCAGCGCCCGCGTCGTTTCGTCTACCGCGGCGCTGAGGTTCCTTCTTCATGCTGCCGCCGCCACATAGTCCGATGCGAGGAATAGAACCCTTCCTGGCCTCGCGGTTGACCGAGTTGGCCAACCTAAGTACAGCGATGAGCCAATTCCAGGACGCGCAGCTTGAACATGGCAGCGAAACGTCGCCTCATCGATTGTCCTGGCATTCTCTGAGGGTTCGGGCGGTTCAAAGCCGGCTGGTGTTTCTGAGTACGTTCGCGCACCGGGCGTCTCATCGTCCTCTACACTACTAACCTCAAACATCGTGAACTTTTTGACAATGTTTTCAGACAGCGACAGCATTAAAGTTGTTGAAGGATTACATCTTGTGCTTGCAGTAGCTCTGTGTCCTCTGCGTCTCTGCGTTTCATCGGCGTCCTTGCACGGGCGAACTGGCCGGGCTGCAAAAAATACGTTTTTGGAAACGCAGAGACGCTGAGGACGCTGAGATTTCGGTGCCTCGTCGTAGCCGGGAGAGACGTGACAGGCGAATCACGGCGGATGGACACGGATAGCGGGGATGAAGACAAACGATTAGACGCGATGTCTTTATTCGTGTGATTCATGGTCTTCCTCAGTATTTCTCGGCCCTTGTTTGGTTGCGGCTGCGGGCTGCGCTACGATTAACGAGGAGACAACTGTCGCAGTCATATTGGAACAAAGAGGGCAGTCTCTAGGCGCGCACATCTCACAAGACCCAACGACTCGACTCCGGTTCGACGCGCCTCGCACCCCTTGGTGGGCGGGGTGGGATGGAAGGGGATAACCTTCGTGATCACGTCTCTGCAATCGAAGTGTCCCGGTCTGGCTGTCACACCTCGCTCGCCGCGCGTTTCGCCACCCATTGCATGCGTGTGAGGCTTGTTATACACTGGTGTCCAGTAGTGCAACGTACAGTCCCATCTATTTCTTACGTGAGCAGACTTATGGTAAAGTCCGAGGTTGCCTCTGTTGAAGGGGCTGAGACGCAGGCTGTCACATCGCCCACGGTGAACAAGACACAAGCGATCCACGACTATCTGAAAAAACATCGCGGGGCGCTCCCGCTCGCGGTCTGCGACGCGCTGCGCGCCCAGGGCATCGAGGTGACTGCGAAATACGTGAGCAACATCAAGTCGCAGATCCGAGCCAAGGCGCACGGCAAGAAGCCGGCTGCCTCGCGGGCTGCGGGCGAGTCGACCGCTAAGGGCGCGTCGACCGCTACGGGCGCCGCCCCAAAGGCAAAACCCGTGGCGGCCGACGAAGCCGCCAACTCGGACGAGATCGCGCTGTCCGCGCTGCTGGAGGCCAAGAAGTTGACCGAGAAACTCGGCGGCATCGAGGCTGCAAAGCGAGCGATCTTGGCCTTGGCTCAACTGAGCAAGTAAGGATCCACGGCGATCTTCGCTGTCGAAATCGGCTGGCGAGGCTGACGTAGCGGCGTCTAACGGCGCAGCGGACCATCCGACCGCCGCAGGCCCGTGGCGAGCCGCCACGCGTGGGCGGGTCGCGGCCAGCGACGGTTTGTCATCGGGTCGCCAGCCCGGCGCGCACCGCCGTTTCTCGAGCTGGGAAATATATCGGCTCGAGCTGAGGAAACGTCTCGCGCGACGGCTGGAATGCCGGTGCGGAAGCTGAATGCCGTGGGGTTACGGAGGCCTGAAGTCCACCGAAGTCCACTCGGCGATCAGCACGGCATCAGCCGTGCGAAGGACGGTGCGGCGGCGAGCAAAATGCTCGCTGTTCGCGGCAGGTCTAATCCAACGCCGGTAGAATCAAGTCATCCCGCCAGTAGCTCCTGAGCCTCTTGACGATATCGAGGAACGCATCGAAGTCGACGGGTTTCTTGAGGAAATATTCGACCTCGTGCAGCGCGATGCGGTTGGCGATGTCCTCGTCTCCGGCGCCCGTCAAAATCACGATCGGAATCTCGTGCAAATTGTCGTCGGCTCGGATCGCGTCCAGGACCTCGAAGCCATCCTTCTTGGGCAGCAGCAGATCCAAGAGCACCAAGTCGGGACGCGGCGCGCGAGTAAAGATCCCGACGTGGAACAGAAAGTCCAACGCTCCGGCGCCGTCGCGCATCAGCGTCAGGCGGTGAGGCACGCCGCTGCGTTTCAAGGCCGCCATGGTCAATCTAGCATCGATCGGCGAGTCCTCGACCAGCAGGATCTCCATCGGTCGTCCGATCACATGACGACTCATCGACGACCTCCCTTTGCGGGCACGAGCCCTGCGCGGCCCGCTTGCGTGTCACTTTCGCAAAACCAACACCGGGCAGTGAGACAGCCGAACCACGCGCTCGGCAACGGATCCCAACAACATTCGCCCCAATCCGGTTCTCCCATGAGACGGGATCACGATCAGCTCGGCTCCGATCCGCTGGGCGAAATCGGCGATCCGATATCCGGGGTCGCCAAACTCGATGTCGATCTGAACGTGCTCGTAACGTTCGCCAGCCAGCCGCTGGCGCAACGCCTCGGTGGTGCGTTCGGCGCGGTTGGCGTTGTCGATCTCGAGCCACACTGGGTCGGGATCCATCAACGACGCTTCCGGCAGCACGTGCACAAGCCGAACTCCGGCCGGATCCGCCACCAGTTCCAAGGCCGTCTGGACGGCTGCCAGCGAGTCGTCGGAAAAATCTACGGGAACGACAACAGTGTGTTTGGGAAACCAAACCATGGATATCTCCTGGAAACAATGGTGGATGAGGCAACGCGACAGCTCGCCGTTGTCTACAAAAAGCAAGCGGTACGCATCCCGCTTTGATTTTATCACGAGACTGCATGCAGAGAACAAGAGGTTCGCGATTTCATTGGAACGTGATCGGCTCGACTCGTAGCGTCGCGTCCAGAAACGCGCGCACCTGGTCGGATTAGCGCGGCTCGCGCAGTTTGCGAAACAGTCTCTCGCGCCGGTCGACACACACCTTCTTCCTCGAATGACGCATGATGCGACGCCGTGCAATCCTAGCCTTGCTCGCGGCCCTGGGCGCGATTGTGCTTGTCCTCCGGGCATGTTTTTTCGCGGGGATATTCATTCCCGTGCGGATTGCCGGCTCGTCCATGGTCGAAGCGTTGCGAGGGGCGCACGATCTGTTGGTTTGCGACGACTGTGGCTTTCCCTGTCGGTACGATGCGGACTGGCCGCCGGACGCAGCGCGGGTCGTGTGTCCGAACTGCGGACACGTCGCACGGGATTTGACCGGCGCAACGCGAATGCCAGGCGACCGCGTGCTGCTCGATCGCTGGGGAGGTCGATCTCGCGCGCCGCACCGCTGGGAGCTGCTCGCCTTTCGCTCTCCTCAGGATCCGACCTATTTCGAGGTCAAGCGTGTGGTGGGCCTGCCTGGCGAGCGGATTTCGATTCGTCACGGCGATCTGTACGCCGACGGACGGATTGTTCGCAAGACGCTGCGCCAGTTGCGCGACATGGCCATCTTGGTCCACGATAGCGGCTTCGAACCACCCGCAGACTCCGGCCTACCGGCCCGCTGGACGGCGGATCAGGACGGCGGTTGGACGGTTCTCAGCTCGGGCTTTCGCCATCTGCCCGACACGCGCCGCGGCGGGGACGCGAAGTGGCTCGTGTACCATCACTGGCGTTGTTTCGCCAGTCCGTTGCCTCGCACCGACGAGTCGCCCGTGCTGGACAACTATGGGTATAACCAGAACGAATCGCGACACCTGCATCGGGTCCGCGACCTGATGCTGGTATGTCGCTTGCGGATCCGCGGCACGGGCTCCTTGCGGCTGAGGCTTCAGGATGCCGAGGACACCTTCCAGGTCGTGCTGGACATCGCGGCTCGGCAGGCGATCGTGTATCGCAACGGCCGGCAGGCCTATGCCGCCGCGCTCCCATCGACGTTTGGCGCGGGGGACACGAGGCTGGACTTCGCGGTATGTGATCGGCAGGTCCTGCTGGCCATCGACGACGGACTGGTCGTCCGTTGGGCGTTCGACTGCGGCGCAGCGGATTTCCACGGCTCGTTTATGGATCACGGCACGAGCCGCGCCGAAGTCGATTCGGCTGCGCGCTGTCCGATCGCGATCGCGGCGGACGGCTTGTCGCTGACGATCCGCCGCCTGCAGGTGTTTCGGGATTTACATTACTTGGATCCGCGCGGTCTCGCGGCCGCTTGGACGGCGCCAGATAGGCTGGATCGCGACGAAGTGCTGGTCCTGGGGGACAATGTGCCCGTCTCACGCGACAGCCGCAACCTGCCGCGCGCGGGCATCCCGCGCCAGCAGTGGCTGGGTCGCGTCGTGCGCCTCGGAGGCGGCTGAGCGCCGGGATCGCGGACGGTGGAAGCGACAGTCCGCCGCTGGCCGAGCTTGGCGTCGCCGGCCGAAAATGCTTGGCGCACGGCCGCCAGCGCGTTCGGCCCCGGCCGGAAACCTCGCTCGTCGACGTCACGCCGGGCGCCGCACGCGACGACGCCCGGCCGGACGATGGATGCGACAGCGCGTGCCGGGCCCGACGGCGGCGCGGGGTTCGAAGGGCCCTGATTCGCCGTGGCCCGTCTATTTCCGCGCCATGCTCTATGTTACGCTAGATCCGCATATCCGCGTTTTAGAGTAGTGCCTGCCCGAAAATGAAAGGACCTGCCACGATGACCCGACCTGGTCTTGTCGCCCGTTTGCTTCCGGTGTTTCGGCTGCGCCAATCCAGGGGACGCGCGCTGGCCGTGTGCGGACTGATGTTCTTCGGCGTGGCCGCCGCGAGTGCGGCGCAGCCCAATCCACAGCCCAATCCGCAAGCCGTCGAGCAAGTGCTCGGCGGGAAACAAGAGGTCGCTCACGCCGCCTGGTGGGGATTCCAGCCGGACGACTCGACGGCCGCGCTTCAGGCCGCCATCAATTCCGGGGCCAAGAAAGTCATTGTCGACCGGATGGAGTCGCCGTGGATCGTTCGACCGCTGCAGTTGGCCAGCGACCAGGAGCTGCATTTCGAACCGGGCGCCGAGGTTTTGGCCAAGGCCGGCGAGTTCCACGGCTCGGCGGACTCTCTGTTCGCCGCCGCCGGCAAGAAGAACATCAAGCTGACCGGTCCCGACGCGACGTTGCGGATGCGCCGCGCCGATTACGACGGCCCCGACTACAAACATGCCGAGTGGCGGCACGTGCTGAAGTTTCATGGCTGTGAGGGGATCGTTGTCGAAGGCTTGACCCTGGCCGAAAGCGGGGGCGACGGGATCTATCTGGGCGCGGGCTCGGGCGGTGTGCCGTGTCGCGACGTGGTGATTCGCGATGTGGTCTGCGACCGCAACTATCGGCAGGGGATCAGCGTGATCAGCGCGGAAAACCTGCTGATCGAACGCTGCGTGCTGAAGGGAACCGCCGGAACGCCTCCCGCGGCTGGGATCGACTTCGAGCCCAACCGAGCCAATGAACGGCTGACCAATTGCGTCATGCGGGATTGTGTCATCCAAGACAATCAAGGCTATGCCGTGCACATCTACGCCCCGAACCTCGACGGCAGCACCGAACCGTTGTCGATCCGCTTGGAGAACTGCGTCACGCGAGGCGCCAATGCCCGCTCGGTCAGCGTCGTCTTGTCCAGCGGCCCGCGCGGCCCGGTGAAGGGATTGATCGAACTGATCGGCTGCCGCTTCGAGGATGTCGGCGCGACCGCGGTCACGATCACATCGACGACGCCGTCCGGCGTCAAACTGCGGATGATCGACTGTACGCTGGCCGACCCGGCCGAACATCCCACTCCGTCGGCGTCGTTCCTGCTGAGAACACGGCCGAATGACCTGGAACCATTGGGCGGAATCGAGTTCCGCGGCGTGACGGTTCGCGAGCGAGTCGAGCGTCGCTTGCTGCAGTACGATGATCCAGCGGGCATGCCGCTGGTCGACGTCACCGGCCAGATTGCCGTCGAACGAGACGGACAGCGTCACGAGTACCAGCTCGACGAGGCGACGCTGGCCAAACTGATTCCCCAGGATCAGGCGACGCGGATTCCCCGCTGGCCGTTGAAAAAGACGCCGCTGGCCGTCGCCCAGCCTAGCACGTTCGCGGGCGGCAAGCTGCCCGGCCTGCGGGTGCGCGGCGATGGCCTGTTCCTGCTGTCCGCCGAGGCCGGTCAAGCCGTCAAGCTGCGGCTTGCCGCGCAGCCCGTCGGACGCGGCGCGGGCGCCCCGGTCAAGGTGAAGATCGCCGACCTGGCTGGCAAAGTGGTCAAGCAGGCGTCGATCGAATCTCGCCAAGAAAGCGAGCTCGATTTCACGGCCGACACGACCGGCCTGTACCGCGTCGAGTGCGCGGCGGGCAGCAGCACGACGCGCGTGGTCGCCAGCAGCCACGCCATTCTGGTCGCCAGCGACGGCGGACCCATCCACTTGCTGGGGCCGAGCGGCGAGTTCTACTTCCTGGTCCCGGCGGGCGTTCGCGAATTTGCGGTCCGCTTCTGGGGCGAAGGAGATCTCGAACGCGTCTCGGCCGCTGTCTTCGACGCGACGGGCGCTCAAGTGTGGAAGCAGGCGGACATCTCGACCGCTCAATCGTGCGAGATTCGTCGCGACGATTCGTCCCGCGCCGAGGTCTGGCGGTTTGTCCTCGGCCGTCCGACAATCGGCGTCCTCGAAGATCATTACGTCGAGATGCGTGGAATGCCGACGGTGTTTGGTTTCCGTGCGGATGGCCTGCTGACGCCGGTATCGCCGTAAGATCCACCACGATCGCGCGCGTCCGCCGCCGCATCCCCGTTGCCGGTTGGTCCGCGGCGGCCGACGGTCGGCCGCGCGCGTGAGGCGAGGCACGGGCCGGATCGTTCACGAGCCGAAAGCTGGCCGAACTGACCTGCCAATTCTGGTTTGCGGCACTCGTTCAACGAATCGTTTCGCCGGACTTCTGAATGTGGGCGAACCTGCTGTCGGCACACCGTGCCGACGCAGTGCGGGAAAACGCTCGGATGGTGAATGCTGTCGATTCGACCAGCGAACGCAGACCGCATCGAGCGACTGATCTTGAGGCGACAACGGGCTCGAGTGCACCTTGCGAGGCGTGCCTCGATCGTCCCAGGGCAGATCGGCCCGAGACAGACGGATCCAGGGTAGATCGGCCCACGGCAGATCGGGACCTTTCCTGTTTTCGCGGGACCCTGGCTGCTCGATCTTCAAAGCCGCAGATCGTCATGCTGCCAGACAAGGGCTGCTGGCAGGCTTTGAAGCGCGCGGTGCGCGGCGTCGTTCATCGATCGCCCGTCACTGGGCGAACTCGGCCGCTGGCAGCGACGGTCGCGCCGGCTTCGAGATTCCGGCCTGCGTCCAGATCTGTTCCAGCAACTGGGCGCACTTGTCCAGCGTGGCATCGCGGTTCATGCCGGATGTTTGCCGCGCGGCCGGCAGAAGCGTGACGGGGCCATCGTACTTGCGCGCCGCGAGGCTCGCGACGAACGCGCCATAGGCAGGGATCGTCTCGTCGCTCGGCAGAAAACGCTGCGCGACGTCGATCTGTCCCAGGTCGGCCTCCGCCGGCACGTCGGCGATCGTCACGGCCACGATCTGTTTGCCGGTCAAATCGGCCAGATGCTGCATTTCGCCGCCGCCAACTTTCCATTGCCAGGTGTCCAGGCTCAAGCCGACGTGGCTGTGTCCGATGGTGCGGATCAGCGTCAGCAATTCGTCGGCCTTGTGGATAAAGGGATAGGTCCGGTCGCGGCGTGCTTCGCTCGTCGCCCGCAGCCCCAATCCCAGCCTGATGCCGGCCGCGGCGAGCGCGTCGCCGATGCGGCCGAGCTGCTGGCGATGCCGCTCGAAGTTTTCGTGGTAAGGCAGGTTGTCGCTGGCCGGCTCGATGCGCGTCGTGCAGTAGTTGAAACCGAGTTTTTTAGCAGTCTCGGCCAAAGGCGCCAGACGGGCGAATTCCGCCTCGAACGCGGCTTCGTCCGCGCCTAGCCCGATGGGCAATGTCCAGCCGCCGATCTTGACTTTGGCGCTGCGAACATACTTGCCCACCTCTTCGACGCCTTGGAGGGTTGCCCGCTTGATAAAATCCGCCGCGTCCAGGTCCAGGCCGCGAAAGCCGTAGGTCAACGTAAACTCGAGCAGTTCGCTCTGCCGCCCGGACACTCCCAGCGACGCAGGATTCAAATTCTTGTACATCTAGTCCCTCCATTGCCTTCGTAAGCTGCTAGAACAGCATGGTACGGAAAAGTTGTCGCGAGTTCAAAGGGGGGCCATTCCGAATGTCTGACCGCGACCGGCTTCACCGCCGTGCTGCGCAACGTCGCCTCGCTGCGAACACAGGCCCATAATCGGTGAAAGGAATCGCCGTGTAAGCATCGAGACTAAAGGGCGGGTCGCCCCTCCGTCTCGCATTTTCGTGTGGCCGCGACGCGGCAGCCCGGGCGGCAGCGATCCAGCTACGGCAACAGGGGGACGCCCCGTCGCGCAGCTCAGCCGCAACGCGGCGATGCTCGAATTGTCATGATTGCCGGTTGACAACCGGGATCAGCGCTCGCAGGATAGACAGCCGTATCAGTGCCCGAACCCGTCAAACCTCGAGTGTCTTCGATGAACGCTCTCTGTACGTGGCGGCGCGCTGCGCGGCCGATCGCAGTCGCCACGATCATCGCCTGGCGCCTGTGCCTGGCGACCGGTGATGTACGGGCCGCCCACGACGTGACGACCGGCGAGGCCGCGACCGTCAAACCGCTCGAGTGGCTGCAGGCTCAAACCGCCCCCGAGTTTGCTGGCGATTCCACGCTCCCGCCGTTGGCCCGCTGGGGGTGGGCGCTGTCGTTCGATGTCGCCAAGGAACTGGCCGATCGCTGGGGGTATGCCGTCGAGTTCTCGGGCTATGTCAGCGAGGCGGTCGCCGACGAGGCCTTGGCCAATCCCGACGGTCGCAACGGCCGCTGCCTGGCGTTGGTCGCCAGCGATCCGACGAGGTACAAGCTGGGCGTTCTGCTGGATCGCCAGTTTCCGAAGGACATGCCGCCCGAAGCCCATGTTCGCGACGCGCAGGGCAATTTCGTCGCGGACAAGTTCCAGGCCAAGAGCCCCAGCCCCGAGATGCCCGAGCGCTTTCTGCGCCAGGCGGGACAGATCAGCGCCGCCGGATTGGCCAAACTTAGAACTCGATGCCCGATCGCGATCATCCAGAACGGCGGCGAGTACGGGCTGAACGTCGCCGGCTGGGCACAACAGGCGTGGGAGCAGGACCCGCGGATCATCGCCGCCAAAGGCGAACTCGACTGGTATCGTTACATCTCGCGTCAAAAGGCGCGCGAACAGAAAGCCGTTGCCGCCGCCGTTCGCGCGGCCACGCCCGGTCGGCTGCTGTACCTGTTCTACACGTGCGGCGGCGGCACACATCGGCACGGGACGCGAGAGACATACCAAGACGCTTGGTCTTGGGATTTTTCCGAGATGCGAGCGTGCGCGGACATCGCCACCAACGAGTACTATTATCTCGATTTCAACACCGGCTGGATCGGCGATAGGGACATGCTCAGCATGGCCCTGGCGGCCAAGGGATACGAGCTGAGCTTCGGCGTCAAGAACAGCTACGACTATGTCTGCCCCGGCTACAAGCAAGACGGCCGCGACGCGCCGGTCCCGACTTGGGACGCGTCGCAGAAGATCGACAACGACGCCAAGGCGTTTGGCGATCTGCGGCTGTACGAAGGGTTCTTGAAATGCCTGTACACCGAAGGCATGGTCGGCGCTGTGGCTGGTTATTTCTCGTTTCCCAAGGGCGGTTTCGACGCGCCCTTCTCGCCGGACCGTCCGCCGCAATACCTGATGCAGATGGTCATCCTGTCGCGCGTGCACGCGCTGTTCTCGCACCACGAAGCCTATCTTCGTCAAGGCGATCTGTTGCCCGGTCCGAACAAACACGCCAAAGTCGCCGACCAGGCGGCGTACGAGTTCCCCACCGGACGGACAAACCGACGGGTGCTCGCCCGTAAACTGCCGGCTCGGCCGCAATGGCTGATCACCGCCTGGGCCGCCGACGGCGAAGAAGGCTCGGCGACCGTAGATATCCCCGAGCTGGGCGAAGTTACGGTCCAGGCGCGTGCGGTCGGCAGCGTGTACACGGCGGCCTTGCGCGATGGCGCACAAATCGTCCGGCAGGTTGACGCCGATTGATTCCGCGAGCGGCGGATACACGTAGGGGCAAACGCCGCGGAACATCGGCGCGGCGGACTTGCCGCCCGGATCCGCGCGCCGCACAATGGGCTGCGCTCGTCGCCGACCAGCCCCAGTGCGGGCGGAAACCTGGGCCGCGTGCGTCTGGCCGCGGCGCGAAGACCGGCCGGGCGCGCGCAAGGGACTGGACACAAGGGACTGGGCGACTCGCGACGACGGACGTCCACCGTCGTGGGTTGGCGAGCGGCCGGCAGACGCGATGCACCCGAAGAATCCGCGATTGGAGATGATGATGAACACCGATT
>JAVYAJ010000229.1:0-11556 GCA_032229885.1 Candidatus Anammoximicrobium sp. | reverse complement strand
TGTCACCGCGGCTTGGATGAATATGGCCTTCGGCCAAAGAAGGCACGCGCACGGCGCCAGACCTGGGGCGTTGCCCCAGGCTACGGTGATCGGAGGCCTTCGGCCAAACAGATTCAGCGTCCCAACGAGGCTGTCCGTCCGCGTGCTACTGGCCGTTGGAGTTAGAAAGAGCCCAAGAATCCATTGTGCGGTCAACCAGTGGCTGGAAGCAGAATCGATAGGATGTGGAACAGAAAGTCGCCCCAGATCGCCGGAAGAACGATCTGGATGCGACATGACGGTACGCGAAATGGCGGGGCGACGCCCTAGGAGCCTGTCCGAGAAACGGGCTTAACCCACGGCATGTTGTGGAGGCGCGATCGCTAGCAACACAACCTATTGTGGCATTTTCCAATACTCGGACACGCTCCTAAAGAACTGCGCCGTCCTGGAGGGACGCGCTCCGTCGCGTCCGTTACGTCTGTTGCGCTTTGTCACGCTCCGTCGCGTCCACCCGGTCGCGTCCATCCGATTGCGGCCACGACAGCGAGTGCCCCTCCATGCGCCTATCTTGGTTGTGCCAAGCGCCGAGCGTGATCCTCCGGCGCGACACGGACTTGTCTCGAGCGATGCGGCCCAAGCCGATCAGCGAGGCAACCACCGTCCATAGTGGGCAGCGAACGCTGACCTGCGGAACTAGCGGCTGAGCAGTTGGACGTCGAACGTGTTGTCGCCGGCCGTCGCGACGTTGGCTTTCAGCCCGCTCGTCGTCCGCTCGGTATATTTTTTGGGAATCGGGCTGGTCGCTCGAGGTTGCGGGTTCTCGGCCAAGGCCGTCGCGTCCACGTCTTCGTCGACCGGCGGACCGAAGCTGACCTCGTAGTCTGCGCCCAGGTCAGCCTGAGGGAACGTCACCTTGTACCGACCATCGGCGTCCAGGTTCGCATACGCCGACTCGCCCGTCTTCGGCGACGTGAACTGAATGCTCGCCGCCGAGAGCGGCGCCCCATCCAACGTCACCCGGCCGCTGATGCTGGCCGCCGGACGCTGGTTCGCATTTTTGCAGCCCGCCAGAAACGTTAGGCAGGCGGCGGCGATCACATATCGGACGGCGACACGCCAAACGCCGCCAAGCGATTCATGGCAAAAGTAATGCATCACCAGGTTCCAGTCGCGTTTCCATCGTCACGCGTGCATAGGTTCAACAACAGAGGCAGCTCGATCGTCTGGCTCACGAACCGTGTCGAGCCGTCGGCCAACAAGACGTGAACCCCGCCGGGATGGAACGAAGTTAGCGGGGTCTTGTAATCCCAGACGGTGTTGGCTTCGGCGCCCAGCGAGACGGGGTTCGGCGTGTGATACACGGCGGTGAGGCCGCTGCCGTACTTGTGCAGATCGGCCGCGCCGGCCCGCCAGTCATTGACCGTCCCGGTGTACGCCGAGCCGCCCCAGCCGGTGTGATAATTCGCGGTTCGGTCGGGGAATTGAACGCTGCCAGACTGTTCGCCGACGATGATCGTATTGGACGTCCCGTCGGTCACGTCACGAAACGCCTTGGCCTCGTTGATCAACAGGCACCCATTGTTCGTGGCGTAGCTTAGCCCCGAGGTCTTGTAGAACGTCGTGCTTCGGCCCAGCGGGTCGGGATACGCGCCCATGATGCCCGTGTACATCACTTTTTGCGAGCCCAGCCCCTCGAAAAGCGAAGTGTACACATAGATCGGCGAAATCGGGCTCGACGGGCACGCGTACGTCGGCACGACTACGTTCAGCAACTGCTGCGTGAACGTGTTGTAATCGGCGATGGTGTGCGCGACATTGCCCTTCGGATAGAAGTTGATCCGTGTCCCCGCGGCCTTGGCCGCCGCCGACAGATCCCACAGGGCCGCTTGTTCGAGATACGGCAGCAACTCGAACCGCCAGCTCGTGGCGTCCGTGATATAGTGGCGGGCGCCCTGCGGAAACTTTTTGTACGTGTCGTGGTGCTCGTGCAACGCCACTCCGATCTGCTTGACGTTGTTCGCGCATTGCGCACGTCGCGCCGCTTCGCGCGCGGCCTGGATCGCGGGCAGAAGCAGGGCGACGAGCAATCCGATGATGGCGATCACCACCAGCAGTTCGACCAGCGTAAAGCCACTCGCCCCGATGCGACGCCTGTCGCCGACGGATCTGTACATGGCCCAATCTCCTCGATGAAACATGCGAAAAAAACACCCGCGCACTCGCACACCGGGACCCCACCGCGATGCCACCGAGGCGGCGGCGAACGGCCTTACTCGTCCGTGGTATTTTGAGTCCATGACATTGCGTTTGTCAACCCTTATAAGTTGTGGTCACCTCCTTCTTCCTGTCGCGTAGCGTCCGGCGTCCGGCGGCCGGCGCATCTTCGGCGGTCGGCCACGACCACGGCACCGCCCAGCGCAGTCCGCGGCTGGCGCGGTCAATTTCTTGAACTACGGCCGCTTCGACCGTTGCCCGTTTGAGCGCAGATCGCCGCCGATTGTGTTTGGCCGAAGGCCAGGACGATTCTGGTCGTCCGTGCTGCGCAACAGCCTGACAAAACCAATTTCGCCTAAACTCCGCAATTTCCGGCTTTTTGACCGCGCAGCCCGCGGCCGCCAGCCCTCGGTGCAGAAACGGCGTGTACCAGTCGTATGTGCGGCGCGTGGATTTCTCGGCGCGACTCGACGCCCGCCCCGGTAGGTCTCGCCGGCCGGACGGCGCCTGTTGCAGCCCTACGCACGGCGCCATCGGCGACGTAGTGGCTCATTCGATGCGCAGCGTAAACCGCTGCGTCGCGGAATCCTGGTGTTGGGTGGACGCTTCGAGTGTCACCGCGGCCTCGCCGGGGGCGGGGGGGATGCCGCTCAGGCGGCCGGTCTGCGGGTCGAGCTTGATCCACGCCGGGCCTTCGATCAGCGCGAATTGCAGCTTCTCGGCGTCCCACAGTCGCTGGTTGGGCGACTCGTAGCGGTGTTGAACATCGCCCAGCGAGGTGATCAGTCCGGGCTCGTACGCGAACGGCTCGCCCGCCTTGGTCGTTGCCGGCGGACGTGACCAGAAATGCGGATGGGGCAGTTCGGCGTAGTCCGAGCAGATGCTTTCGGTTCTGTCCGCGTCAACGGCCACAACGCGATAGTAGCAGCGGTTCATGTTCGGGCTGGTCGGCGTCGCCGAGACGACCCGCAGCGACGTTTGATCGGTCCGAGCGAGAAAGTTGCCCGGCACGGTCCCACGAGTATGGGATTCATACGCGGTCTTGTGGACGGAAAAGCCTTTCTCGTCCGAGCCGTACACGTCATAGGCGACCGGCCTGGTCCCTCGCGGGTTCGGCGCCCACCGCAGCAGGATGCCTGCCGCGTCGGCCTCGGCGCGCACCTCGAGCGGCACGCGCGGGCCTTGCCAGCGAAACGTCCAGGTCTCGCTCCACTCGCTCCACGCCCCCGCGGCCGTGGCCGCTCGCAGCCGGAAATAATAATCCGTGTCCGGGGCAAACAGGCCCGTGTACGGGACGCGCCACTCGGTCTCGGGGATGATCACATCATAGGATGGGCGGTAGGGAATGCGGAAATCGGGACGCCGACTCACCTGCAGGTGATACTTGCGGCACCCGTCCGAGGCCGGCCAGCGAAACGTCACGATCGAGTCGCGAATCGTCGCGCCGGGCGCGGGGTACAGCGGCGACGCAGGCGGCTGGGGCGGGGTCACCGCATGACATTCCTGCCACTGGTGGGTGATGGTGATCTCGTGCGGCGCGGTCGTGAGGTCCGTATAGACCAGGCGGTTTTCCCCGCGCTGCAGCCGCGGCAGCGACAGCGGCGCCGCCATGATGTCCGTCTCGATCTCGAGCGACTCGAGGATTGCACCTTGCTGTCCATCGGCCGAAGCCAGGCCGACGACCACCGCGTAGTGGTGCTTTGCGGGCCTGACATGCGGCTGCAGCGCCGTGTCGATCGGCACGGTGGCTACGACCTTGCCGGGCCCCGCGCCCTCCCAGACCCGCGTCCGGGTTTTGCCGTCCAGCGTGACGTCCAGCGAGAACCGATCGTCCGCGCTGAGCGCGCGAAACGCAGCGCGCAGCGTGCCCCCGCAGATCGTCCAAGGAATGTCGACCGGGTAGACCAGTTCGGCGCGCGTCGACGCGCCGGCCAAGCCCATTTGCGGCGGCGCGGCGGCGACGATGTCCCGCTCGCCGCTGATCCCCTCGCGATAATGGTCGGCGTTCAAGCGGGGGACGTACACGAACTTCGAGTTGCCGAACATGGGCGGCCGATGGTTCCACTCGTCGCTCTGACAGGCCCACTTGTCCACGTTGTCCCAGCGGAAGACGACGCGTTCGCGCGGCCGCAGGCGGTAACGCATCTCGTGTCCGCGAATCGCTTGAAACCCCGCCCCATCGTCCGCGCCGAACAGCGTCGCATTGGACTCGGCAGCGTTCCAGCCTGCGAACACCGGCCCATACGCCGCCTCGCGACGGACCAGGTCGTGGTCGTGCGCGCACTGATCGCCGCTGACGGGCGTCTCGTTTTCGCGGTCCAAGAAGAACACGCTTTCATCGATATCGAGGAACTGATGGCGCTCGTCGACCACCGCTTCGGCCTGCACGTGTCCGTTCAGCGCCCGCACCTTGGGATCCAGCGAGTACTTGGGCTTGCCCAGCCCGGCATGTTTGAACAACGAACAGCCGCAGGCGCCCATGTCGTCGCACAGGGCCAGCCCGTACGAGTTGAACATCTTGACCGGATCGTGGAACTCGTCGTCCGCGAACAGGGGAATACAGTGATAGCGGTTGTCGCGGGCCGTCTGCCAGATGAACAGCGCCTTCTCCTGGTCGTTCGTCGCGCCGCGGGTGAACTCGGCCAGCAGATCGTCGTACGTGCCCCAGTTCGCCCGATCGTTGGCGATCAGCTTGGGCCATTCGACGGTGGTCTCGCCCGTGTTCTCGATGCTGACGGACAGATTCGGCTGGAACGCGATCAGAAAACCATCGTTCAACCGCGTGTGCGTGTTCTCGAAGTCCAAGTTGCCGCCCATCGTGATCGTGTACTCGTGTCGCGACGTGCGCACTCGCTCGCCATGCGACCGCGCGGGCTCGGCCAGGTGGTCCAGTCCGCCGAGCGCGCTCTCGGGGTTGGCCGAGGCGATCTCGTACTTGCGTCCATTGGTCCGCGGATCCGAGTTGTCCGCAGCGGACATGTACAGTCCGCTGCGCGTCCAGTGCGAATAGCGGCCGCCGCCCTGCGTGCGGATATCCGCGTGGATCGAACGCGCCGGTCCGAGCAGCTTGCCGTCCTCGTACAACAGCAACGCCGATTTATTGCCCGTGTCCCGGTCGCCGTCTTCGCCAAAGTCCATGTGCGCGGTGTAGCAAAACCCGATCTCGTGGTGAAACGCCGTCGTGGGCACTGCCACGCGTTTGGGTTGTCGCGCCTCGGCCGCCCGCAGCCCGTGACCCTGGGCGCCGACCAGCGCCAAGCCGAGCCCGATCGCCAGCAGCGCCAGCCGATGTCCGATCGTCGCCAACGGTGGTTGTTGTCTTGCCATCCCCATGCCACGTGTCTCCGTGATTCGCACCCAACCAAACCCTGATCCAGAAGTCTTGCCAGCAGCGCGGAACGTGTCAATGGCCGCAGACGCTTTCCACGCGCGCTGTACGGCGCCCGCCGGGCGGGCTCGGGCGGCGTTGGCGGATTTGACATCGTGGATCATCCGTGCCAAAATCGTGGCTTTGTGAACGCACGCCAGGGCCGCGGACCGACGACGTCCGTCGGCGGCGTTCGTCGGCGACGCCTGCTGCTGCGCTGCGGCCTGCGACGCGCATGAACGCTGCGAAAGCGTCGAACGCCTGTCCGGCGAGGATAGGCCGACCCGCGACGCGCCGGATGTCAGTTCGAGCCGCCGACGCACGAGCGTCCGGCGTCCCTGCGCGGCGCGCACGTTTGCGGTCCGCGTCGCGAGACGACCCCTAGCATCCACTGTCCAGGATCGGCAACCGTGTCTATCAGGATCCGTGCCCGTTTTTCCATCGGAGACACCCTACCATGACCGCCAAGATCAGCCGCCGTACGTTCACCAAGACCACCGCCGCGACTACCGCTGCCGCAGCCCTGGGGCTGACCGCTGCGGGCGCCAGTCGAGTTCTGGGCGCGAACGAACGGATCCGGCTGGGCTTCATCGGCGTGGCCAACCGAGGCTGCCAGTTGATCGACGCTTTCAAGACCCAGCCGCAGGCCGAGATCGCCGCGCTGTGCGACGTGAGCCAGGCGAGTCTAGACACCGCGCTGCAGCGATATGGGGCCAACCTCGAAACGTGCCACGATTTTCGACAGTTGCTCGAACGCAAGGATCTCGACGCGGTGGTGATCGCCACGCCCGATCACTGGCACGCCATCCAAACGATCGACGCCTGCAACGCGGGCAAGGACGTATACGTGGAAAAGCCGGTGTCGATGACGGTTCGCGAGGGCCGCAAGATGGTCGAGGTGGCCCGCCGCACGAAGCGGGTCGTCCAGGTCGGCCTGCATCGTCGCTCGTCGAAGCTGTACGCCGAGGTCGCCAAGAAGATCCAGGACGATCTGCTCGGCAAGGTCACCGTTTCCCGCTGCTACCATCTGAGCAACATGTATCCGGCGGGCATCGGCAAGGCTCAACCCGCCACGCCTCCGGCCGGTCTGGACTGGGATCTGTGGCTGGGCCCGCGGCCCGTCGAGGCGTTCCGCGAGACGATCGCGCCGTACAAGTTCCGCTGGTGGATGCTGTACTCGTCGCAGATCGCCAACAACGGCGTGCACTTCCTGGACACGATCCGCTGGCTGACCGGCGATGGCGGGCCGGTGCGGATCGCGGCCTTGGGCGGCCGGTTCGCCGTCGACGACGATCGCACGATTCCGGACACGATGCAGGCCACCTTCGAGACGGCGCCGGGCCGCTTGGTCGTGTTCGGCCAATACGAGGCCAACGGCAACCCAGCGCTGCCCCAGGGCGGGCGCTGCGAGCTGCGCGGCACGCAGGGAACGGCGTATGTGGCCGAATCGACGATTCAGGTGATCCCCGAGCGGGGCGGCCAGTTCCAGGACCACAAGCCGCGGATGGAGCCGATGGAGTTCAAGGCGGCCGACTTTGCCAAAGAGGACATTCGCCTGGCCAACCTGTCGCTGACGGCACAACATGCGGCCAACTTCCTCGACTGTATGCGCTCGCGCGCCCTGCCGAACTGCGACATCGAGGTCGGCCACATCTCGACGACCTACGCCCTACTGGCCAACATCGCGCTGGTCACCCGGGCGACGCTGGAATGGGATCCGACCAAGGAAGTCTTCACCAACAACCCGGCCGCCAACGACCTGCTGCACTACGAGTACCGCAAGCCGTGGAAGCTGGATGGGTAGGCAGCACGGCCTAGCGTGGCTCTCCAGCGGAGCGCGGGCTTGCGCTCAGGGGATGAACTCGCCGGCTGATAACTTGGCAGCCATTGTCCCTTGCGTGTTGACTGCTCGCAATGTTTGCACTTCCGGAGCGAGGCCATCGACGAGAGCAAAGCGGCGGTCAACGGCGAGGCGTTCTCAGGAGGCTGTAATTCATTCGCCAAAGAGGCGAAGTGAGTTCAGATCAGGTCAGGTGAAACGAAGTGAAGTGAGGTCACGTGAGGTGAGGACAGGTCTGCTCGGCTCTGCGTTCAACAGGAGACGGCGTCGTCCTGGGCGGCTTGTCTTCCGGAACGTCGCAAGGACAGGTATGATGGCCGGCTTTCCGCGGCGGTCGCGCCCGGAATTGCGACGGCCGACGATCATCGGCCAACGGATGTCCAGGAGGCTTGCCGGCCTTTTAGGGAGACGCCAGATCTCGCAGGCCAACGGCAGAAGTAGGGACGAGCGAGAGACATGAGTGACGACTTGCATTCCGCGACGGCAGGCTGCTTGCGAGGATCAAACGAGGTTGTCTTGCGTCGAACCACTGGGGGGCGCAAGGACGGCTGTTCGCGGCACGTTGACGTCGGACGTTCGGCTCGTTTTTCGATTCGCTGGGCCGTGCTCCTGCTGCTTGCCCCGCTGCTGGGCGCGGATTGGCCCACGTTTCAAGGGGACTGTCGGCGCAGTGGGGCGTCGCCCCAGAGCCTGTCGTTGCCGATGGTGGAGGTCTGGCGCTACACCGCGCGGCACGCCCCCGCCCCCGCCTGGCCCGAGCCGGCGCGCGAGGACATCTATAACCGACATCCGAAAATCCACGCTCTGGTCGCTTATGATCGCGCCTACCAAGTCGTGGTTGCGGGCGAAGCCGTGTATTTTGGATCGTCGGCGGACGACAAGGTGTATGCGTTGGAGGCGGAGACGGGCAGGGAATTATGGAGTGTTTTCACGGGCGGACCGGTCCGGCTGGCGCCGACGGTGGCCGACGGCCGCGTGTACGTCGGGTCGGACGATGGTGCGGTTTATTGTCTGCGCGCGGCCAGTGGCGAATTGGTCTGGAAACGCCATGTACACGAACCGCTGGCTTGCGTGCCGGGCAACGGGCGTATGATTTCCCTGTGGCCCGTTCGGTCTTCGATCGTCGTTGATGGAGGCGTGGCTTACGCTGCCGCGGGCTTGTTTCCGGGCGAGGGCGTCTATCTTGCCGCCCTGGACGCGGGGGACGGCGCACAGCGTTGGAGCCGCCAGATCGACGTGTCGGCGCAGGGCTACATGCTCGCCTCGCAGGAGCGGTTGTACGTCCCGACGGGCCGCACCGCGCCCGCCGTTTTCGCTCGCAACGGGGGCGAGTTCTTGGGCCACATGCCGCAGGGCGGCGGCGGGGCCGTTCTGTTCGACGCGCAGAATGTGGCCAGCGGCCCCACCCTGCGGCCGCCCGGGATCTCGGTCGGCAATGAACAATCTCGGACTGTGGCTGCGAGCTTCGACGCGCTGCGAGTGGTTGTCGGCGGCGCGACGGCCTATCTGCAATCGGAAGACAGGCTGACGGCGTTAGACCATCCACGATACATCCCACTGTCTCGCGAGGCCGCTCATCTGGCCGAGGAACAGAAACGGCTCGAAGCCGCGGGCAAGACGCTGGAGAAGGCGGCCGACGTGAGCCAGCGTCTGGACGCAATCCAGTCGCGGCTCAAAGAGCTCGCGGCAGCCCAGAAGACGTGCCTCCGCTGGTCGGTCCGCTGCGACTGTTCCGCGGCGATGATTCTCGCCGGCGAACGGCTCTTTCTCGGAGGCCAAGATCGATTGATCGCCGTGGACGCGGCCGACGGCAGAACCGTCTGGTCGGCAGCCGTCTCGGGCACAGCCCATGGCCTCGCCGCGTCCGGGGGACGCCTGTGGGCGAGCACGGACCAGGGCGTCATCCACTGCTTTGGGCCGGTAAAGAATTCCGCTGACGACGCCTCCGCGCCACGCCTCGAAGCCGCGGCCCCGACCGGCGACGGCGCGACCGTCCACGTGGATGATGATTCCTCCGTCCAGGCCGCTCGACAGGTGCTGGACGCGACGGACATCCGGCAGGGATACTGTGTCGTTCTCGGCGCCGGAGAAGGGCGTCTGGCTCGTGAACTGGCGTTGCGAAGCGATCTGCAGCTGATCGTGATCGAACCCGATCCGGAACACGTGAACGCTGCCCGGCGCGTGCTGGACGAAGCGGGCTTGCAAGGGGGCCGCGCGACGGTGGTGCAAGCGGCGCTCGACCACCTGCCGTTGCCCGACTACTGCGCCAATCTAGTCGTCGGCGGCGAGACGCCGAAGTCCGGCCGTCTGCCTCCGTCCGCGGCCGAGGTCGGGCGCATTCTCCGGCCGGAGGGCGGCACGGCTATTTTTTCGGCCCCGCCCAACCAGGCCGAGGCGCCTGTCTGGACTGCTTGGGGAGAACAGACCCTGCCCACCTGGCGAGTCGTGACCGGCGATGGTTTCCTGCTCGCGTCGGCGCGGCGAGGGCCGCTGGAGGGCGCCGGTGAATGGACCCACGCCTTTGCCGATCCAGCGAACACGGCGTGCAGCGGCGATCGGCTGGTCGGAGCGCCCTTGCGCGTGCAATGGTTTGGTCGGCCCGGACCGCGGCGGATGATCGATCGTCACTTTCGCAATCTGCCGCCCCTGTGCAAGGCGGGGCGGCTCTTTGTCCCGGGGCGCGAGATCCTCTATGCGCTCGACGCCTACAACGGGACCATCTATTGGGAAGCGGAAGTCCCCGGCTTCCTCCGCCTGGGCGCGATCCTGGACTCCAACAGCATCGCGATCGACGAGGACTACGTCTACATGGCCGTGGCCGACCAATGCGTGCGACTGCGTGTCGTCGACGGGCGGCGCGACGTGCTGGCGCGCCTGCCGGATGACGCCGCGCGCGACGGGGCGGATCAATGGGGCTATCTGGCCGTGACGGGGTCGGTCCTCCTGGGCAGCGAACGCTCTCCCAAAGCCGCCTATCGCGAACTCACACGAAGCGCGCAATTGGATACGATGCCGCTCTGGTATCCGAACATGAAGCTCGCGCTCAGCGAGCGCCTGTTCGCGCTCGAGCGGGCAACGGGCCGGTTGCTGTGGCGCTACGGCCGCGGACGGGTGATCGATACCACGCTGACGGTCGGCGCGGGCAATGTGTATTTTCTGGAAAGCCGCAACACCGCCGCTTTGGCAGACCGTTCGGGCCGAATGACGATGCGCGAACTGATCGACGGCGAGCAGGTCTTCCTGGTCGCCCTGGACACGCTTTCGGGCCGCGTCCTTTTCGAACAGAATCTCGACGTGCGGGACCTTCAACAGATGGCTTATCTGGGCTTCGCCGAGAACACCTTGTTGCTCAGCGGTTCCAAGCTCGTCAACGGCGAGCAGATCGTCGCCAGCGGAACCGCGGCGGTGGCCCAACGCCGTGGGAACGAGCGGGTGCACTACTACTTCCAGGCCATCGATCCCGCGACCGGCAAACTGCGCTGGCGCCGGGATCACGACACCGATTTGACGTCTGACGGCGGTCACGGCGAACTCAACCGCCATCCGACGCTCATCGGCCGGACGGCCTACACCTGGCCCTATGCCTACGACCTCGAGACCGGGCAGCGCGTCGAGGGCTGGGCCTTCGAGCGGCGGGGGCACGGCTGCGGCAACGTCTCCGGCTCGGCCGAGTGTCTCTTCTGGCGCGGCGGAAATCCTTGGATGTACGATCTGCGTCCTGGCGGCGGACCCCTGCGGGTGAACCAGGTCAGCCGCCCCGGCTGCTTCATCAACATCATTCCCGCGGGCGGACTGGTGCTGATTCCGGAAGCCAGTTCGGGCTGCACCTGCGCCTACCCCCTACAGACGTCCATCGCCTACGCCAAGCGCGCGCCGTAGCGTCTTACTTGTACGGCGCCATTTTCGCCTGTTCGTTTTTTCGCTGACCGTCGCGGTTCTTGGGGGCCGCTTGCTAGAGTCTTAGTTCGTATCGTGCGCGCACGACGCGCACATCTTGTACAGTGGTCTGTACACTATACTTTTGGGTTGCCGACACTGGCTCGTGTTAAGTGCCATCGGCATTGAATGACTGTTGCGCAGCACAGACGACAGGAAGCGTGTTGGCCGAAGGCCATCACCAACGTAGCCTGGGGCAACGCCCCAGGAGTCAGAG
>JAVYAJ010000228.1:0-3954 GCA_032229885.1 Candidatus Anammoximicrobium sp. | reverse complement strand
CTTCGGCCAAACAGATTCTTGAGTTGCGGGCACTGGCCCGCGTTAAGTGCAATTGGCAGTGAATGACTGTTGCCCAGCACAGACGACAGAAAGCGTGATGGCCGAAGGCCATCACCAACGTAGCCTGGGGCAACGCCCCAGGAGTCAGAGGTGATAGCAATTGGGTTGGCCGAAGGCCAACATCAACGTGTTACCGCGTCCCGGATGAATAGGGCCTTCGGCCAACAGAGGCACGCGCGCGGCGTCAGGCCTGGGGCGTTACCCCAGGCTACGGTGATCGGAGGCCTTCGGCCAAACAGATTCTTGGGTTGCGGGCACTGGACCGCGTTAGGAGGGATCCGATGAAGATGCGACATTTTGCGTTTGCTCTGGTGTTTTCGCCTGGCGTCTGTTTGCCGATGTTCTCGGCCGAGCTGACGGCGCCTGTGACCTACGAACAATTCGGAGCCGTCGGCGATGGCGTGCACGACGATCTGCCGGCGATTTGCGAAGCGCACGCGCACGCCAACCGGCATGGCTTGTCGGTCAAGACCAATCCTGCGGCCACGTACCATCTCGGACGCAAAGCCTTGACCGCGACGATCGCCACGGACACCGACTGGAATACATCGCGTTTCACGATCGATGATACGGACGTCGAGAACCACAGAAAAACGCTGTTTGAAGTGCGTTCTCTGTTGCCGCCCGAGCCGCTGCAGATCGATCGGCTGACGCGCGACCAGCGGCAGTTGGACGTCCGGCCCGAACACGATTGCCACGTGGTCGTGTGGGACAACACGAAAAAGCGATACATCCGGCGAGGCGCCAACCGCAATTCGGGCACTGCGCAGCGCGACTGCTTCATCTTGCGCCGGGACGGGACGATCGAGGGCGCCATCGACTGGAACTACGAGCGCGTCAGCCGAGTCCAAGCCCGTCCGATCGATCCGCAACGCCTTGTGCTTCGCGGCGGTGTCTTTACCACGATTGCGAATCGCATGGAGCAGGAGGTCGGCTACAACTACTGGTCCAGGAACATCGACATCCAACGTTCCAACACGGAGGTCGAGGGCCTGACGCATCACATCGTCGGCGAGACATCGGTGGGGCATCCCTATTCGGGGTTCATCCGCATCAGCGATTGCGCCGACGTGACCCTGCGCAACTGCTTTGCCTCGGCCCACAAGACTTATCGAACGATCGGGGCCGCGGGCACGCCGGTGAGCATGGGGTCGTACGACTACTCAGCCAGCTCCGTGGTCAATCTGAGCCTGATCAAGTGTCGCATGGACAACATCTGCGATCGGACTCGCTGGGGCGTGATCGGCACCAACTTTTGCAAGAATATTCTGCTCGAAGATTGTACGCTCAACCGCATGGATACGCACATGGGCGTCTCGGGCGGCTACACAATCCGCCGCTGCACGCTTGGTTATGCGGGGCTGAACGCCATTGGCCGCGGGTTGCTTTTGGTCGAGGACTCTGTCCTTTGCGGTAGCTGGCTGATCAATTTTCGCGGCGACTATGGGAGCACCTGGGAAGGCGAGGTCGCCATCCGGAATTCCCGCTGGATTCCCTCGTGCGGCAGCACGACTCGCCCACAGATGTTCCACGTGGGCAACGACGGCGCCCACGACTTCGGCTACGCCTGCTCGATGCCGCGCGAGATCACGATCGACGGCCTGGCTGTCGATGACTCGAACCATCCCCAAGATTACGCCGGCTTGTTCTTTCTGAGCGATCCCGGCGGCAAGGATCCGGCCGACTCGGACTTCCCCTATGCCCGCTGCGAGAAATTGACGATCCGAGGCCTCACGACGGCCAGCGGGCTGAAGCCTCGCCTTTCCTCGAATGCCCAGGTCGCCCGCAGCGTTGCGTTGGTCGAGCAACCGCCCGCGTCGCCCGTCGAGATCCCGCCAAAACCCGCTTTCCTGCCGTGATGGCAATGTACGGGGAAAGGAGTTGCTACGAGAAAAGCGATCATCCGCGAACGCAGGGTGGGCAATACGCCGGGACGTGGTCCAAGCACAATGTTCGGGTTGTCGCGGTCGCCGGACCACGGAGTGTCTGCGGCCTGACCATCACGGCGATCCCCAACATTTAATCTTGACAACGCACGCGTCGTGGCCAAGGCCAAGCCAACGCGTATCACGTTTTTGTGACGGTGTCGCGACGTTCACCGCCATCGCTCGGTCGATCCCTACCGTCCCCGTGTCGCGCATGTCTGGGCGTGGCAAAGCTCACACGGTATCCGGGGTGGGATGTTTCCAGGGATCTCGATACACGCGCGCCAACCGCTGGTTGGCCTCGTCGTCACCGATCACCCGCCCGCGTTCAGGATCCCAGGTCAGGCTGCGTCCCAGTTCCATCGACAGGTTGGCCATAATGCAACAGGCCGACGAAATATGGCCTTGCTCGATATCCGCCACGGGCCGCCGCCCTTCGCGACGCGCGGCCAAGAAATCCTGCATGTGCCGCCGCGTGGCGGGCGCGGCGAAGATCTCGGTGGGCTTGTGCGCGACGTCTTCGGGGTACTGGTCGCGTTCGTCCAGAAACGCACCGTGTTCCGCCTGGCCGCCACCCTTGGGAATGAAATCGTACGACCAGACGCTCAACTTCAGCGTCCCCTTGTCTCCGTACAACGTGGCGCCCCACGGATAGTCGGGATCGGGGTTTTGACCCCAATTCCGCTGGTTCCAGACGATTTGAACCTCGCCAAAATCGAGCAGTGCGGTCTGCGTGTCGTGGACATTGATGTTCGAGTCCGGGCGACGCATCAAGCTCCCTCCCGTCGCGGAAATCCCCCGCGGCCAGTCGAGCTCGAGCATATAACGGACCACGTCCAGAAGGTGAACGCACAGGTCGCCGGTCTGGCCGTTGCTGAACTCGCGGCACGCCCGCCAACTGCGCGGATGGATCCGCGGGTTATAGTCGCGCCACGTGGCGGGGCCGACATAGGTTTCCCAGTCGAGATAGTCCGGCGGGGGCGCGTTGGGCGGAAACTCGCCGGGCCCGCCGTAGTAGCTGTGAATGTCGACATAGGCGACTTTGCCCACCTTGCCCGTCCGCAGGAAGCGGTCTCGCGCTTCGAGCAGATGCGGCGTGCTCCGCCGCTGGAGCCCGACCTGGACCGTCCGCCCATACTTGCGCGCCGCGGCGACCATCGCCTGGCCCTCGACCACGTCATAGCTGATCGGCTTCTGGACGTACACGTCGGCGCCCGCGCGACAAGCCTCGATCATCGGCAGGCAATGCCAGTGATCGGGTGTGCCGATCAACACGATTTCGGGACGCTGTTCGGCCAGAAGCTGTCGGTAATCGCCGTAGGTTGGCGGCCGTTTCTTCGACGCTTGCCGCTGGGCGACCAAGTCCGCCGCTTCGCCGACCGTTTGTCGGTCGACATCGCACAGCCCGACGACCTCGACCGGAGCGACCTGGATCAGATGGAACAGATCCGTCTTGCCGTACCATCCCGTGCCGATCGATGCCACGCGCAGGGGAGGCTCGTCGGCCGCCGCAAATGCGCCCGCTCGCACGGCGGCCAGCGAAGCCGCGCCGCCCAACGCCGTCTTCACAAAATCGCGTCGCTGCATGATCTTGCTCCTTGTGGTCTAGGTGTGTTGCCCAAGCGGATATTTCCCATAGCCTCGCTCGCCCGCGCGCGAGATTTGCGCGGTCTGGCGATGGCTGTTCGCTCAACATGTAACTCGGACGACGCCCCGGGGCATGTCGCCCACCGGGCGTCGCGCCCGTTGGCAGTGCCTTTCGCGCACCTGAGGACTGCCGGGCCCCCTCGTGGATGCGGCTTCCAGCCGCATGGCGTCCTCCTCGCGCCAGAGGCGGCTGATGTGCGGCCGCTGGCCGAGCCCGCCGGCGCTGTCGTCCGCCCGCGTCGTCGTCCGCCCGCGTCGTCGTCCGCCCGCGTCGTCGTCCGCCCGCGTCGTCGTCCGCCCGCGTCGTCGTCCGCCCGCGTCG
>JAVYAJ010000227.1:0-8991 GCA_032229885.1 Candidatus Anammoximicrobium sp. | reverse complement strand
GCCTCCGATCACCGTAGCCTGGGGCAACGCCCCAGGTCTGGCGCCGTGCGCGTGCCTTCTTTGGCCGAAGGCCATATTCATCCAAGCCGCGGTGACACGTTGATGTTGGCCTTCGGCCAACACGGTTGTCGCCATCTCTGACTCCTGGGGCGTTGCCCCAGGCTACGCTGGTGATGGCCTTCGGCCAACATGCTTTCTGTCGTCTGTGCTGCTGAACAGTCATCCAATCCCAATTTGCACCGAACTCGGTCAAGTGCCCGCAACGCAAAAGTGTACTGTACAGACCAGTGTACAAGATGCGCGCATGATGCGAACCAAGACTCTAGACGCCGCAATGTCGGCTTGTGCGCCATGCCACGCTCGGGCACACTGTCGAGCTTGACCGGGCCCGGCATGTTTGGGCTGAACGTTGAACCGCGCGAGGCGGGCGCGAGCGGGGCGGCAGGCAACGCCGGGCGACGGGGCGAGCGAGAGTATGAGCGGGCACCCCGCGCCGTGCTTTGCGATGGCCGTTCGGCGGTGCATAATCACCGCTAGGCCTCTGTTTGTCTGGGACGGACTCGGGCCACACGTCGATCGAGTTTTTTGGAGAGAGGCACGTACAAGGAGCCTTGCGATGAACCGTCTGAACCATGCTGTTGCCGCTTGTCTGTTGCTCGTCGCGTTCGGACTGGGGGCGTACTGTTCCGCTGCCGACGATCCGCAAGCGGCGGCGAGCGAATCGAACTGGGAAGCGATTTGGGAAAAACCGTCCGTCGAAGCGACCATTCGCGACTTGCTGACGACGGTCGATGGGAAACAGATGTCGGAACATCTGTTCGATCTGTCGAAACGCCGTTGGCCGCGTCGCACGTTGAACTTCACCCTGCCCGGACACGACAAGTGCACGCTGTACGAAGTCGACGACTATCTGAGCGCGCGGCTCGAGTCCTGGGGATACGAGGTCCGGCGCGAAGAGGCGCGCGTACAGGCCTATCGGCGCGATACGAACAAGCCCATCCACCACCAGTACTCGCCGCCTAAGCCCGAAGATCCTTGGTATACGGCGTACAACCTGTACGTCGAGAAGAAAGGACGCTCGCGCGCGGACGAGATCATCGTCGCGCTGGCCCACAAGGACTCGCAGAGCTGGATCGCTTCGCCCGGCGCGAACGACAATGCGATCGGAACCAGTGGGGTGCTCGAGCTGGCTCGCGTGCTGGCCAAGTACCCGTCCGAGCGGACCATTCGCCTGCTGCTGTGCAACGAAGAGCACACCCCCTGGACCAGCGTCACGGCCGCCAAGAACGCCAAACAGCGCGGCGACAACATCGTCGCCGTGTTCAACATGGACGGCATCGGGGTCAAGACGGCGGAAGAACAGGCGGCCGGCAAAAAGACCAACGTGACGCTGTACACGCTGCCCCCCGGCAAGCGGCTGGCCGACCTGATGGACGCCGTCAACAGACGCTTTGCCATCGGTCTGGAACAACGAACGGCCCAACGGTCGCATCCGGGGGACGACGACGGCTCGTTTGTCCGAGCCGGCTACGAGGCCGCCGTCCTCAACATCGGCTCGTGGCCGTACGGCGATCCCAACTATCACCTCGAAGGCGACGTCCCCGAGTTGACCGACGTGGATAATGCCGCGATGACTGTGCAAGCTACGTTGGCGGCCATCCTGACGCTCGATCAGGAACGTTGAGCCAGACGACGAACCGAGCGACGACTCGGGCGTGTGATCTGAAGACATAGGAAGGACGAACCGTGATGCACGAGCATACAGCCCAACGTACGGCCGGCGGTGCGCGAGAGGCAGACAAGCGACGGGACGCCGCTGCTACGTGCGGGCCTTCAGCTCAACGCGCGGCCGACAGCGCACGCGAAGCAGACAAGCGGCGGGACGCCGCTGCTACATGCGGCCGGACGACCCAACGCACGGCCGGTAGGGCCGCGTGGGTGCGGGGATGGTGCGGATGCGTCTGTGTGAGTCTCGGTCTGACGCTGGCGGCGGCCGAACCGCGGCCGCCGGCCGAAACTGGGCCGGCTGCCGACACGGCGGACGTGGTCCAGACGCCAGAGAACATCCTGGCGACGTTGCGTCCAACGCACCCGCGCGTGCTCGTGACGCCGCGGACCTGGGATTCGCTGCGTGCCGCCGTGCGGGCCGGCGGCTTGCCCGCGCGGATCTATGCCGATGCCAAGCGATCCGCCGACCGGATATTGACCGCGTCGGTGTCGAAGTACGAGAAACCCGACGGCAAGCGGCTGCTCGGCGTCAGCCGCCAGGTGCGCGATCGGGTGCGGGTGTTGGCGCTGGTCTGCCAGATGGAGAACGACGAGCGGTACGCCAGGCGCGCCTGGCAAGAACTCGAGGCGGCCGCCGCGTTTCCGGATTGGAATCCGCCGCATTTTCTGGACACGGCCGAGATGACCCACGCCTTTGCGTTGGGCTACGACTGGCTGTACGATCGCTGGAGCGATGCGCAGCGACGGGTGTTGCGCACAGCGATCGCGACGCTCGGCCTTCGCCCGGGCATCAAGGTTTACGACAGCAAGAAAGGCTGGCCGCGCAATGAAAACAACTGGAACCAGGTCTGCAACGGCGGTTTGATCAGCGGGGCGTTGGCGATCGCCGACGACGAGCCGCAGCTCGCGGCGCGCGTCGTCCGCGAGGCGATCCGCAGCGTACCATTGGCCATGCGGCACTATGAGCCCGACGGCGCGGGGACCGAAGGCGTAACGTACTGGAGCTACGGATCGGGATACAACACCGTCTTGCTGTCGTCGCTGCAGACGGCGCTGGGAACCGACTTTGGCCTGTCTCGGATCGGCGCTTTTGGACAGAGCGGCTATTACCAGCTTTACATGTCGGGGGCGGGACGGATGGCGTTCGACTTTGCGGATTGCGGCCGTTCTCAGGTGTCCGGGCCGCAACACTTCTGGCTCGCGAGCATGTATGACGTGCCTGCCTTCAGTCGGTTTCGCCTGGATGCGCTCGACGACGGAGCTCGTAGCAGCGAGTTGGATCTGCTTTGGTTCGATGATCGCGGTCGTGGGTTGGATCTGGCCTCGTTGCCGCTGGATCGCTATTTTCGGGGCGCCGAGTGCATTTCCATGCGAAGCGGATGGACGCCGGACGCGATCATGATCGGGATTCAGGCCGGCGACTCGATGAATCTGCGCGGCCACCGCCATCTCGATCTGGGCACGTTCATTCTCGATGCGCTCGGTGAACGCTGGATCATGGATTCCGGGGTCGAGCGAGAGACCTACATGGCGCACAAACACAACAATCCGCGGTACGCCTACTATCGCGTCCGCGCCGAAGGACATAATGTTCCCGTGCTCGCGCCGGGCTCAGGGCCCGACCAAAACCCCCGTGCCGTGGCGAAGGTCGAACGCTTCGAGGCGACTCGGGATCAAGCCCTGGCGGTTGTCGATCTGAGTCAGGCGTACCAGCCGCACGCCGAGCGCGTCGTCCGGACTTTCAAGTTGGCGGACCGCCGGCGGCTGAGCGTGACCGACGAGGTGCAGGCGCGACAGCCCGTCGAGCTGTGGTGGTTTCTGCATACCGAAGCCGCGGCGGCGCTGAGCGGCGACGGGCGAACCGCGACGCTCAGCCAACATGGCAAGACGTTCACCGTGTGTCTCGAACAGCCGCCGCGGGCCAGGTTCCAGGTGATGGACTGCCGGCCTCTACCATCGTCGCCAAACCCGGCAAAGCAAGCCGACAACCGCGGCCGTCGCAAGCTGGCCATCCACCTGACGGACGTGCAAAGCACAACGATCCAGGTCTGGCTACGGCCTTGACCCGCCCGACGCAATTCACGCGGCCAGCGTCCCTGGACCAGCCCGGTGGGGTCGCGGTCAAAATGACCGCGGTGGCCCGGCGGGACGTCGTCTGCGCGCGGGCTATCGATCGCACGCAAACGGGATGCGTCCCTTCGGTTCGGCGCAGCGCCGGCAGCTCGGCTTGCTCGCGCGTCGCGACCCGAGATTCGTCCCGGACGACGCACAAACCCCCTCGCGCACGCTCCTCGCGCCGTCACAGCAGCGGCCCGGCCAGGCGGGCCGCGTTCTCGGTAAAACGCTGCCACCGCGAGCGCGATTGCCACTGTTGTAAATCCATCAGCTCGCAATTTGCGAGGTACGCGAGTTGGAGACCGCGCAGGTCGGCGGTGAACGAGCGGTCGTAGACCACCAGTGTGATCTCGAAGTTCAGGTGCAGGCTCCGCGGGTCGAGATTCAGCGAGCCGAACAGGCTGAACTCGCCATCGACGGTGATCGACTTGGTGTGCAACAGGCCGCCGTGAAACATGGCGACGCGAACCCCGGCGGCCATCAGGTCTCCCTTGAAAGCCTGGCTGGCCAGACGGACTAGTCGCGAATCGACCTTGCCGGGCACGATCAACGTCACTTCGACCCCTCGCTGGGCGGCCGACATCAGGGCGGCGACCAGTGATTCGTCGGGGACGAAATAGGGCGTGGTCAGAATCAGCTCGCGCCGCGCGGAATAGATGGCCATCAGCAGGCTGCGCAGAATCGCGTCGCTGGTGTCCAACGGACCGGACGGGGCGACCTGGACAACCGCGGGCCCCGATTCGGGTTGTCGATGAAAGTCCGCGCTCGGCGCCAGGCGGTCGACCGTTTCGCCCGATTCCAGCACCCAATCGACCAGGAACGCACCCAGCAGGCCCTCGACCGCCGGTCCGCTGACGCGCACCATCGCATCGACCCACTGGCCGACGCCCGCCTGCTGCTTGAAATATCGCGGGTCCACCATGTTCAAGCTGCCGGTATAGCCGATCTGGCCATCGATCACCACGATCTTACGGTGCATCCGCAGATCGAAGCGGACGAAGGCTGCGCGCAGCAGACCGCTCGGCAGGGCAGCCACGACATGCACGCCCCGAGCCCGTAGCTCGGCGGCCAACGGACTGCGCAGAAACGGGCGGCTGCCTACGGCGTCCACCAGCACACGACACGTGACGCCCCGCGCGGCGGCGCGCAGCAAGGCCGCCGCAACCTCGTCCGTGTGTCCGCCCGGATGCCAGATGTAGAACACCATTTGGCAACTCCGCTGAGCCGCGTCGATGTCGCTGATCAACGCGCGAAACACCTGGTCGGTCTCGGCAAGCAACTGCAGTTGGTTGCCGGGCAGCGCCGGGACGCCGAGCGACGCCTCGGTCAGCTTGGCCAACGGTTCGCACTCGGCCCCTTGCGCGGACCAAGCGACATCCTTGCGAGTCCGCAGACCGGCCAGCCACCGCTCGACCGGACGGCGGACTTGGGTCGCCCACACGGCGCGGCGTCGTCCCAATCGCAGCTCGCCGAAGGTCAGGTAGACCAGCGCGCCGGCCAGCGGCAAGAAGAACACGATCGTCAGCCAAGCCAACGATGTCCCCACCGGGCGGCGCCGCATGACGATCCGGATCGCGAGGCTCAGCCGGACCAGCGTGTCGATCGACAGGCTGATTTCCCAGAACCAGTGCGGCATCAATACCTCACGAGGCAATAGGGCGTCCGATCACGCGCCCCGTCGATCGTCAGTTCGCCACCGTCCAGACGCGACACCTGATCGGTGGGGCGTCCGTCGTGATCCAACAGGAGGACCTGCCCCGCGCCCGGTCGTCGCAGCCAGATGCGCGCCCGTATCGGCTCGATCAAGATCGGCGCGTCGCCGCGAGCCACCATTCGATCGCCCGCGGGCGAAAATTTCATGCCCGTGTTTCGCGCTCGCCCCAGCGCGACGATCAGCAGTTTGCGGGCCGACTCGAGCGTCGCACACGGCTCGCGCGCTGTGACATAGACGGCGGCGAACGGGCTGGCGATTTCAATCGTCACCGGTCCCAGGTCGCAGCGCTGCCCGGCCGCCCAGCCGACGACCGCCGCCGTTCCGGGCGAGGCGAGCGTAAAAAATCCGCCGGACTCGGCATCGCGCTCTCGCCACTGCAACTGGCCCGTGCTCGAAACGAGCCGGCGCCCTCGTTCGTACGGCGCGAGATCAAAAGTTGGCGTCTCGGCGTACCGGTCGCTGAAGGCGACGACGCTGCGGGCGACGGCCAGCGTTCGCGCCGAAACCTGGCTGCTGTCCAGTTCCTTGTCGTCGTACCCCTGGGCCATCGTGTCGTCGAAACTCAACCGACCCGCGAACACCGACGGCAGATGCACGTTGCGGACCGCCGTCACCGACGATTCCTGCACATCGCCGCGCAGGATTTGGCGCGCCACGGCGGGGAACACGCCCCAGACCTGAGGCGCGGTCGGCTCCCACTGGCTGCGGCCGAGCCGATCGAGGAACGTGCCGTGATCGCCGTTTTGAAATATGTACGATGCGTCCCAGCCCTGGAGTCCCAGGCCGTAGGCGCCTAGGATCGCCGGTCCTTCGACGCCGTGTTCGTTGGGAAACACGTGCATCCATTCGGACATCATGAACGGCCGATCGGCCACCTGCTGCATCCCGCTGCTGAGGATTCCCGAACCGGCGCGAGCCAGCATCGTGTCCGAGGCGCGCCCGGCGCCGAAATAGTTGTGCCGATCGATCGTGCCGACGCGATAGTCCGAATGCAGGTTGGCGAAATGGCTGTACGCCCGGCCTGCCTGCCAGTTCGAGCCGATTAGTTCACCATCGTATCCCGCCGCGCGGACCGCAGCCGTGTAACGATCGTAGAACGCGCACTGCAGTTCGCACAGAAACTCGAGAGAATCCAGCAGCCGTTGCCGACGGAACGCCTGCGAGCCGCGCAGTTGATCGGGATCCCAAAACCACGGATTGCCCAGCGGCAGGATGTTGTCCCGGTCCAGCCGTTCACCGGTCGCGAAGCCTTCGTCCACAAAACTATCGAACGCCCGCTCGCCCCACGCCGCGATCAGCGACGCCCCGTCGCCGTACTTCTTCCGCAGCCAATCGCAGAATCGTCGCCCGATCCGCGCGCGAATTGTCGGGCTGGCTTTGAGCGGAGCCATCGACGAATAGAACAGGATGCTCTGCTCGTTGATGATCTCGACAAAGGCGATCGCCGGATCCTGAGCGTACGTCAACCCAGTGTACGGATTGACGTGCTGCAGCAGTCGAACCATCTGCAGAATCTGGACGTCCTGCAGCTCGCGGGCGTAATGCACGGCGCTATGCGGCGTTTCCACGCGGCCCCCGCCGCCGCGCGGCGGACCGAACTCGTCCAGATAGGGAACATACTGCTTGTCCGCCGACCCGAGTTTCTGGCTCCCGAAATGCGCGGACAGGGCGACATAAATTCCGGCCTCTTTCAGCTCGGCAACCAGATAGTCCATCCGATCCAAGGCCTCGGGATCGAACGAGACAAAGCTGTCCGGGGCGAGGATGCCGGCCCACCCGGAACCGTCCGCGTATTTGTGCAGCCGGACCGAGTTGATGCCGTACTTGCGATAGAAGGCCGCTCGTCGGTCCGCGAGCGCTTTCTCCGGCGCGCAGGCTTGATAGCACAGATTCACGCCCCACAGCTTGATCGGCTGTCCGTTGTACATCAACCGCTGGTCCTCGCGGACGATCCGTCCGTGCCGCCCCGCGGGGCGATCGATCCAGTCCTCGAGCCCGATCGCGCTGGCCCCGCTGTCGCCCGTGGCCTGCCAGGGATACCATCGGTCGATTCCCGGCTCGTCCGGCATGTGCGCGACGCTCGGATACCAGTCGATCGGCCCGGGTAGATCGACCCGCAGCGTCAGACGTTGGACCGTGTCGGCCCGCAGCCGGTCCTTGGCCAACACGATCCGCGCATCGCCGTCGCTGGGGATGTCCGCGGGCGGATCTAACGTCACCGTGGTGACGCGGTCCGCCGCGTCCGTCATCTGAATCCGTTCGACCCGCTCGCCCAGCCCGCGCCGCGCGAACGGGCACGGAATCGCCGTGGATCGACCGCCCGCCAAGGCCGTCGCCTCGCGTCCTTCGAACGTCTTGCCGGGCGAGAGGGCGACGACGATGTAGGTCAGATCGGCGTCTCGATCTGTCCGCAATTCGTAATCGATCTGCAAACCGTGCGGTCCGCGTCGCGCGGCGCGGATCTCGATGGCGATCGTCGCCTCGGTTCCGCTCAATTTGCCCGTCAGGGTCTGGACGGCCACGTCGTCGTCAGTGCGCCCGGCGGCGTGCAACCCGGTGTAAGCCCAGCGAGGCCCCCAGGCGACAACGTTCAGGCTGAGATAGTCTTCGCCGCCGTGGCTGACGATGATTTGAGCGTCGTTATAGACATAGGCGACCCAGGGCGCTGAATCGCCTGTTTGCGCGGTCTCAGCAGCAGCAGCAGCAGCAGCAGCAGCGGCAGCAGCAGCGGCAGCAGCAGCGGCAGCAGCAGCAGCGGCAGCAGCGGCAGCAGCGGCAGCAGCGGCGGCAGCAGCGGCGAAGAAAGCCGCCGCGACAAGCGTCAGGCCCGTCGTTCCCCTGCGGACAAACGCGGCGCACAACGCGCCGATCGACGCGGCGGCGAGCCGCTGGTGCGATGCGGGTTGGCGACGCTTGCAATCGTGGACTGCGAAAGACAGAGGCGCATCCGGCCGCGCGCGCCGCCAGGCGGCGCTGCGACGCGCGGGGCGCCGATCGAACGAGTTGGACGTGCCCATGGGCTCTCTCGTCAACTGTACTTTAGAGTCTTAGTCCGTATCATGCGCGCACCGTGCGCGCATCTTGTACATTGGCCTGTACAGTACACTTTCGGGTTATGGCACTGGCCCGCGTTAAGTGCCCGCGTTAAGTGCAATTGGCATTGAATGACTGTTGCACAGCACAGACGACAGAAAGCGTGTTGGCCGAAGGCCATCACCACCGTAGCCTGGGGCAACGCCCCAGGAGTCAGAGATGATAGCAACCGTGTTGGCCGAAGGCCAACATCACCGTATCGCCGCGGCCCGGATGAATATGGCCTTCGGCCAAAAGAGGCACATGCGCGGCGCCAGCCCTGGGGCGTTGCCCCAGGCTACGGTGATCAGAGGCCTTCGGCCAAACAGATTCTTGGGTTGCGGGCGACAGCCCGCGTTAAG
>JAVYAJ010000226.1:0-5112 GCA_032229885.1 Candidatus Anammoximicrobium sp. | reverse complement strand
TCGGCCAAAAGATACGCGCGCGGCGCCGGTCCTGGGGCGTTGCCCCAGGCTACGGTGATCGGAGGCCTTCGGCCAAACAGATTCTTGGGTTGCGGGGGCCGGCCCGCGTTAGGTTGTGCCGCAAGCGATCGCGCCTCGACAACATATTGTGGGTCGAGCCCAGTTCTCAGACAGACTCGTCGGTTCCGTCGTGGCCGCAATCCGTCCCGGATGCGGTGCGGCGCCATGGCCAAACGCAAGGCACAAGCGCGCCTCAGTCCCTACGCATCGTTCGACTCGTCCACGTCGTCCAGATCCTCCGGGCGATTCGAAGGCGGATCCTCTGACTCGTCCGGACGGCGAAAAGCGGCCTCGACGCGATGTATCGCGTCTTCCGGCAACTCGTTGGCATAGATCACGGATAAAATGGCCGGCAGGTACATGTCCAACATGTCGAGGGCCGTGCAAATGATCCGATCGATCGCCTTGCTCCCGAGCGCCCCGTCGACCAGCAGTTGTCCCACTTGGAACCGGACTTCCCCGTCGTCGATATCCAGCTCGAACTTTCCCAGGCGCAGCCCGTAGTTGGCTCGCACAATCGTCTCGGCGACGGCTTGGCGACTGCCCTCGGGCGCGCGCAGCGGCGAGTAGGCGAAAACTTGAAACAGTCCCATTTCGGACTCGACTCGGGCGACGACCCGATACGAGGCGAGTTCGCCACGGAGATCCGTCCGCACCACCTCGTTTTCGCTCGTGGAATACTGGATCTCGCGCTCGTCCAACACGTGAATGAGTTCGTCGTACGCTACGCTCACTGGAATCCCCTCCTTTCGCATCGAACCGGGGTCGGAAATCGACGATCCGATGTGCCGCTAGGTCTGCCAGGTTCCGTTTGTATTCCGACGATGGCCGAGACCCGGCGCTGGAAGATCAGACCGTTTGCGTTCCCGTGTATGGTCCAAAGGCAATTGTCGGGTGGCCGCACCCGCTACAGTGCGGAATTCCCACGTCGGCCACCGTGGCTACCCCAATTTTAAGTCGGAACGCCACAACGGGCGCCGCGATCCGCGGCGGAACATCAAATTGCTCGAGGCGCAGAAAAAGGTTTTGTACCCGATGGATCGTCATCGAGCGTTGGGTTTGCGCCCCGTTGATGAACGGGGGCTGCCATCCGTGACCCTACATCTATTATTCGCAGTTTCCCTGACACGATTGGTCACGAAAAGACAAAAATTTGGAAAATCAGCTCGCATCAACCGAACTCGCCGGATTCTTCATCGCGTTTTGCGTCTCGTTCGCGCGCCCGACGTCGTCGGTCAGCGGTCGTGCGCCCCGCCGGCCTGCGCGTCGGGATGCGCCGCGTGCGCATCCGACGGCCAGACCGCAAGCGTGGCGCCGCGATTGTCGGGGCGGGCGATCGACACGCGCACGTCGCGCTCGTTCAGCCGGGCGCCCAAGGCTTCGATCAACTGACCGCGAAACGTGCGCGCTTGCCGCTCGTCCGGCAGCAGGGCGAACAACGTAGGACCCCACGAGCTCTGCCCCACGCCGGTTGCTCCCAAGTCGCGAACCAGCTCGACGATCCGCGTCAATCGGGGTCCGTTGTAGGGTCCGCCTTGGACCGTCTCGAAGCAGCAGCCGGCCAGTCGGCCATAACGATAGACGCTGACGCTGAACCGCGCGAAATCGCGCTGCCGCAGCGCGGGAAGCATTTGCTCGTCCACCTCGCGCCACAACCGGGCCGTCACCTCCGGTGGGACCGGTGGCAACCGGTCGAACGCCGTCTGCTCGGCGCTTCCCGCTAGGCCCGGGCCGATCGACGGCCGGATCAGGACAAACCGCCATTCGTCCGGCACGCGAAGGCGGCATTTCAACGGCGAGATCGGTTCGTCGCCCAGTCGGCCGCGCTCGACGATCAGGCCGCCGGTTGCGAATCCATAGGCGCCGACCGCCGAGCGGCGTCCGCGCCCCATGCTGTGGGCCAGCTCGGCGGGCGCGAGGGGCGGATGACCGAACCAGGCGGTCAAGGCCGTCGCGACGGACAGGGCCAACTGCGTTCCCACGCCCAGCCCACAGTGCGGGGGCGCCGCCGATCGGACTTCGATCCGGCACCCCGCCGTGCGCAGCGCATCGAACGACAGGCCGACGCTGGTGGCCCAGCGAGAGGCGAAGTCGCGCGCCCGGGCGGCCAGCGGCCCTGTCGCCTGCAGCCCCTCGGCGGCCGTCACGCGCAGTCGAAGCGCCGGGCGGTCGATCATCACCCCGGCGCCTCCGTATTGACGCCCCGTCGCGCGGCCAAAGGCCAGCAGCCCGAAATGCAGCCGACTGGGGGCCGTCACCTCGACCCGTCGCGCGCGGACGCCGCCCGGTTGGCCACCCAGAGCTGGTTGAATCGCGCGCCCGGATAGATCCATGACAGCCGATGCTCCCTTGGCCACGGACGCTCCGCGAGTGTTCGCCCCAGGTTCGTCCCGCGGGTTCGAGACTCGGCGTCACGGCACGTCGCACGACCCGCGGACCCATAATAGACGACGAGTGCCTTGTCTCCCTCGTACGCTAAGCGTTTTCTCGCGGCTGGGCAAGGCCGCTGCGCGGCGGATCGGGCGAAACGCGATCTGCCGGACTGCGCGGCGGACCGGAGATCCCTGCTCGCCGCGGCGGGTGGCGCTGGCGACGGAGGCGTTTGGCTTGGCGATGTTTTTGTGTGTCCCCGGCTTCGCCCTTGCACAACCTACATACTTGGCTCGCAAGTTGCCGTTTGTTAGGATACGTTGGCCCAAGACGTGGTAATCGACCGCACGGAAATCGTTCATGTCGAAAAAACATAAATCCGGCCGCGGCAGGCAAGGTTCCGATCTTTACACCCGGGCACAGCGGGAACTGGCCAAAGGCAACGTTAAAGAGGCCTTAAAAGACGCCAAGCTGTGCTATCGCGACGATCCGGCGCCGGCGCATCGCGCGTTGCTCGAACAGGCTTACTGTGCGCGGGCCGCGCAGCTTCAAAAGGCCGGCCTGCCGGACCAGGCCAAAAATGCGTTGCATGAACTGACCGAACTCGGGGTCAGCTCGCCGGAGGTTCAGGCGCAACTGCCTCGGTTGCGAATCCTGCTGGGACTGACGGACGGCCCGGCGACCGTCGATCCGACGGCGTTGTGGAACGAGAATCCCGAGTTGCTGGTCGAACTGGTGGATCGCGGGGTGCTTCAGCCCCGGCAGATATCGGCGAAATACGCCGACCTGCGTCGCGATTGCGAACGGGTTCGCGAGGCATTGGCGGCCGTCGAGCAAGGGCAGGACCAGACCGCGCTCGAACTGCTGAACGACATTTCTCGCCGCAGCCCCCACGCGGATTGGCGGCTGTTCGTCCGCGGGTTGATCGCGTTCTATGCGGGCGACATCGAGCGAGCGCGCGCCAACTGGGACCGGCTGGACGCACGGCGTTCGGCGTTTCGCATCAGCCGGACCCTGCTGATTCACGCGGGCCACCTGAGCGCGGACCAAGCGGCGTTCGATGTCGAGAGCGGTTTGCGGCGGCTGCGGTATGCGGTCGAGGCGGACCCGGCGCTCGACCAGCTCAAGATCATCGGCGACTATGCACGGGCCGGGCACTGGTCGAAGCTATTTCCGGCGCTGCGCGATTTCGTCACACGCTATCGGAGCACGCACGCGGCGCTGATCGAGCAGGTCACGGATATCCTCTGGAAACGGCTTGTTCGAGACGATAGCGGCAACCACTTGAATCGCTTGATCCAGATCGCGCCGCCGCCGCGGTTGGATCCGCGTTGGAACCGGGCTCGCGCGTTTCGCGCCGAGCACGATCCGCAGTTCGATTGGGACTCGGCCGAGACGGGCTGGAAGGCGTATATCGACGATCTGACGCGGGGCGACATCCTGCCGCCGGACGAGTGCCGTCTGGCGATCGCCTTGATATATCAACGGCTGGCGGATCGAACGGTCGATGCGGCTGACGCCGCGCGGGCGCGGAATCCATTCCCGAGCCCTTTCGCCATCACACCCCTCGATCATACCATTCGCGCATCCGCGGTGCGGCACTACGAACGGGCCATCGAACACGCCCCGCGGCTCGCCGGGATCTACCACAAACTAGCCACTCAATACCTGGTGTTGGACCGGGAGAGGGAAGCGGTCAAGACGTATCAAAAACTGCTGAAGCGCGTGCCCGACGATCATGCGGCGCACGTCTGGCTGGCCTCTTACTATTTGGAGTCCGACCAGCCGGACAAGGCCGAACGCCACGCCCGCGAAGCCCAACGGCTGGCGCCGCGCGACCCCGAGACGGCCGTGTTGATGTGGAGCCAGCGCATCGCCATGCTGCGACAGTGCACCAAGAAGCGCAAGTTCGCCGCGGCGCGGCACGAATGGGAACAGATGCAGCAAGCCGTTCCTCCGGAGGTCGAGCCGTTTTGGGTGGATCTGCTGCGGGCGGCGATCGAATACAAGGCGAACAACGTGGACGTGGGCGAGCAATATGTGGCCGCTGCGCTGGCCAAGCTCGCGGATCCGACGCCGATCTGGATGGTCATGCACATGTACGCCTCGCAGTTCGGGATGAAACGCGAGATCAAAGCCCTGTTCGGCGATCGCTTCAAGGCCTCGGTGGCCGGACCGTGCTGCAGCGAGACGGCCCGACATCTGACGCGAGCGCTGTTTCCGTACGTCGCCAAGCAACTCAAATACACCAACCTCGCTACGCACTGCCGCTTGGTGCAGGATTATCTCCACCGTTGCACCGAGGTGACTTGGCGCTGCGAGGATCTCCGGTACGTCCTCAGGTTTCTGCGCGAAATCGGGGGTTGGCGAGGCACCGGCCTACACAAGACAATGACCACGCGCGGCGTCGCACTGTTTCCCGACGACCCCATGATGGCGCTCGAAATGGGGATCGCCGAAATGCAAAGCTGGTCCTACCGCGAACACCCGGCGGAGACGCGAAAGTGGTTTCAGTCGGCGCTGACACTGCACGAAACGGCGCGTCTGCCCATGCCCAAAGAGGCCCTCGAGATCGCGAAACAGAATTTGGCCAAGCTGGACGACATAATCGAGGCGCAGGCGAGCATCGACGCGCGGGGCGCGTGGTATGAGGACGACAACGATTCGTGGGACGAGGACGAC
>JAVYAJ010000225.1:0-10639 GCA_032229885.1 Candidatus Anammoximicrobium sp. | reverse complement strand
CTAACCCATTCCCGTGCCACTAACCCACACGTGTACTGTACACACCACTGTACAAGATGCGCGCACCGTGCGCGCATGATACGAACTAAGACTCTAATCAGCCCTTTTGATCCGATGAGCACGACACGGTCGAGCTCACGCCAGCAAGGCGGGGAGGGGGTGGGCTGCGCCCGGGCGCGGCCCAAAAGCCGAAAACTGCGGAGTTTAGGCGGAATTGGTTTTGCAGGGCTGTTGCGCAGCACGGACGACCAGCATCGTGTTGGCCGAAGGCCATCACCAACGTAGCCTGGGGCAACGTCCCAGGAGTCAGAGGTGATAGCAACCGTGTTGGCCGAAGGCCAACATCAACGTGCCACCGCGGCCCGGATGAATATGGCCTTCGGCCAAGAGAGGCACGCGCGGCGTCAGCCCTGGGGCGTTGTCCCAGGCTACGGTGATCGGAGGCCTTCGGCCAAACAGATTCTTGGGTTGCGGACGACAGCCCGCGTTAAGTTTCAGGTTGCGATGAACGGCGCCATCTCAACCGCGCGCAGCATGGACCGGCGACGCGTTCCGACGGGCGACGTGCGCCGACGGGGCGACGTGCGCCGACGGGGCGACGTGCGCCGACGGTAGAATGGTGACTCGCAAACTGGGGTGCAGCCTACTCTGCCTTGCGAGTTGATGCGCCCGGTTTCCAGTGCACGACGAACTGGCCCACGCGTTGTCGAGCCGGATAATGACGCTGAACGAGGCGAACTAACTCTGGTTCGACATGCTCTGAAAACTCAGGCTCCAAATGGATTACCACTACCGAAACGGATTCATTTTCCAAAATGTGCGTGATGTCGTCGGCCCGGAAGTTCACCGGCGTCAGAAAATCGAACAGCCTCCGCGTCGGATTCCTACGTTCGGCCAGAAAACAAACTTCCGGACAGTCGGGAAACGCCAAAATGTCGTTGCCGGGCGAGGAATGTTGCTGAATGAGCTTGACTAGCGACTCGTAGAGTTGGGCGTGGCCGTCGGGAACGATCAGGCCAGCTCGGGTCAGCTCGATCTGGCGAGCGTCGCGAACATAGCCTTTCGTCAATCCTAAATTGAAAGCCGGGTTCATCCAGAGTACGGAAAAGGCGAGGTAGAACCAAGCCAAACACCAGCCGACTCGCTGTCTCTCCGGGCACAACCCTGCGAGGATGTACACGGCCGTCAAAATCAGCAATGGCGCACCGTACAGAAAGTAAATTGCCAACGCAAAGGGAAATTGCTGCAGTGATAACAGCAGTGCGGAACTGGCCAGTGTGAATAAGAGCTCCATCCGCCGCGGATGGGTCTCCGCTGCCCGACCATCGAGCACGATCAAGATACAGGCAGCGGTGACGATAAGGGGTAGGGCGCTGCGAGCCGAACACCAGACGACGTCGTATCCCAGCGGATAACGGCAGGCCCAAAGCAAAGCGACACCGGCTAACATCGTGAACGACGCCCCGAAAACAGCGGCAGATACGGTGCGCGTGCTACCCAGGGCTCGTGCGCACGCCAGGGGGACTAACCATAGGATCGCCGTCACCAGGGTAATCAGCTTCGGCATCTCGAAGGCCGCAAGCTCAAATCTCTCGGCGGGACGGACAAACACGCCCAGATACAGATCGATCACCCCGCCTCGAACGACATACGGAACCAGGAAGCACGCCACGGGCAAAGCGACTCCGAATCCGAACAGCCCCCAGAACAGCGACCACTGTTGGAACCGAGGCCATGTCGGCCCCCGAGCCACGCGCCACTCGTGCCACACGATCACTTCGCCAATGGCAACGGTCGGAATCACAAAATAGATGACGTCCATGGGCTGCCACATTCGCCGCAAGAGCAGCGCAACACAGGCCAGCAGGCCCCCGGCGACCAGGACGGTTCGCACAAGCATGACCGACGATCGCAAAGCATCCGGGCCATACGTTTCGCGTGCCCGGCGCTGCTCGTGATAGACCAAAGCGATCAACGCGGCCGCAATGAAATATAGCCCGGTCACTTTCACCAACAGGGCCAGCCCGCCGCACGCCCCCGCCAGAACGATCCACGTGACTCGACCCGAGTCGAAAAAGCGAGCCAAGGCCCAAATACCCGTGACGGACAAGAACATCGTGTACCAACTGGGCATCCCGGCAAAATAGTTGGGCACGCTCCAGGTGAGGCACAGCAGGGTACATAGGGCGGCCGCGCGCGGGGAAACAGCCCGTCGAGCCAAGCTGAACATCAGGGGCACCGTGGCCGCGGCTGCCAGGAAGAACAGGATGCGAATGGATGTCAGCTTGACGCCGAACGCCTGAAACGCCGCCGCATACAGCACGGCGAGCCCGCCCGTGTAGCAATCGTCAAAATCGCGGTGCGGGAGTTCGCCGTCCAGAACTCGCTCGGCCGTCTGCGCCAACAAGCCCTCGTCGTGCGGAATCCAGCCCCGCCAAATGAAGAAGCTCATGTAGACAAGACTGAGGGCGCACACGACCGCCAGCCAGCCCCCGTCCGAGTGCCGAAGCCCTGGCGTCGGAACGGAGGTCGTCTGTGGGGTGGCCAGTGGATTATCGGTCATTTGTCCAACTTGCGATCGGGGTTAGCGTCTGATTGTTCGAGCATACGGTTCGACAACGCCTATCCGGAAGCCAGGCCGCCGGAGCGAGGAAGCTTCGAACCGTGCGCCACTTCGTGCCTCAGGTTGCTTGGAACGAGACTGTTTCCAGCGGACGTCAGCCTGGCGCTCCGACGCAGGTTCCGACGTTCGAGCGCCCGTTCTCCGCTGCGTCCGCTGCGTTCCTACGCATTGTCCGCATTGTCATCACGGCGCGCATTCTTTGTTGGAACCAGCCTCCGAGCACAGTGTTCGATGCTCTGTTAAACGTAGCTTACGCGCGGCGTACGCAGTCGGACGTGGCGATAAATCGGGCAAGTTGACGGCCGGTGTGCCGGCCAGGCCGCGATGAGCCCTCGCCGAACCGCCGTTGCGTGCCGCACGACGAAATCAATCCCTAGACAAAGCGATCCGATGGGAATCCGATTTCCAGGAGACGGCCGTTGTGAAGGTGACGAGCATCCATCGTGTGAGGATTCCGCGGAAAATACAGATTTGATTAGTTGATAAAAATCTCGGGGAGGACGTCACCAATTACAGGCTGGAACGATCGGCACGATAAAACGGATCGCACGCTAAAACGGATCTGGACGAGCGGCCCAAGCTCGTCGCCCGAAGCAAACCGACGGAACGACCCGATCCCGCTTTTCGCAACACGGGCTTGGGGGCGCTTCGCTCGACGTGGTCCTGAATCGCAACGCGCTGGCGACGGACATCCGCCGTCGAGAACGCGTCCCCGGATTTAGCAGGCTCTCTGATGGCACATCGTAGATCGACCGTCTAACATCGGTACGCTTCGCCAGCGTGCAACCGCGGTTCGTTGGACCGCGTCGGTAAATCTCTCGGAGGCGGACGGAGACGCGTCCGCGGATCTGATGAAACTCGTGAATCAAGCCCCTCTGGTCCGTGTTGCGCTGATCGCGGCGGCGTTGGTCGGAATGTCCGTCGCGCGGGCAACGGAGATTCCGGTAAACCCGCCGACCGAAGGTCTGACCAATGATGTCCTGGCCGCGGGCCTGGCGCAGGCTGCGCCGGGCGATCGAGTTGTCCTGCGGGCCGGCGAGTATCGCCTCGATCGGCCGATCACGTTTCCTCGGGCGGGCGAGCCGGGGCGGCCGATCACGCTGTGCGCCGCGCCCGGCGCGTACGTCGCCCTGTTGGGCTCGACACGTTTGACCGGTTGGGAGAGACACGCCCGGAACATCTGGCGCGTACAGCATCCACCGAAACACGTGCGCGGCCTGTACGAGGATGCGGAACGACTGACGCATCCGCGACCGAACTGGAGCCGGCGCGAGGATCCGCCGCTGTCGGAACTGAAGACTCCCGGAACGTGGACTCAGGACGACCAGTGGTTGTACGTGTGGTGCCGCGCGAGCGATTCGCCCGACAACCACCGCCTCGAGGCCTCGCAGAACTTCGTCATGAACGTAAACCGGCCCTGGATCCGCGTCGAGGGACTGCACATGCTGTTCGGCCAACACGTGGTTTGCGAGATCACGGCCGACCATTGCGAGGTCGTGGGGTGCGAGATCGCACATTGTTCGAACTCGGTCGACAACTCGTACAACGCCGATTTCTCCGGCTGTTCGCACTCGGCCTTTCGCAACTGCCGGATTCACGATTCCTTCTATTGGGGCGACCACGGCTCGAACTCGCATACCCTGTCGACGATCGACTGTGGCGACGACGGCCCCAACACAGTCGATGGCTGCGAGATCTTCAACGGAGGCTTGGGCGTCGGCTCCAAGGGGGCGGTCCGCGAGTTGGTCGTGATGAACTCGCGGATCTATGATCAGGAGAATGGAATCGCCATCACGGGCGAGCGTTCGAGCGGGCCGGGGGCTGGCAAGACCGACCGTGGCCATTATCTGGTTTGGCGCAATCGCATCTCGGACTGTACACGGGGCGTCTGGATCAGTCTGGGCACGACGCACGGCGACCGTGTTTGGGGCAATCTGATCGAACGCTGCGCGACCGGATTCAATATGCGGAACGTGTACGCAATTCCCGATCGACCGGACCTGGCCAACAATATCTTTCGCGCGAATGACGTGGCCGTGTGCCTGGTCGGCGAGCGCGACGGCGACGAGAAGATTTCGGCCTTCGTCGACGCCGGGTTCCGCGCACGCCACAATCTGTTCGTGGACAACCAGACCGACTGGCGAACTCCGCTCACGTGGTCACGGAATCTGGACCTGAGCGTCAGCCAGGTCCAAACGTTCCACGCCCTAGGCCTCGAACAGGGTTCGTTGGCGGCCAAGCCGAGACTCGATCAATTCGGCCACTCGCTGCCCGACTGTCCGGCGATCGACCACGGCGCCCCGTTGTCGCTGCCCGACTATCTTCTGTCGCCCGCCGCTTGGGATATCGGGCTGGGCCGCGGGCCAGCGGATGGCGCGCGGCCTGAACGGGGCCTGACGCTGTCGATCGTCGGCTCGTCGGCCTCGATCGCGCCGGGCGCCGTCGTCCCATTGCGTGCGACCCTCGCAAACGAGTACACCGATCGTTCGGTCGATCTGGGCGGCCAGCGCGATCTGATCCTCACGTTCCACTTTCGCTATCGAGGCGGGCATCGCGACAAACAGGAGTTGTGGCGCTGCCGCGTCCAACTGCCGGAACGGACGCTCGAGCCGGGCGCGCGACTCGACCTGGATCATCTGCCCGGCTGGTCTACCCCGACCAACGGCGCCCTGGGCGACGCATTCCATCTGCGAGTCGATACGGAACAGTGGCGTCAAGGCTGTCGTCTGAGCGCAACCGGCCGCCTCGTGCGCCGCGACGCTCAGACCAATCTGGCGCTGCAAACGTTGACCGATCTGATCTATTCGAAGGAAGTTCTTCCGGTGGCTCTCTGCGGCGGCTAGCGGGTTGTCCGCGCGAAACGCTGCGATAGCCACGATTGTCGGGCCGCCCGAATTCCATCCGCTGGCGGTTGCGGCAACGCGAAAATCATGATTGGGCAACGCACTGGTCGCACTCAGCAGAGTGTGAGAATTTCGCGGTCTGGCGATGACGGAGCCCCTGGCTTTTCGTCTTGACGACGCACGCCCCGTGGTGCGCAGCCGCGCAAGGGCGGACGGAGGCACGCCGGGCACACGGGAACGCGTCCCTCGAGGGCGAACCATCGCCAAGGCCACAGGGATCGAGGTTCGTAGTCCAAGGCCGCGATCTCTTTTCCGTCGTGCAGCAACACCCGGCGGTTTCAGATGTTCCCGGGACTTACGCGGTGCGCGTCGCCGCCGAGATCGCTCGACCCCGCGGCCAGTTCCTGGCGCAAGATGTTCAGCAGCGTCTGGAGAAAGACCACGATCATGGGGCCGACCAGGATTCCGATCGCCCCCAACGCCTGGATGCCTCCCATGACGCTCAGCAAGGCCAACAGCGGGTGGAGCTTCGATCGACCTTGCAGCACCCACGGCTTGATCACATTGTCGATGTTCGAGACGAGCACTGCGCCGTAGACTGCCAACAGAATGGCCGGCCACGTGCGTTCATCGACCACGTACAGCCACAGGCTGACGGGCGCCCAGATGGCCGCCGCTCCGACGAACGGCACGAAGGCCAGCAGCATCGTGAGCAGCGTGAACAGAAAGACGGAAGGCAGCCCAACCATCCAGTAGCCCAGGCCCGCCAAGACGCCTTGAGCCACGGCCGACAACAGCGTGGCCAAGACAACCGCGCGGCTGATTCCGTCGAACTGGGCGATCAACTCACGTTCGTACCGATCGTCTAACGGCGAGAGCCGCATCAAGGTCTCGATGATGGCCGGACCGTCCAGCAGGAAGAAATAGATGCCCATGACCATCACGAATCCACCCAGGATCACCTGGCCAGCGAAGGTCGTGGTCGCCCCGCCGGCAGCCATCATCCAGGCCTGCATTTCGTCGGTGATATACCCGCGCCAGCGTTGAATTTCCGCGTCGCCGGGATTGGCCCAATTCACGAGTTGAGCCCGAAACGGGCCGCCACACAGAGCGATGCGGACTTCGTATAGATGGCCGAGGGCCGCGGCGAGCAAATCCCCGTCGGCCTCGGACCCGGGCGCCAGGGTCGCCAGCGCGTGGACATCGCGCAGCAGAGCCTCCATGTTTACGTCCGCAAAGCGATCGGATTGCGCTGCCCGCTGCGCCAGCCTCTCGGTCGCGGTCACGAGCTGCTCCTGTTCGGCGGACCGTTGTGGGTGGTCCACCGATCCGGCGCGTGCCGCCGTCGAGTCCGCGGTTCTTTGCGCCAGCCGACGCAGGATCATGTCGACCGCTTGAATCTCGTCCTCCAACGGCAATTCCAAGTCGAATCGACTGCGCAGCTTGGCGACTCGATCGTGGATCGTGCCGACTTCGAGCGTCGAAAAGATCGCGGCGCCCTCGACCGCTGCCAACGTGACGATGGAAAACGCCGGGACCAATACGATCAACAGAATGGCGGCCGTCGTCAGCCCCGCCGCCAGATGGGCATGGCCGCGACAACGAGTCTCGATCCAGGCGTGCAGCGGGCGAAAGATGACGACGCACAGGACCGCCAGAAACAGCGGCACCAGAAACGACGCCATGAGGTGCACGAACAGCCCGCCGATGATCAGGATGATCGCAATCAGCAAGCCGAAGGATACGAAGCGAGACATCGACGAGGACGCCATGCGAGCAGCTCTCCTGAACCAGGTCACGGGGCGATGGGCATTCCGCCAAAAGTGTAATGGAAACCGACAGACAAGCCAGCCTGCGGCGTGCATCGTTTGTCAAAAGCTGCTCTCGGCACGCAACCGCATCCCGAGTAGAATGCGTGTTTGGCGGCGCGCCGGATCCGGATGCAGGGTCCGCCCATTTGTACCTTCCACCAGCACTTCGACGGATTCATGTCTGATATAGCTTGTGCAACGCCGCGGCCGACCAAGACGCGCGGCTCGACGAATTCCTACCCGGCATGGTCTCCGCGATTCTGGCACGGGATGTTGGTCAGCGACTGGCTGCGGCTATTGGCTCGCAACCGTTTTCGCATCCACCCCGCGCGCTTGGGGTTGGTCGCAACGGTCTCGATGGTCACGGTCATCAATTCGCTGCTGCGGCTGGTCCAGGTCGCCGTTTATCACAAGCGGGTTGCCGAGACCGAGATCGACCAGCCCCCGATCTTCATCATCGGGCATTGGCGGAGCGGCACGACGTACTTGCACGAACTGCTGGTCCAAGACGAACGCTATGCGTTCCCCACGACCTACGAGTGTTTTGCGCCGAATCACTTTCTGGTCAGCCGCCGCACGCTGCCCCGGTTGATCCACCTGCTGTTGCCCAAGCAACGGCCGATGGACAACGTGCTGACCGGCGCGTATTACCCTCAGGAAGATGAATTCGCCTTGGGAAATCTGGGGTGCCCAACCCCATACTGGCGAATGGTTTTTCCCAACGAACCGCCATGCTTCATGGAGCTGCTGGACATGCAGGGCGTGGCGCCGGACCTGTTGCGGCGTTGGAAACGCGACATGACGTGGTTCGTGCGGGCGATGACCTATTACAAACAAAAGCCGCTGATTCTCAAGTCGCCGCCGCACACCGGCCGGATCCGGGTGTTGGCCGAGCTGTTTCCCGGTGCCCGATTCATTCACATCACGCGAAACCCCGAGACGCTGTTCGCTTCGACGCGCCGTCTCTGGCCTGCGCTCGACATGGCTCAAGGGCTGCAGATCCCTCGGAACGAGAACTTGGACGCGTATATTTTCGAGGCGTTCGAGCGGATGTACGGGGCGTTCGAAACGCAACGCGTTCACCTGGCGTCGAATCAAATCATCGACGTCCGTTATGAAGATCTTGTCGCGGATCCGCTGGGCCAGATCGAGCAGATCTATGCGCAGCTCGAACTGGGCGGGCACGACGAAATCCACGAGCGATTGACCGCATTCCTCGGCCAACGCGAAGCCTACCAGCCGAACCGACACGGTGAACTCGAGCCGGAGATCCGCGCCGCCATCCGCACCCGCTGGGCAGGATATATCGAGAAATACGGTTATGCTGACGAGTTGGGCTGAGCGTCTGTGGGCTGGCCCGCCGCCGCGCGATTCGCGATCTTACCCCGGCGTCGGCGCGGCGAGGCAGGCATCCCGGACGAAGTCGAAACGGTTCGATCAGTGGGTTAGCACGATTCCCAGACTCGGGCCGTGAAACACCACGCTGCCGCGGTGATCAACCTGGGCCCGATCATCGTTGTTCAACAGCATATACGGCAACTGTGTCGCGTTGGCGACGAAGTTTTCCGTCGCCAGGGCGACGCCTGTGAGCCAGTAGGCGTTGTAGCCCGCACGGATCGTCAGGGACGGGGCGACTTGGTAGTTCAGGTTGACAGATAGGTCGCCGAGAAAGGCAGTCGAGTTATGGCTGCCGAAAAACTTCGTCTCAAAGTTGCCGGAATCTGCCTTGACACCGACGCTGGTTCGCGCATCGCTGAACAACAGTGCGCCTTTTAGCTCGACATCGATCCACGCCCGATCGTGCACCAACATCTGGGCCATGGCGCCCAGTTGTGGGCCGATCAGATCGTTGTCGGTGGTGACGTTGACTTCATGACGTCCCACGGGGACGGGGATGACAACGATCGCCGGCTCAGCCTCGTAGCCGAACTCTTCGCTCAGCTTCAGATATCGCAGACCGACGAGGCACGACGCCTCGCCGTGATAATACCGTCCCGTCGCCACACACAAACGGCGGCGGATATTCGCCTCGGCGGCGTCCAAGCGTGAGGAAAAACTGACTCGGGCGAACCCGTTGTAGTCGATTCCAGGCACTGGCTTCAAGGGATCGAGCAGCGGATCGAGCGGATCGCCGGGATTCGGCGGCGTCACCACTTGCCTGGTCAACGGGTCCAAGTTGTACGGCCCACCAGGGTTCCCGAAACTGGAAAATGGCGACAGCATACTTCCCAGGATGAGATCAGACTGACGCCGAACTGTCGCCGTCTCGTCCCACGAGTACGACCCCAGATACGAAAACTCGACGCGGTACCAATCGCCCAATGCGCGTCCCACCATCGCCCGCAAACCGGGCGAGAAATCGTTGTCGAAGTCGGACGTGCTGAGCACGGCTTCGCGGCGAAAGGTCACCGTCGCCAACGGAGGCGTTGTCGAAGTCACCTCGACGTCGCGATACGCCACCGCCTGGAACGGGATCCAACCGCTCTCGTCTCGGATCAGCGGCAAAAACTCGGCGGACCCGAACCATGTCGGCGGTCCCGAGTTGTGTACGTAACATGGCATCAGCTCGTCGCGATAGCCATTGCCACACGGATCTTGCCAGAACAGGCTGGCGCCGAAGGGCGTCTCGAGCACGGGTTCGGGCGCGGGGCATTGGCACGGATCACGACAGGTCCGGCATTCGCTGGCCGCCACAACGCGCGTTGCCACGAGTGATTGCGCCTGGGCAATCACCGTCAGGCAAACAACGGCGATAATCGCTCGAACGGTCTTTCCCCACGCGGCCATAGCCCTTCCCTCCCGAAGCGTCCCCGCGGCTCAGTTTTCCGTTTGCGCAACGGGCAACGGAAAAACCGGTGGAATCACTTGATTAGGTTCGACCATTTCAACCGGCATCAACACTGTCTTTGATACACGTCGTACAGACGTTGCATGTTTTCTATGGACCGCAAACTGCGCAGTTTTTCTGGCACGCGCGAAGTCCAGGGCCACAAATCGGAAGTGATGGGACATGGAGCGGCAAGTCGTCCCAGATGCCCCAAAAACGAGCCGGGCCGAGATAGATGGCAATCGAAATGGCTGGACAACGAACGCGGGACAGTGGGCCGTTCTGGAGGGACGCGCTCCGTCGCGGTCAATTTCTTAAACCACGGCCGCTTCGGCTATTGCCCGTTTGAACGCAGATCGCCGCTGGTTCTGTTTGGCCGAAGGCCATATTCATGCGGGCAGGAGTGACACGTTGATGTTGGCCTTCAGCCAACAGGGTTGCTGTCGTCTCTACCTCCTGGGGCGTTGCCCCAGGCTACGGTGACGGTGGCCTTCAGCCAACAGAGGTGCTGTCGTCTCTACCTCCTGGGGCGTTG
>JAVYAJ010000224.1:0-9101 GCA_032229885.1 Candidatus Anammoximicrobium sp. | reverse complement strand
GACGTGACCGACGTTCGACGGGGCCGACGCGACAGGCGACGACAGATCACCTCGTGTACGCTATATTTGGCGTGCGCAACGCGTGTGCGCCGTGTGCGGCGCCCGTCGCTTGCGTCGAGTCGGAGGCCGTATGATGCGCGCCGCACGCACCGGTCGGGATCATAGACCGGCTGGTTTTGGGGTAATCGGCGGATGCGAGGCCTTGATCCGGCGATCCATGGTCGTCTTTGATGTTTTTCCCGCCGTTGTCGGGTTGTGGGCGGACCTTGCGTTCGCGTCTTCAGGGACGAGTTCGATGCGCCACGCACGCATCTCGTAGACAAGTTGTACGCGATTGGGTTGCGGTTGCCGGCCGCGTTTAGAATGCGAGTAGTGACGATGAACGCTGACAATCGGCCGGTCGTGATCTTAGGCGCAGGCATCAACGGAGCGGCTTTGGCTCGCGAGCTGGCTCTGAATGGCGTCGATGTCGTGCTGGTCGACACGGCCGATGTGGCGTGTGGCACGACGGCCTATTCGTCGCGGCTGATTCACGGCGGACTCCGGTACCTCGAATATGGCGAGTTTTCGTTGGTCCGCGAATCGCTCGAGGAACGCAATCGACTCCTGCAACTGGCGCCGCAGTATGTCCGCCCGCTGCGTCTCCAGATTCCCATCTCGCGGCGAACCGGCGGATGGGGACCACCGATTCGCCGGTTTTTGGGCGGCGAGGCGCGGAGCGCCGAGCGGGGTTTGTGGCTGGTCCGCGCCGGCCTGACATTCTACGATCTGTACGCCCGCGATTCGCGCCTGCCGCGCCACACGGCGTTTCGCGTCGGTACACAGAACGCGATTCCGGTCGATCCACGGCGCTACCGCTGGCTGTGCGCCTACTGGGACGCACAGATATTGTATCCCGAGCGGTTTGTCGTGGCATTGGCCGAGGACGCCCGCGCACTGGCCGAGGCGCATGGTACGCATTTCGAGCTGCTTACTTATACCCAGGTCCACCAGCGCCATGGGCGTTTGGAAGCTCGTCCCACAGGCCATCCGGACGGCGATCCGACACGGGTCATCGATCCCGCCGCAATCGTCAACGCCACCGGTGCATGGGTCGATCTGACGCTGGAACACCTGGGGGTCGCGGCGTCGCCGTTGATCGGCGGCACGAAAGGCAGCCACTTTCTCACGTTCCACCGACCGTTGGTCGAGGCTTTGAGCGGCCAGGGAGTGTACGCCGAAGCGCCGGACGGCCGTCCGGTATTCGTTCTGCCGTGGGATCAAGGCGCACTGGTGGGCACGACCGACATTCCGTTTGCCGGCGACCCGGCGTCCGTCGTCGCGACCGAGGCCGAGTTGGATTATCTGGTCGCGGTGGTCGACGAACTGTTTCCCCAAGTTGGCTTGACGCGCGCCGATATCCACCTGAGCTATGCGGGCGTCCGGCCGTTGCCGCGCACGGGCGGCGGGGCGCCGGCCTCGGTCACGCGTCGCCACTGGATGCAGGAGCATCCGGGCGGCAGCGTGCCGCTGTACTCGATCGTCGGTGGAAAACTGACCACCTGCCGTTCGCTGGCCGAACAGTCGGCCGAGACGATTCTGCGTCGGTTGGGGCGACAGCCAAGTGCGAATTCCCGACAGCGACCCATCCCGGGCGGCGAAGCGTACCCGGGTGGCGACGTCGAGCTTGCCGCCGCCCGGCAGGAGTTAGCCAACCGATTCCAGACGTCGCCTGCTGGCATTCGCGCGATCTGGACCCTGTGTGGCAGCCGCACAGCGCGTGTGCTTGAATCGCTGGGCGAACGGCCGGGGCCCTGCGTGGCGGACACGCTCTTGCCGCGCTCGCTCGTGCAGTGGATCATCCAGCACGAGTGGGTTACAACCCTCGACGATCTGGTGGAACGCCGCCTGATGCTGCTGTACGATCCGGAGCTCTCGCGCGCCACGCTGGCGGAACTGGCCTCGCTGCTACGGGCGGCGGGCAAGCTCGAGGACGCGGACCTCGCCGGCGCAGTTGCCGCCACCGAACGCCGCCTGGGCGAGCACTTTGGCAAGCCCCTTTCCGAGACGAACGCCGCAGCGCGATCGTCTGCGACGCAGTAGCCGCCCGGGCGACGGGACCGGGCGGCGCAGAACAACGATGCCACGCCCGGGGCGCGCCGCTCGTTTTCCAACTGCGACGACGTGATCGCCGCGGCCTGCCACGCCGCGTCAATCGTCCCACTTGGCCGGCCCGATGGCTCGTTGCAGCGCCGTCCGCATCAGATCGACGGGCCCCGGGCGTCCCGTGAAATGCTCGAATTGCCCGGCGACGTTTCGCACCGCTACTTCGATTCCCGTCACCGTGCGACAGCCCACCTCGCGCGCCGTCTTGATCAACAAGGTCTGTTCGGGGTTCGAGACGGTGTCGACCACCACCATTCCGCGCCGCAGATATTTGGGGTCGATGGGCGATTCGTCCACGTTGGGATGCGCGCCAATCGGCGTCGCGTTCACCAGGATATCCGGTTCGATCTTCGTTCGCTCGTACCACTGCACGGTGCGACAGCGGAGCTTTTCCGCGAGCAGCAACGCGCGTTCGTGAGTCCGCGACGTCAGCACGACATCGGCGTCTCGCCGCTTCAGCGAATAAGCGATGGCTTTGGAAATGCCGCCGGCGCCCAGGATCAGCGCGACGCGGCCCACCAGCGGTCGTCCTCGCTCCTCTTCGTGAAACACGGTGTCCAGCGCATCCTGAAATCCGCGAAAATCCGTGCTGTATCCGACGATCTCGCGACCGTCGAAGACGAGCGTGTTGGCTGCGCCGATGCTGCGCACGATCCCGTCGGCCTTGCTCAGATGCTTGAGGATGTCGTCTTTGTGCGGGATATCCACCGCCAAACCTTTGATGCCCAGCTCGGCGCTCTCGCGGATAAATTCGGCCAACTCGTCGCGCGGCACGCGGAACGGCACGAAAACCTTGTTCATCCCGGCGTCGGCAAAACCGAGGTTGTGCAGCAACGGGCTTGTGTTCTGAGCGACCGGATCGGCGATCAACCCGTAGACCTCGGTTTCCGGCCCGATGCTGTCATGGCGATAGACGTCACGCATCTCGGCATAGCCGACCTGGCCCGGCGCGATCGTCCGCTCGGCATGGAACGACGCATACGTGAACGGCGCCCCGAACTTGCCGCCCAAAATTCTCGTGGGCGTGCCGATCTCGCCCATGCAAATCCCGACGGTGGGAATCGGCGAGTCCTTGATCAGCCGCAGCATCCGCACATTGTCGCTGGGATGATGCGTCATCGTGGCCAGCTTGATGATGTCGGGATCCAGTTGGCGCATCCGCGCATGGATCTCGTGGATGTCATCCGGCATCTCACGGAAATTGTGATAGCTGATGATCCGTTTGGTCTTGCCATAGCGGGGAATCTTGCCGGCGATGTCTTCTTCCAGATCGACATAGTCCGCCCCTTCGACGATGGCCGTGCGCAGGATCATCTCGCGGGCGGCGTCGCTGCCGGTCCACTGGCCGCCGTCCTGCTGGCGACGACACGTGATGATGCAGGGGCACGGCCGGTCGGCCAGCAGCCGCTTGATGCTGAGCTGCGAGCGGATGTGGTCTACGCGGAGTTCCACGAGCCGGATGCCGCGCTCGGCGAGATAACGGTGTTCGGCAATCGTCCGCTTGTGACGGCCATGAGCAACACAGACGCAAATCATGTTTCGAGGTCTCTCGTAATCCGGTCTCTACTTCTTTTGCACAGCCACCCGAGCCGCTCGCCGGACAGACTTCGGTCCGCTTCCTCGCAGGGGACTTGACTTTCGCTCGATCTTTCACGCTGGCACACGTTCTAGCCGAGCCCATCCGGGCGCAAGCTGTCGTCTGTTTATAACTTTGCTTTCGCCCACCGACAAGCTCGCGCCGCCATCCGAACTGCTGACGCGCATCGGGGGCACGACATGGTTTGGAAAATAACCATGATATCGACGAAAACGAGGCGCAGACTTGCAATAGGCCGCAACGGGCTTAGATGGCGAGATAACCCGGGAGATTTGAAAAGTCATTTCCGAAGGACGGGGCATGGATTCGAGTTCGTAGCTGGAATCGTGGGACGAAGTTGCGGTCATCGTTGTCGAGAAATTGCCCCGCGCTGGCAGGCTGCCGGATCGGGAAAACGCCGAGCTAGAGACGATCGGAGACGAGGTCGTACGCGTTGCCGCTACAGTAGCACCGTTGCGCCGTGGGGCGATCCTCGGCGCTCTCTGCGCCTCGGCGTTTTAAAACGTATTTTCCTTCAGCGCGTAACGAGCGGCAACCCACACACCCGGTGACTCGCCCTCGTGTCTTCCAGAAAACGCCTTACGGAAGACCCGTCAATTGCCTCCCAACGAGTAGTGCGAATACAAGAACCGCTGGTACTCGCTCGCCTGCTGTTCGTCGCGCAGATCGAACCAGCGTTGCAGGCCGTGCTGGGCGATTGCGGACGCGGTGTAACCACCCCCAACGCCGCCGGCGATTGCGCCCAATGTCGCGCCGACCGGAGCACCCACGGGGCCGCCAATCCATACGCCAATGCCTGCGCCCACTTTGGCGCCCGCCCAAGCTCCAGCCACGCTGCCTCCCAGTCCCGCGGCCAGGGAACTCTGTTCGGACAAGAACTGGCGCTGCGTGATATCGCCCTGGGCGTACCGCATCACCGAGAAACCTTCGGCAGCCAGAAAGGCTGCGACGCAGATCATTCCGCCAGTCCTGCTGGCCCTCGTGAGCGACGCCAAGCGTTGTTCGTTCGAGGTGAACGTCGCGACGAGTTGCGCCGTGCCCAACCCCAGGCTGGATGCGCCGGAAACAGCCCAGCCGGCGTGTTCGCCGAACTGAATCGCTGCGATTGCGCTCCGTTGTTCCGCGTCCAACAGGACCCGCGCATCGTGTACGGCGAGGGGAAGCGATCGAGAGAGCAACAGTGCGCCGAAGCCGATCTGGGCGCCGGCGCCCATACGTCTAGCCAGGCCAATCCTATTGTGATGACGCGCGCTTTTCTGCAGAACCTCGTCCATCGACATATTGCCGGAGACCCGTGCGCTGGCGTCACCAGTGACGACGTTCCCATACGTCGGGATTCCGCGTTGTCGTGCATAATCGCGCAGCTCGGGGATAATCGCTTTCCGATTCATCCACGCCTGCAGCTCGCCAGTTCGTCGGAACTCGGCCGCCATTTTGTCCATCTGGCGTTGATAGTAGGCCAAGTTCGCTCGCTGCGATGCGACACTAACGTCTTTGACTTCGATCCGACCCATGGCGCCGCTGGCGAGATGTCGGTACCAGATGTCCTTGTCGGTGATTAGTCTTCCCGTGGCGCCGCGCTGGGGACGGTTTAATTCCAGTAGCTCGAATCGCGGATCGTGGTGCAGCTTCGTCGCGTAGAGAAGTGCGCGGCGATAGCCTTTGGCCATGTTCGGATTGGATGACGAACTGAGCCGAACGGTCTGTTCGACCCCGGGAATCCGCGGGTCGATGCTGCGGGGTCCCGTAAAGTTGCCGAACAGGCGTTCCAAGCCGCGTTGCCCGACGCGGGCGCGTACGACAGTGCGGAGATTGTTCAAACGCTGTTCCGGAGTCGGCCCGAGCAGGTTTTGCTTTTCGTGCCATGTTCGAATCTCACGATACGACGCGCCGTACGCCGGCCGCGCTACGATGGCTTCCTGGGCACGCGCCTCCGCGGCGACAACGATCAACATCAGCAGACAACAGAATCTAGGCATGATCGCTCCTCGTCAGTTCTTGTCCGCCAGGCCACGTTTCACCACGACGGCCGCCTGTTGGGCCACGAACAACTGGTCGTCGCGGCCTTCCAGTCGGGTCCAACCTCGGCTATAGGACTTGCCGAACAACTGCTGCACCGGGCGGTCCAGCAAATGTTCATCGATCGGCGCCAAGAACTTGACCATGGCCTCCCGCGTTGCGCCGTAAGCGAGTTCCTCGGCGTTCGACCATCGCATTTTCCCATAAACCTTTTCGTAGATCTTCTTCTGCAGTTCCGTCGAGATTTCGCCCTTGGGGATCTCGAGATCGATGTCTTTCGCAAGCTGAGTTCGCAGCGACGGAAAGACCTCGAGCAGTTCCCAGCGCAGCGGTTCGTCGGCCGTTTTCATCTTGGCATAGGTCTCCTTTACATCCTTTAGCACTCGGTCGTAATCCCACTTGTCGAACTCGGCGATCTGGTCCAACGCCCACTTCTGATACTGTCGCATGCGCGTTTCCTGCTAAGACTTGGCTAGGCGGCGCAAGTCTTCGCCGGCTTGGGCGATGAACTTGTTCAGGTCGTCCAGATCGTTGGCGCCCTCTGGGTGTCCCAGCAACATGTCGAGCCGATAGCCTGCGGCGGCCTCGTACAGACGTGTGAGCGCCGCTTGCCGAGTCGCTTCGTCGAGATCAGTCCCGATTCGGCCATGCTGCGCACGTAGCTCGTCGCAGCGCGCCTTGATCTCGCGACCTGTTAGCGCTCGCCTCAGTTGGTCGCGGGTGTCCGAAATCTCTTGATCTTTATCGTCCTCAGCGAAGCGTTGAAGGTTTTCCCACACCTCGGCGGGGTCCCCGGCTTTCTCGTCTTTGATCAGAGCCTTGGCAGCGTCCAGCACCTGTTGGCGCATAGCCCGTTGTGCAGCTTGTTCTGCACGCTGACGCGCGCTTTCCAATTCCTGGCGAAGCGAGACGGAGCAGGATTCTGGGGCCGCGTCGAGGACGGCATACAACTCGTCGGCCATGCCGGCTGGGTCGGCCTCGCCGTCGCCCCCAGCCCGCCGGAGCGTCCAAAAGGCTTGGACCGCCCAACGAAGCGGCCACAGGCGGGCGATTGCGGCCTCTTGCGTTGCCGGCGACATGCCATCCATGATTTGAGCCAATTTATCTCGCAACGCTTCCGCTGCGTGGCTGTCCGCTGGCCAGGTTTTCTGGTCCGCGATCGTTTGCTCGATCTCTTTCAGGCGGACATCGGCGTCGTGAGACACGCCGATCGGCGCGCCCAACTTCGCCTCGATGTTGGCGAGACGCGTCTCCAGAGTCTCCGGCCAGGTTTTCTGGTCCGTGATCGCTTGTTCGATCTCTTTCAGGCGGACATCAGCGTCGTGAGATACGCCGACAAACGAGTCCAGCTTTGCTTCGATATTGGCCAGACGTGCCTCCAGAGCCGGCGAATCAAGCTGGTGACCATTCGAGCATCCCAGCGTGACAGCCACCATCAGCCCGGCGGCGCCTCGCCAGCACACATTCAACAAGCATCGCGTCATCGACATAGCCTCGTAAGAAGCAACCATAAGACAAGGCTCCGCACACGGTTAAAATTGGGCGTCCATCGTCCCCACACGCTTCGTTCATGCGGGGGCAACGGGCCACAGCAGTCAGATGGCCGCTCGCCCAAGTCTTCGGAACAACACACAGTTGACCGTCCTCAATCCCCATCGTACGCCGACTTTCCTCACCAGTCCGGCGGTGATCGGCAGCGTCGATCGCGGTTCGGTGAACCCAAAGATTGTCGCGAGTGCCGTTCAACTATATAACGTAGAACCGCAACACCATTTTTGGGACACGGTCCAGTGTCGTCTGATCGCTTGGCGCACGATGACCCACGTTTACGTTCCAAGCCGTTCGATCTGCGGCTGAGCGACATCATCATTACGTAGGGTCGGGCGCAGAGAAAACAACGTCCATCGGGACGTACACCGGAAATCGCCTCAAAAACTCGAACACCAGAGCAGGCGATGGCGGGTACGCGCGTGACGCGGGCCATGGTGGCAGCTACGGAAGCTGAGCGCGACGAGAATCGTCGGACGGGGATTTGGGCGCCGCGGCCTTGCGGTCCTGTGGCGGTTCGATCGTGATCAACGGCAGCGGCTGGTCGAGCGGCCGCCCGAACCTGTCCGCGGGGCGTCGGAAACCGAACTGAAAATCGGCCCGGGTTTTCCGCTTTGCCGAAACGACAAACTTGAACAGAAATTCGTTCCATCCGCTCGTGCCGCCGCGCGCTGAGATCCCACCACCGAAGCTCGCCCCGTTGTCGTTCGGAGTACCTTTGATCGGAGTGCGGTTGATCCACAGCTTGTAGGCGCACGAGGTCCAAAAATGGATGTTCACGGTACGGTGGCTGCCTGCGAACTTGGCCCAGCACACGGCGTAGTACACGCCGACGCGGCCCGCGGGCGGCGCTTCGCCGGCGGCCTCGACCAGGGTGATCTTGCCAGCAGACGCGGGGGCCGCCTCGAAACGCCGCCAGCCGAGTGGACCCTCCGGCGTGTCGAAGCGGCGATTCGCGTCGAATGGTTCCTGCTCGATCACGTGCGCTGCGTCGTACGCCTCGTCCCGCGAAGCGTACAGAAACGGTCCGATAACCTGCCAGATGTCGAATGTGTCGCTCTGACGCGCATCGGCGCGAAGCGAGGCGCTTTCCTTCGGCGGTGTCGGTGACGCTAGTGAGCGCGTCGGTGGTGACGGGGGCGGTGATGACGGGGGCGGTGATGACGGGGACGCTGGTTTCGACCGTTCCGCCGATGCTGCAGCCGATTGAGCCTGCGGTGCGTCAAGCTCGCGCTGCATGTCCGCATGGGCTTGCCGGATGTCCCCGGCCGTCTGCCCGAAATCGGCATTGACTGGTTCGATTGCGCGTTGGGCTTCGATCGGGTCGAGCCTGTTCTGCGCGGGATCGACGCTGCGTTCGCCGTGGCGTTGGCCCAGGAATACTAACGTCGCAACAAGCAGCAGGAATCCCCCGAGCAGCCAGCTCTTGCGAGCAAGCCGTGGAAGCCGTGGCGCGCTCGCGTTCCGAGATCCCTTGGCCGCCGTCAGTTGCTCCAGCGCCGCGGCGACGTCGCCCGCCGTCTGGAATCGCTCGGTGGGCGACTTGGCCGTCATCCGTTCGAGAATCGTCACCAGAGGCTCCGGAATGTCGGCGCGAACGGCCGTAATCGGCGGGAACGGCTGTGTTGCGTGCGCCACCACTTTCTCGATAAATGTACGGTGTTGCGGGCCGGCGAAGGGCGCCTGGCCCGCCAACAGGAAGTACAGCGTGCAGCCGAGCGAGTAGATGTCGGATCGGGCGTCGGCGTTTCCCGCATCCTGGCCCTGCTCCGGCGCGATGTAATCGCCCGTG
>JAVYAJ010000223.1:0-39416 GCA_032229885.1 Candidatus Anammoximicrobium sp. | reverse complement strand
GTCCCTTCGAGCGCAGTCAGGAAAATCCCTACGATCAGGCCTACGGTCGAGAGAATCTGAGCATTCACAAATCGGTCCGAATCGCTATATTGTGGTACAGGAAACGTTGGAAAAAACGATCGAGCCAGCTCCGCGAAAGTTCGGCAAAACGCGGCGGAACTCGGTTCAGCGGCAAGATTTGCCAGCACGCGCGTAAGGTTTGGCGTCCTGGCCCGCACGGCAAGGCAGCGCGAGAGAGGGCGATGCGAGGATGTGGGGAACCTGCGTTCAGTGTCCGCCCGACACGGGTTCGACGATCGCGCAGGCGAGCTAGTGGATTGTGTGTCGGCGAATCCGCCGCAAAACAAAGCTCGCCGCGCACAACGCGCGCGGGCGCCGTGCCCATCCGCGAGCGGACACGGGGAACCGCGCAGCATCCAGCACTTTTATCCGCATCGCGTTGGCATGTCAAGAAAGGACTGTAAAATGGCGCCACGGGTGATCATCGTGGGCGGGGGCTTTGGGGGCCTCGAAGCGGCCAAGGCTTTACGCACCGCCGAGGCCGAGGTGCTCTTGGTGGATCGGCGGAACCACCACGTGTTTCAGCCGCTGCTGTACCAGGTCGCCACGGCTTCGCTGTCGCCGGCGGATATCAGCGCCCCGATTCGGACCGTCTTCCGCAATCAGGACAACTGTCAAATCGTGTTGGCCGAGGTCACGGGGGTCGACGTAGATCAACGGTTGTTGCTATTGGCTGACGGCTACATCCCTTACGACTATCTCATTCTGGCAGCCGGGGCGACACACTCGTATTTCGGCCACGATCAATGGGCCGCGATTGCGCCCGGCTTGAAGAGCATCGAGGACGCCACCGCGCTGCGGCGGCACATTCTGCTGGCCTTCGAACGCGCGGAATACGAAGACAGCGACGAAGCGCGGCGCGCGGCGTTGACGTTCGCGATCGTCGGTGGGGGACCGACGGGGGTCGAACTGGCGGGCGCGATCAAGGAGATCGCTGGAAGGACGCTGCCACGCGACTACAAGCACATCGACACACGAACCACGCGCGTGATCCTGTTCGAGGGCGCCCCACGCATCCTGCCGCCGTTCTCGCCCAAACTGAGCGCGCGCGCCCAGCGAGACCTCGAACGGATGGGGGTCGAGGTCCGCTTGAACACGGTTGTGACGAACATTACTGACGACGGAGTGTACGTCGGCGAAACATTCATTCCAGTGGACACGGTCTTCTGGGCGGCCGGTGTCCGGGCGAATCCGATCGGAGCAACGCTGGGGGTCCCGCTGGACCGCGCGGGGCGCGTGATCGTCGAGCCCGATCTGTCGATTCCCGGCCACCCCGAGGTGTTCGTCGTCGGTGACTTGGCCGCCGCCCACTCGGCCGACACGGGCGTCCAGGTGCCCGGCGTCGCCCAAGGCGCGATCCAGATGGGACGCCATGCCGGTCGGATCATCGCCCGCGAGTTGGCCGGCCACGTGCCCATCGAACGGCGACCGCCGTTGGTCTACCACGACAAAGGCGCAATGGCCGTGATCGGCAAGGCCAAGGCCGTGGCGCAAATCGGCGCGTGGAACTTTGGCGGCTTCTTCGCCTGGCTGCTGTGGGGCGGAGTCCACATCGCCTTTCTGATCGGGTTCCGCAACCGGCTGAATGTCATGATCAGTTGGTTCTGGAACTGGCTGCTCAACGTCCGCGACGCGCGGCTGATCACCGGCGACACCGAGCTGGACCGTCGACTGCCTCGACCGCGCGCCTTTGTGCCGACCAAACGGTCGGACCGACCCGGCGAAGATGCCCACGCGAGTGACGCAGAATCGACCGTCGTGGAAAAACACTCGCGTCAGAGCGCAGATCCAGGCGCACACGGCGAGCCTGCCGTGGCGGCCCGACCGTGACCAGCCGTCGGACGGCGGCGTCCGTCGCTACCTGCCTTGCGACGCGAAACGTGCGCCGTCGCGCCGCCTGCTGTCGATGCCGTGCGCCGATTGGCGGATCCTGCGCCGGCCCGATCCACGCCCGGGACGCCCCACGCCCGGCCCGCCCGAATGCTCGGACGCTAGCCGAGATCGGCAAAGAAATATCGCGTCAGGTGGTAGAACACGGGGGCCGCAAAGCAGATCGAGTCGATTCGGTCCAGCACGCCTGGGTGTCCTTCGACCAAGGTTCCAAAGTCGGCGACGCCTCGGTCTCGTTTGATGGCCGAGGTCACCATGTTTCCGCAGAATGCGGCGACAGCGACGATCATCGACATGCAGGCGCATTCCCAGAAATGAAACGGCGTGGCCCACCACAACAAGGCGCCGACCAACGTCGTGCTGGTGACGCCTCCTAAAAAGCCTTCCCACGTGCGCGTGGCGCTGATCGCCGGCGCGATCACGCGGCGGCCGACCAGCCGGCTCCAGGTCATCTGGAACACGTCAGCCAACTGAGTCAGCAGGATCAGATAAAACAGCAGGCCGGCGTTGGCTAGGTACGAATCGCGGCCCCAAGGTGTGCCGTCAGAGAGCCTCAGCCGCAGGTTCAGCAGAGCGGGCGCAAAGCTCAGCGCGTACACGCAGATGAACAGGCCCATCTGGATCTTGGCCGCCCGTTCGAGAAAACGTTTGGGATCGCCGGCGAACGCGATCCGCGCTGAGATGTATAGGTAGGCGTAGCCCGGGATGATGATGCTGTACAGCCCGTACAAATCTCGCGGAAAACCGACCAACACGTATTGCAGCGGCGTGAGGCCGAAGAACGTCCAGAATAGCGCGCGGTGGTCGCCGCGACGGGTCGGAGTCGTGGTGATGAACTCGCGCAGCGACCAGAACGAGACCGCCCCGAACAGCGCGATCGTCGCCACGCGCCCCAGCAAGACTCCGGCCACCAGGATCGCGCACATGATCCACCACGCGCGGATCCGGTGAATAAAACGCTCGATCAAGGCCGGATTCAGCGTGCCTTCGGGATAGCGTTTCAGCAGGACGGTTGCGGCGTACGCGATTGCCAGCAAGCCGATCACGCCGCCCAGCATCCAGAAGATCTGTGTATTCGATGGCGCGGGGGCCGCCGCGATAAGCCGGTGTGGAGTCTGCCAGGGCCACCAGACGAAGTTGTTCATGCCGGCGCCTGCGCCTCTTTCAACCGCCGAACCGCTTGCCGCGCGCGGACCAAAAACTCGGTCTTGGGCTCGCCGACTTCGAGCCACATCGGCGGACCGAACGTGATGCAGCTCAGCAGCGGCACGGGCAACACTTCGCCGCGCGGCAACACGCGGCTCAAATTTTCCATGTATACCGGAATCAACTCCAGATCCGGCCGCTTTTTGGCCAGGTAATACAGGCCGCTTTTGAACTCGCCTAAATCCTCGCCGGCCGTGCGACCGCCCTCGGGGAACACGATCAACGAATACCGCGTGCCGATCTCGCGAATCATCCGCTCGACCGGGCTCTGATGCACCTTGATATTCTCGCGATCGATCAACAGGACGTTGAACGATTGGGCGATGTGGCGGCGCACGGGACCCCGTTCCCAATAATCGCGAGCCGCGACCGCGCGCGTCACCTGCCGCAGCTCGCGCGGCAGACAGGCCCATAGCACCAAAGCATCTAGGTGGCTGCTATGGTTGGCGAAATAGACCCGCTGGCAGGGGTCTGGCTGGCTGTCAATCCAGCGGACACGCGCCCCGCTGAGGACTTTGGCGACCAGAGCTAGGAAAGAGGCGGTCAGTGCCATGGCTTGCGTCGCCCGCCGGCCTGCTCCTATCCGAACGCCGCCCCAGTGGCCTCGATCTCCGGCTGCCAGACTGGCGCGACGCCTCGCGCTGTACGATCGTGAACCGCTCCGGCGGTCGCGGCTGTCCGCGGACTGCGTCCTCGAAACCGAGGCGCCGGATATCCGCGACGGCTGTCATTCCAAAATCATATCGTCTACCGTGTGGTTGGCTGGGATCATGGGCAGCACATGTTCCTGGTACGGGGTCTGCACGTCCAGTACATACGGCCCATCGTAACGGATCATCTCTTCGAGCGCCGGCGTCAGGTCCGCCTTGTTGCGGATGGTCGCCGCGCCGCAGCCGTAGCCTTGCGCGATCTTCACGAAATCTGGATAGCGCTCGACCGGGTAAATATCCTCGCCTTTGCCCGTCGCTTCGGCGTGATGGATCGGACCGAGATACGTGTGCGCCCGGTTGCCGGCCATAAAGCGGTCTTCCCACTGCGCGACCATTCCCAGATGCTGATTGTTCAACAGCAGCACCTTGATCGGCAGGTTCTCGCAAAAACAGGTCGCCAGCTCCTGAATGTTCATCAAAAAGCTGCCGTCGCCATCGATGTCCACGACCAGGGCGTCGGGATGAGCTGCCTGAGCGCCCACGGCGGCCGGCAGGCCAAACCCCATCGTGCCCAATCCACAACTGGACAACCAGCGTCGCGGTTGGCGAAACTCGTAAAACTGGGCGGCCCACATCTGGTGCTGGCCGACGCCCGTGCTAATGATGGTCTTGCGGTTTCGCGTCAGCCGCGACAATTCAGAGATCGCGTGCTGCTGTAAAATGCCATCGAACGACGTATCGTATTTGAACGGCCGCTCTTTTTTCCACTGCTGACACTGGGCGACCCAAGCATCCGAGTCTCCGCGCGGCTCGACGCTTTCGATCAACGCCTGCAACGCGGATTTGACGTCGCCGACGATCGGCAGATGCACGGGCTTGTTCTTGTTCAATTCCGACGGATCGATGTCGATATGAATGATCCTGGCTCGGCTGGCGAACGCCTCGAGCTTGCCGGTCACACGATCGTCGAACCGCACGCCCAACCCGATCAACAGGTCGCAGTCTCGCACGGCCCAGTTCGAGTACACGCTGCCGTGCATGCCCAACATGCCCAAGCACAGCGGGTCGTCGGTGGGGAACGCGCCTAGTCCCATCGCGGTCATCGTCACCGGAATCCCGGCTTTACGGGCAAAGATCCGCAGTTCGTCGCTGGCGTTGGCGGCGATGATGCCGCCCCCGCAGTACAGCAGTGGCCGTTTGGCGGCTTTGATCGCCGCGGCCACCTGAGCGAGCTGTTCGGGCCGGGCGCGCGGCGGAATGGCATCGTGATAGCCCGGCAGGTTCATCGGAACATTCCAGTCGACAGCCACCTTTTCCGTCTGGATGTCCTTGGGCAGATCGACCAGCACCGGCCCCTGGCGACCGGTCGTGGCGATGTGAAACGCCTCTTTCATAATCCGCGGCAACTCGGCGACGCTCGGCACCAGATAATGATGCTTGCTGATCCCGCGGCAAACCTCGACGATCGGCGTCTCTTGAAACGCGTCCGAGCCGATCGCGCGGCTGGGAACCTGGCCCGTGATGGCGACCATCGGGACACTGTCCAACTTGGCGTCCGCGATTGTCGTCACCAGATTCGTGCCCCCTGGGCCGCTGGTGACCATCACCACGCCGACCCGACCTGTCGAGCGGGCGTAGCCCTGCGCCGCGAAGCCGCCGCCCTGCTCGTGTCGAGGCAAGATCGTGCGGATTCGGTCCGAAAACCGCGTCAACGCCTGATGCAGCGGCATGCTGGCGCCGCCGGGATACGCGAACAACACCTCGACGCCATGATCCACGAGCGACTGAACCAGGATGTCGGCTCCGGTCATGACCCGAGCCTTGTCGACTTGCGCGGAAACGCCCATGCAGTCTGCCCCTCTCGTCGGCAAAAAAACGCGGCCACCGTTCACCGAACTGCTACGTCCGGCTATGCCGCGAGGAACGTGTGCCCATCGGATTCGATACCGTCGCACCAGGTAAACGGCAACGCGGCGCGCTTTGACGGCGAGCCGTAAAACATCGCGTGACAAGTATGGTAGTCTACGCCAGACGCGGCCGATGTTCAAGTTCCCCGCCGGGGGCATCGACGATTCATTTTCCGTTGGGCAAGGGATCGTCCGCCCGAAGCAACGGCGGACTCGGATCTGCGAATCCGTACTTCGCAGCAACGCGCGGCAACGTCGGCCGATCACGACGCTCGGACCGCGCGACGATCTGTGGACGCGACGCCCAGATGGCTCGACGGCCCTCGGGCGCGCAGTTCGCGGGTTGGCCGTGGGCTTGACGTGGCGGGCGCGATGCTTTCTGATTCAACGATGGACTTTGATCAGCAACTGAAACAGGCCATCGAGCGCGGCCACCGGCGCGGGCAAGCCGAGGCCTTGGCCGAGGCGGCCAAGAACGTCAACGAGGAAGAGCTTCACCGACTGCACGCGCAGTATCGGCTCGATCTGTCCGAGCACATCGAACACTGCATTCGCAGCCTGCTGCAGCATTTTCCGGGATTTGAAGTCGAGTCTGTGTATGGCGAGCGGGGCTGGGGAGCGGCTTGCCGCCGCGATGATGTGCGTCTGCTGGGACGCGGCCGGCGGGAGAATTACTACAGCCGTCTGGAGATGACCGTCCGGCCGTACAACTCGCTGCACATCCTGGAGGTGAACGCCAAGGGCACGGTCTTCAACCGCGAGTTGCTCAATCGCCAGCACTACGTGCCGGTCGCCAGCGCCGACGTCGATCGATTCAAGAAATTGATCGACGGCTGGGCGCTCGAGTTCGCCGAGTTGTACGCCGCGCGGCGCTGAGGCCGTCCCGGCGGCGCGCGGCGTATTCCAGGGCCGATTCGACCGGGTATCGCGGTGCGCGCGTGGCCACCTGTCCAACCAGAAGAGAACCAGCATGGGCGCAGCGGACTTTGTGGTGTTTCTGGGATTCGTCGCCGCGGTGATCGCCATCGGCCTGTGGAAGAGCAAGGGCGAGCAGACGCGTGGCGAGCACGGCGCGCAAGATTATTTCTTGGCCGGTCGTGGCTTGACCTGGTGGCTGATCGGCTTTTCGCTGATCGCCGCCAACATCTCGACGGAACAGTTCGTGGGCATGAGCGGCAAAGCGGCCGACTGGCTGGGGATGGCCATTGCCAGCTACGAGTGGATGGCCGCCGTCACGCTGGTGGTGGTCGCCTTTCTGTTTCTGCCCGCGTTCTTGAAGAGCGGGATCTATACGATCCCCGAGTTCCTCGAGTATCGCTACAACGCATTCGCCCGCACCGTGATGGCGCTGTGCACGATGGTGATTCTGGTCGGCGTGCCCACGGCCTCGGTGATCTACTCGGGGGCCAAAGTCATCACGGGCAATTTTCAGGGATACGCCCGGTTCGGAGTCGATTTGGGGGACATCACGGTTGGCTGCTGGATCATCGGGGTCCTATCGGCCGTGTACGTCTTCGCCGGAGGGCTCAAAGCCTGCGCGTGGGCCGACTTGATTCAAGGCGCCGGGCTGATCCTGGGCGGCTTGGTGATCGCGGCGCTGGCGCTGAGCGTGCTGGCCGAGCGCGATCCGCAAGAGCTGGTTCAGACCGCCCGCAACGACGAGGTGACGGCCGAGTCGCTGGGCACTGCCGGTCCGATTCAACGGTTCTGGGATTTGAACAAGGGGCCCCTGCCCGCGGGCAAGGTGCACATGGTGCGCGACATCAAGGATCGCGAGATCCCCTGGACGGCGTTGCTGGTCGGCCTGTGGATCCCCAACTTTTTCTATTGGGGCCTGAACCAGTACATCACCCAGCGGACACTGGGCTCGAGGTCGTTGGCCGAAGGTCAGCGAGGGATCGTCTTCGCCGCCTTTCTCAAGTTGATCATTCCATTCATCGTCGTCATCCCGGGAATCCTGGCCTACAACTTGTTCCAGGACCATCTGCGGCGCGACGCCGTGGATCGCAACGCCCTGCTGCTGTCGGACAAGTCGCCCGAGCTGTTTGCCACGTTGTCCGCGGACATGAAGCCCGATCGCACGCAAGCTCGCAGCCGACGCATCGCCGCTCGCGTAGACGAGAATCTGAGCCGTGGCCAGGCGTCGGCCAAACCGCTCGTGTACGAGTTCGACGCCACCTTTGCCGAACGGTATCCGCGCGACGCGGCCGCGGTGGTCGCTTTCAATCTGCGACAGGCCGACGGCAAGTTGCCCGGCCTCGATGCGTCCGGCGCCGACGCTTCGCCCGCCGCATTGGCCACCGCCAGCCGGCAACTGGCGCAGGCCGCTCGCACCCACGCGGCGGACACGTTGGCCGTCGAAACGCTGATTGCGCTCGACTATGACAATGCCTTTCCGACCTTGATTCGCGAGTTGCTGCCGATTGGCGTAGGTCTCAAAGGTTTTGTGCTGGCGGCGATCTTCGGCGCCGTCGTCAGTTCGATCGCCGCGATGTTGAACTCGGCCTCGACCATCTTTGCGATGGACATCTATCGCAAGCTGCGAACGAGCGCCGGCCAATACGAGCTGGTCACCGTGGGCCGCGTCTGCGTCGTGCTGTTCGTGTTGATTGCCATGCTGATTGCGCCCTCTTTGGAGCATCCGCGGTTTGGCGGAATCTTCACGTTCATCCAGGAATTCCAGGGGTTCATCTCGTCGGGCATTCTGGCCATCTTTCTGTTCGGCGTTCTGACGCCGCGAACGCCCCGGTATGCCGGAACCGCCGGCCTGCTGCTGAACCCGATCCTGTACGGCATCTTCAAATTCAGCCCCCAGATCCCGGCCTTGCGTGACATCGACATTCTGCAGAGGATCGCCGCTTGGTCGTTCCTGGATCGGATGGCGCTGTGCTTTGCGCTGATCATCGCCGTGCTGAGCGCGATGACGATCATCCGCCCGCTGGCCCAGCCGGTTTCGCTGCCGATCGATGCTCGAATGGATATGACCCAGTCCCGAGGCGCCAAGCTGTTCGGCATTGCGGTGATCCTGTTGACGGCGGCGCTGTACGTGCTGTTCTGGTAGCCGCTGGCCGCGGGGCGGGCGCGCTCGAAAACGTCCGCCGTCTCCGGCGCTGAGCGACCCGTTCTGACAGCCGCTCGTCCGGCGTCGCTGGGCTCGGCTCGAGGCCCTCGCGTTTGCAGCAAAAAACACTCGGAAAGACTATTGTAGCCGCGGTCGAGTACGTTAAGATATTAGCAGAGAGATGGCGGGTGGGCCCGAACTGAAATGTCCCATTCGGACAGCATTCGTGGCGTCTGTGCTCGAGCGAGCGTCACAAGCGATGTCTTAAAGTGGAGGGCCCATTTACGCAGCTCGACGCATGAGCGAGTCTTCCTTACCGGATGCCCTCGGTCGTCGTCCCGCGTGGCGGCGATCGGAGCCGTAGACGCTCAAACAGCGTCCTCAGGAAGATCGGTCCGGCGCCGAGTTGCTCGAAGTCTTTCGCGCCCGGCGTTTACGCTGGGCGTTTTTTTTGCGCCCGTATCCCACGCGAACCGGAGCACGTTCGCGCGAACGTGCTTTCGACTCCCACGGCCGTCCGCCACGTGCAGGGCCCCCCTTCGAATGGCTGCGGCATCCTGCCGCAGGCCACGTGCACCGCGCGCCTGCGGGGGCCATGAAAAACAGCGCTGCGTGACACGGCGATAGGCGATGTTTTCGCCACGTGATCCGCCGTTGTCGTCTGCGCTTCCCGACCCTTGCCAGGTTGCGGGCGCGAGCTAACGTTAGAGTCTTAGTTCGTATCATGCGCGCACGATGCGCGCATCTTGTACATTGGTCCGTACAGCACACTTTAGGGTTACTGGCACTAACCCGCGTTAAGTGAACTTGGCATTGGGCAACTGGTGCGCAGCACAGACGACAGGAAGCGTGTTGGCCGAAGGCCAACATCACCGTGTCACCGCCACCCGCATGAATATGGCCTTCGGCCAAAAGAGGCACACGCGCGGCGTCAGCCCTGGGGCGTTGCCCCAGGCTACGGTGATCGGAGGCCTTCGGCCGAACAGATTCTTGGGTTGCGGGCACTGGCCCGCGTTATAGGCTTGGATGACTGCACACAGTGAATCACGAATTGACACGAATCGAACGAATCAGGATGCTGCTTCTGGCCGGTCCTCGTCTCATTCGTCCCATTCGTGGTTTGAAATCTGAGTTTCGGGCGCCGGTCTGCTGTGGTTTCTCCGCGCGCCGGGCCCGGCCTAGTTCCCGTCTGGAAAGCGATCTCGAAAGCGATTCCCTATGAGGCTATCGACCGAAGGCGCGAGCTGGTTTGTCCACCTGCGATGGGTGGCGTGCGCAATCGTATTCGGGGCGGCAGCGGCTGGCTGGCTGTTGGACATCGTTCCCGACCCCTGGCCGTTGTTGTGGGTCGGCGCGGGAATGGGGCTCTGCAATTCGGCGTTCTGGATCTATCAACGGCGCTTGCCCATCTCGCGCGCGAGCATGGATCGCCAGATCGCCGCACAGGTGTTTTGCGACGTCCTGGCCTTGACCGCGCTGCTGTACTTTTCCGACCTGACACGAAACCCATTCCTGTATTTCTTTTCGTTGCCCATGATCATCACGGGAATGTACCTGCGAGGTTGGACGCCCTATTGTTGTGGTGGGCTGATCACGCTGCTGGTCGCCGCAATCATGGTGTTCGAGTACCACGGCGCTATCCCGCGATACCCGATTCGCTTTGCCGGCGAGTCGCTGCCGCCGCTGGTGGCAGGCCACCTGATCGTGACGTTTGTGGCGTTTGCCAGCACGCTGTGGATCACGCTGTACTTTGCCATCTCGATCCGCGGCTACATCGATCGCGCGCACGACGAATTACGGCAGAAGGAAAAAATGGTGGGCATCGGCCAACTCGTGGCCGGGATCGGACACCAGATCGCCAACCCGTTGGACGGCATCCAGAACTGTCTGCGGCGAATCGGCGAGCGCGTGCGGGACGACGCGCGGCTGTCCGAGTACGTCCAACTGATGGAAGAGGCCCTAGATCGAATCGAGCATACGACCAAGCGGGTCCAGGCGTTCGCGCGTCCGCGGGGTATCGAGCTGACGGCCACGTCGGCCAACGCGGCCGTCGAGGCGACGTTGCAGTTGCTAGGGCCGCGGCATACCGAGCGGATTTCGATCGAAACCTCGCTGGCCGAAGTGCCGTTGGTCCGCGGCGACGCCTACACGCTGCAGGAAGTGCTGTTCAACCTGTGCATGAACGCCATCGCGGCCATGCCTCAGGGCGGCGTCTTGCGACTTCGCACGATGACGCTCGGCCCGCGCGATGAGCTGAATCCCGGCGATGTGGCGATCGAGGTCGCGGACACGGGCGTGGGAATCGCGCGTGGCAATCTCGAACGCATTTTCGAGCCGTTCTTTACGACTCGTGGCGACTCGGGCGGCACCGGCCTGGGCTTGGGTTTGTGTCGGATGCTGATCGCCGAGATGGACGGCCGGATTCAAGTTCGGTCCGAAGTGAACCAGGGCGCGACGTTCACGGTCGTTCTCCCGCGAGCCGACCGCGCGGCGATCGACGCCGGCAGGGAATGACGCCGCCGCCTTACCGTCCGCCGGGCGACGGTATCGCTGGCGCGCGGGGTCGAAGCCATCGAGCCCCCGCCCAGCAACAACGCCAACTCGGTGGCATCGATCGGGACGCTGGCAGCCCCGTCCGCGCCACGCAGCGACGCGACCGCACCGACTTCCAGTCGAATATCGGGGTAGAGACGGCTGCCACTGCCAGGAATTGCCATTGATGGTACGTGAAACGGGAAGTCGTCCCAGATTGCCAGAAGAACGATCTAGACACGACATAATGGTAAACGACATCGCTGGGCAGCGACCACAAGAAAGTGCATCGTCGTGGAGGGACGCGCTCCGTCGCGTCGCGTCTCGTCACCGTCCGCCGCGTCTCGTCACCGTCCGCCGCGTCCATCCAGTCGCGGCCACGACGGAGCGTGGCCGTCCAACGTGACATGGGCTTGCCTCGATGGATGCGCTCCAGGCTGACAAATCAGTGCGACGCCAGCGCTAAATATTGGGGATAGCCGCGATTGTCAGGGCGTGGGAACTGCGTGCTCTGGCGAGTGCGACAACCCTCCGAAGTATGGCTGGACAACGCACTAGCCTCGGCGCTGCGCGCTCACCTGGGCGGTCGGTCGCACGCGGCAGGTGCGCCGCGTGCGGTTCGCGTCGCGGCGGCGGATCATGGGTGCGCCAGCGAGGCCGGTTGGAGCGCGATCGTGGCTTGGTTCAGATAGCTGCACGTGCACCAACTGGCGGCGTCGGCCATCAGCAACCGTCCGCCGGCGGGGATGGCATTGATCCAGCAGCCCGGCCGGATGCCGCCGTAATTCTCGGTCTTCCGCGTTCCTTCCAGATCGTAATAACCGAGCGTGGCCGAACGGTAGACGAGCATGTGTTGCGATCCAGCGAGGATTCCACACCCGTACGATCGGGCGAACTGGAACGGGAGCGGCTGGCCCGTGCGCACGTCGAACTTATTCGGCTCGGCGTAGATCGCGTCACCGATCAGGACCGGCCGGGCGCGATATTTAGCCTCCGTATCCCACAGGCGCTCGCCGTCCGCCGCGCGGAAGCCGGCCAGGCGGTTGCCGCGTTCCGACGCCAGGCTGAACGCGGACGGTTGATACGACATCACGAGCACGCCGTGCGGCTCGCTGACCGCCAGCAGCGTCCCGAAGATGTCGCGGGCGTCCTCCCAGATCGTCTGGCCGGTCTGGGCGTTCAGACACACCAGCCGCCCCGTGGGGTGCGCCGCGACGGCGCGGGCCGGATTGCCCATCGCCCCGTCGTTCTCGGACATCGGCCGGTCAATCAAGTACACGCGCCCCGGCGCGAGGGCGATCGTGTTGTGGCGGATCGAGTGCGCGGGTTTGAAACGCCATAGCTCGCGACCGGTCTGTGCGTCGAGCGCGAACAGCAGCACGGATTCGCTCAACAGGTTCGACATATCGAGCTTGTTGCGGTAGGCGCTCCAGCCCTCCGTGACGATATGGCTGGCGTCCGCCAGCGAGCCGAACAGGATGCCGTCTTGCCAGGCGATGTATCCCCAGCGGCTCGGCTTGCCGTCGGGCATGGTCGGGGCAGGAAATTCGGCGACCTGTTTGCCCGTCTCGACGTCCAGACACAAGCAGCGGTCGCCTGTGTGCACGAACAGCCGATCTTTGCCCAGGCACAAGTTGCTGCCGGTCACCGCTACGCCGTTCAGATGGTCCTGATGATACGCGGCCAACATGCTCGGCAGCGAGATTTCCCACAATGGCGTGCCGTTGTAGATGTTCGTGGCCCGCAGCGCATCGAGACCCGCGACAAACATCCGGCCATGCGCCACCAGCGGCGCCGGGCCTCGACCGTGGCGCGTGGGCATCAGCAAGTCCGTGTCGCGGAACCACGACATCTGCAAAGTCCCCTGCAGACGTTCGTCCGCCGAGCAGACGGTGTTGCTCGGGTCGGCGTACTGGTGCGTCCAAGCGCCGGCGCCTTCGAGCGGGCCGCGGGCGGACTGGTGCATGGCGCCGGGCCGTCCCAGGCACACCACGCCTCCGTCGGGATGCGGCATCTCGGCGGCCGTCGTCGCCGCTGCCGAAGCCTCGGCTCCTTCGATCACGCTGCGTCCGGAGACAACCAGATCCGCGATTCCCCGCGGATACGGGCACGCGGTCGGATCGGCGCGATGTACGGTCACGCGAACGCCGTACAGGCCGGCGTCGTCCAGCATGCGGCGGGCTGCAGCCACGCGAGCCGGATCGGCGTCAAAGGCGCAGATCCGCAACTGGGTCCGGCGCGCCAGGGCGAGCGCCAAACGGCCCTCGCCGCTGGCCAGATCCAGACAGTGTCCGCGGGTCGCGCCGGTGCGCTGCACGATCTCGTCGGCGGCCTTGGCAAAGTCCGACTCATCGTCGCCGGTCGCGGGACCCGCGGGCGCAAGTTCGACGGGCGCGATCTGGCCGCTGCCGTAGCAATAGACGTGCCCCGCGTCGGTGCTAGCCAGCAACCGCCCGTCGGCAACCGCCAGCGAGTAGACCACGCCGGTGGGATGCGCCTCCCAGCAGGTTTCGCCGGTCGCCAGATCGAACGCCGTCACGCGATCCGAGCCGCCGGCGATGACCCAGTCGTCGGTGGCGATCAGCGACGTCGCCGCCCCGCCGGGCAGGTCGACGCTCCAGGCCGGCTGGGCCAGCGTGCGGACCTTTTTCGTCTCGCCGCGGCGATCGGTGGTCGTCGCCTCGACCAGCATCCGTTCGCGTTCCAGGACGAACAGCTTGTCGCCTTTCGCGCAGGCGAGCCACTTGGGATGTACGGCGATTTGGACGGCGGCCGTATAGTTGTGCGTGATCCGTGGGCTCGGGCCGCGTTCGGCGGTTCCCAGCACCTGCTGCAAAGTCCCGTCGGCTGTGGCGAACAGCGTGCCGCCGTTGACGAAGTACTGGTCGAACGCGACGGCTTCCGTGCCGCCGGCTCCGCGGTTGGCTTGCAGGTGGAAGTAGCGGAACGTTCCATCCGCCCGGTTGAACACGGCGGGAACCGCGCGGCCCGTGGGCACGATCAGGGCATCGCCGGCAACGACAAGGCTTCCTTGTGCCGACACGCCGCTGACGGCGCGCGCTCCCGGATGAGGCTGGTCCATCTCGATCCCGCCTGACGAATCGTTGCACCAGACCTGTTTGCCAGTCGCGGCGTCCAGGGCATACAAGAAAATACCTTCGGACGGCCAAATCCCGGCGCCAAAGTACACTAGACCATCGGCGAGCACCGGGCCGCCTCGCGCAGGCCAGCGCGAGATGATCCGATCGTTGCCCAGCACCAGCTCGTGTCGAGGCCCGCCGCGAAACGTCCACCGGACCTGGCCGTCGGCGGCGTTCAGACAATACAACAGGCCGTCGTCGCTGGCGACGAACACCCGATCCTGCCAGACGGCGGGAGCGAAACGCACCGGCCCGTCGGTATGCGTCATCCACACAACGCGGCCAGTCGCGGCGTCGCGGGCGACGACTTTGTCGTCGGCCGACGTGCCGTAATACACGCGTCCTCCGGCGGCCACGACTCGGTTGGCCCAGTCGTACGGCATGCGTTCGATGTTCGTCCAGGCCGGGGCCGGCGGATGGCGTTCGCTCGCCGTCCAGCGCAGCGAGATGTCCGCCGCCAGTCGCTCGGAAGCATACCCCCCCCGCGCTGCATCAGCGCGATCGCACGGCCAGTCGCCCGCGCGGGCACTACCCACAAGACCGCACATCAGGAAACATATCCGAAAAGCGATCGAGAATCTTGGCATGATGATGCCCCTTCCTCTTGCAAAATCGAGATCTTACGGCCCGTCGTTTCGCGCATCGCCGTGGCGAGGCGAACTTCACGCCAATCGCATCGTACGGAAATCTGGTACGAACGATTCACGCGCCGGGAGATCCTACGACAACGGGCGAACCCTTGCGAGTCGCGGACAGTCTCGCCCGCGTGGCGGGGTCTCTCCCGGACGCGAGACGGGCTCTCGACATCCCTGCGGCTAGAAGCCGCATCCACGGGATCTCTCCGAGACGTGCGCCGAGCTCACTATCTCCGAGTCTTCTTCACGCGGCCTGAGGCCCCAACCAAACAGTGTACAACGAAGGCACGTGATGTGCGCATAGTAGATGGAACTCGTCCTTGAAGACGCACAACGCGCCGACCTCGCAACACCGCGCGCCACCGTAACGCGACGTGTCAGCGAGAACAAGTCGATCGTCCGGACTCGCTTGAATCATGAGCTTGCGCGAGACGCGTCAAGAATTCGGGCCGGCGCTGCGCGTTTGCCTCTGTTGGCCGAAGGCCATATTCATGCGGGCAGGGGTGACACGTTGATGCTGGCCTTCGGCCAACACCGTTGCGATCATCTCTGACTCCTGGGGCGTTGCCCCAGGCTACGTTGGTGATGGCCTTCGGCCAATACGCTTCCTGCCGTCTGGCGAGCCGTTTGGCGAGCTGCGAGATCCACAGGCGCTCGGCCCAGCGCGACGCCGATCAGGTCATACTCTTTCGAATCGACGATCTCACACGTTACGATGTCGCCGGCCTTCAATCGCTTTTTGCCGCCGGTCACGTAAACCACGGCGTCGATGTCCGGAGCATCGGCGTGCGTTCGCCCGATCCAGACGTTCGGCTCGCCGCGCACGGGCCGATCGAGGATCACGTCTTTGTGCCCGCCGATCTGTGCCTGGTTCCAGGCGAACGCGATTTCCTGCTGGGCTTCCATCAACCGACGGCGGCGTTCGATCTTCGTCGATTCCGGAACTTGATCTGGCAGCGCCGCGGCGGGCGTGTCGGGCTCGAGTGAGTAGGTGAACACGCCCAGGCGGTGAAAACGCTGGGCGCGGACGAACGTCAGAAGATCGGCAAAGTGCTCGTCCGTCTCGCCAGGAAATCCCGTGATCAGCGTCGAACGGATCGCCAGTCCGGGAATCCGCTCACGCAGTCGCCCCAGCAGTTGCTCGGTCTCGGCCCGCGTGACGCGGCGAGCCATCCGGCGGAGCATCTCGTCATGGATATGCTGCAGCGGCATGTCCAGATAGGGGACGATTCGCTGCGACGCGGCGATCGTGTCGATCAAGGCATCGTCGACGTACATCGGATAGAAGTACAGCAAGCGGATCCAGGCGATGCCGTCGACGTGTTCGAGGCGTTGCAGCAACTCGGCCAAACGCGGCTGACCGTACAGATCCAGCCCGTAGTAGGTCGTGTCCTGGGCGACCAGGATCAGTTCGCGCACGCCGTCGGCCGCCAACTGCCGGGCTTCGCGGACGATCTCGTCCAGCGGTTTGCTGGCGTGTTTCCCTCGCATCTTGGGAATCGCGCAGAACGTGCACAGCCGGTCGCAGCCCTCGGAGATCTTCAGATAAGCGAAGTGCCGGGGCGTAATCCGCAACCGATCGGTATCTGGCAGTGGGCGGATCGGCGCGGGCTGGAAAACGGCCCGCTGCTCGTCCAGCCGGCCGACCAGCCGGTCGGCGACGCGCGTCATCTTGTCGCGGGCAAATACGCCGACCAGCGCATCGATCTCCGGACGATCGATCAGCAGTTGCTCCTTCTGACGCTCGGCCAGACATCCCGCGACGACCACTCCGCGAACGCGGCCCTGCGCCTTGAGCTGCAACATCTCGTCGATGACCGAAAACGATTCGCCGCGGGCCGCCTCGATGAACCCACACGTGTTGACCACCACGAAATCGGCCCCGTCGGGCTCGCGCACCAGTTGATATCCGTCGATCTGCAACAGACCGAGCATCCGCTCGCTGTCGACGAGATTTTTCGGACAGCCCAGGCTGACAAAGGCGAACGTACCTTTGGGTGTTACGGGGACGCGATTGGGATCAGAGGGTTCCGTCATCAGCAGACTTTTCCATGCCGCCCGCTGGGCGACAACAATCAAACGCGTACTTCATAAGTCGGACCGCGTCGGATGCACAGCGATGCCCTCCGGGAGCACGGCGTTCGCCGACCAGCTTGCCGATCCCGTCGCAGCACACCGGCGACGACGGCGTTCGTAGTTCGCGCGGTTCACAACAGCTCCGTTACCGCATAGACCTCGGTCTGCGCGACCCGGACGAGGGCTGCGCGGTCGCACCGTTCGCCTCAGTCGCGCTCGGCGCGGCTTCGCGACGCGATGGCCTGTTCGAGATTCCACAACAGGTCATAGACCAAAAACGGCTTGGCCAGCACCGCCGACACGCCCGACGATATGGCCAAATCGTAGTCCTGACGCCGTACATAGTCCAGCAGGGCAACGACCGGGGCGGGATGGTGACAGCGCACGACGCGTCGCAGATACGCGATTCCGACATCGTCGCAGCTAATCCCATCGGCCAGCACGGCGACCAGCCGGCCTGCGGCCAGCGGCTGTTCGGACATCTGCCAGATGGTCGCGTACCCGACCGAACAACAGACGTCGCTCAGCGCCGCAAACGTCTCGTGCGCGGCGGCATAAATGGCGATCAGACCGCTGCGGGCAGGCCAGGGCAGATCCACGGTACAAGCCAGCCGTTCGTCCAGACTTGCCGTACGTGGGATCTGCCACAGCGGCCAGGCGTCGGTCGAGCCGCTGTCCAACAGGGCCGTCAACCGCGGCTGCCATTGGTGCCATAAAATGCGAATCACGCCCGGCGACGGCCGCCCGCTGCGCAGTTCACCCTCGCACCAACTGCCCGCCAGTACAACCAACCGCGACAAGGGCGAGGCGGCGTGCAGTCGTTCGATCTCGTAGGAACGAATCTGCCCCGGATTCGATTGAGCGATCACGATGGCATCGAAGCCCGGTCCGCGATCAGCCACAATGGTACGGCTGTCGCAACCCGGGCGGTTGCCGCGACCCGGCCCCGGTTCATTCGCGACATCCGGCGACTGGCCGTCCGCGCGGCGGGCGATGGAAAGGCGCTCCTTGTCCGCGCCGTGCGCGTCCGCGAAAGTAGATCCTCCGACCGCCTCGGGTTCCCGGGAGAGTTCAGCCAGCGCCGCGGCAACCGAAGTTGATCGCGTCAATCGCGTGTGCGTTTCGAGCCATGCGATCGTTTCGCGGAAATCGCGGTGCGTCCAATCGCCTACCACCAGGACTTGCCTGCATGGCATCACGAACCTCCGAACAGCTCGGTTTCGCGTTGTTCCAGCCAGGTTCGCACAGCCGCCGCGTCGTCGGCGGCACGCAATCTGTCCAACAAGGTCGTGTCGTTGATCAGGCGGCTCAGTCGGGCCAACGTGCGAAGGTGGCCTCGATCGTCAACCGAAAGAATCAGGAAAAAGAGGTCGGTCAGGGCGCCATTCGCGCCGCCGAACGGAATGCCTTTGTTGGTTCGGCCCAGCGCCAGGAATGGCTCGGCCAACAGACGAGGCATCGGTCTTCGCGGGTGCAGCAGGGCGACGCCGTTGTCCAATGCCGTTGGATGCAGGCTCTCGCGGTCTCGTACCGCATCCGCCATCCGTTGGGCGTCCCACAGCAACCCCGTGCTCGCGGCCAACTCGGACATCTGCCCGATTACGGACCCGCGCGTGCGCGCGGCCAGCGGCACGGCGATCGCTTCGATCGGCAGCATGGCGGTAATCGAGATGGCCTCTTCGCCCTCGCCCGGACTGCCATCCAGAACGCTCTCGACCTCGACCAGTTCTTCTTCGTCGGACAGGCCGATCCGTTCCTCGAGCCAGTGATGAATCGCGGCGGCCGAGAATCGCCACTGGCCGCTGATCTTTCGCCCCGGCAGCTTGCTACGGTCAGCCATCCGGGCAACCTGTTGCGGCGAGAGATGCAAGTAGGCGGCCAGCGAGTCGATATCGAATTCGTTCATAATCGCGTTCGTTCGTCGGGCGAGTCCGGCTCGTGGGCGAGTGTCCGCCGCATCGTTCGTTCCGCGGCGAGACGACGGAAAGGCATGATTTGGCGGGCAGTCAACTAGCGGCAATGGTTAGGTGGGACGGGGTGGGCATTGGCTTGAACGACGTATTCACGCGACGCCGGGCACTGGCCGACGGGCGGGCTTCGGATGGCGTTGCGACGCAACAACATGCGCCGAAAACATGAGCGCGACCCATTGCGCTGCGTCGTATCGCGCTGCGTTGCATCGCGCACGACGGAACCGATCTGTACGGCGCTCGACCGCGAGACGCCCTTTTGAGCGCCGCTGATCGATGCGTGCTGACCGATGTGTGCTGACCGATGTGTGCTGATCGATCTGTGGTGATCGCTGCTGGCTACGGCAAACGCCACCAGCGCTCGCCGACGCTGAGGATATCGATCAAGGAGACTTCGCCAACTACGAAAACAATCTCACGCAAAGGGGCAAAGCCGTCGAGGGCCGTACTTCCAGCCCCCTGCGCCTCGGCCACCTTTGCATGAGATTGTCTTAGCCCGACGAATGGTCTCGGGCCGATCTCTCATTGAACGCCGCTGGGCGTCGTTTCGCGCTCGAGCTTGACCATCACTTCGTAATCTTCCTGGGCTTTGCGCAGCTCGCCGAGCTTGCGATAGGCCATCGCCCGATTACGGTACGCCAACCGGTTTCCGGCTTCGATCTTGATCGCTTCCGTAAAGTCGGCGATTGCCAAGTCGTACTTGCCCAGTTTCGCGTACGTCACGCCGCGGTTGTTGTACGCCAAGCTCCAAGTCTCGTTCAACGAGATCGATTTGGAGAAATCGCTCAGCGCATCCTCAAACCGATTGGCAGCCAGCAGAGCACAGCCACGGTTGTAGTACAAATCCGCGTCCGGCTCTTGTTTGACGGTCAGCAAACGATCGTAATCGCGAATGGCCTGGTCATAGCCGCCGCGCAGCAACTGAGTCGCCGCTCGATCTCGCAGGACCACGGCGTTCTCCGGATCGCGGTCCAGCAAGCGATCGTACTCCACGACCGCGTCATCATAGTTGTGGTCGTCCACCAGTTCCGACGCCCGTTCGATGATGATGTCGTCATCCTCGTCGACGCCATCATCGCCACGGCCATCGCCACCGCCCGGCCCGCCTGTTCCGCGCGGTCCGATCGGCGCGGCGGCCAGGATTTCATTCCGACCACTGGTTGGAGCTCCGGCCATCGCATCCGGTGGCGCTTGGCCCGGGTTTTGTTGCGCACTGGCTTTGGCCGCTTCGGCCGCTTCGCGCAGCTTGGACGCGGCTTCGGCCAATTTGCCCGCGGCGTCATTGGCCTTGTCGTTCGCCTTTTCGACCTCGGGCTTGCTGGCTTCGCCGGGCTTCGAGGCCGCGGTGTTCATCAGGTTTTTGACCGCCTTCATCGGCTTGGCGGCTTCCTTCAACAGGTTTGCCACCTCAGGCGCAGCCTGCCCGATCTTCTCGGCAACCTTATCCGCGTCGCTCGCCACACCGTCCTGCTTCTGACCGACGCCCTTGCTCTGGTCCGGATTCATTCCTTCCGACTTGCAGGATTCGCAATCTTGAGCCAAAGCTTTCTGATCCGCGGCCGCCTTTTCCAGCGAATCGGCCGCTGCGGCCAGCTCGTCGGCCGATGCGCCACTGCCCGTGCCCGGCTTGCCACGGGGAACGGCAAAGTAGCTCTGCGGTCCCGGTGGGAACGCCGAAGTGGACACTTCCAACGTGAAGCCGTCCTTGCCTTCCGCGTCCGAGCCCAGATACTGGTCCGTTGCCGCGTTGAACTTTCCGTCGCCGTCCACGTCTCGGTAGAAATCGCAACTGTCCACCGGGGCCTTGGGGCCGGCGGCCGCCGCTTGCTTGCTGCCGGGCTTGGCTTCGCTGGGCATGCCCTGCGCCAACAGTGTCGGATTGGCGACCAGGGTGATCGTCTCGCCCTTCATCACCTGCGGCGGATAGACGCCCAAACCGGGCGCCGTCACCGCGCCGGTGCACACCTCGCAGGGGCACCCCGGGCCATGCGCCGGGCCAGGTCCGCCGCCATGGCCGCCGTACCCGCCATGCCCCCCGTGTCCGCCCCAATGTCCGCCGTAGTCGCGCTCGAGCCGATCCGCGAACTCGATGTCGAACTTGGCCATCTGTTGCAGCGCAGCTTGACGGCTGACGTCGCCCTTGGTGGCGTTCAGCGGCTGCCAAGGCGTCGTCTTCAAGTTGCCCTGACGAGCGTAATTCCAGAATTGCTGCCATTTTTCGATGGCTTCGTCCAACTCGGGGACGCTCTGCTTCGGATCCAACGCCAGCCGGCGCAGGTTCTCGCCGCGGTTGCGGTAGGCCGAGGACAGCTTTTCGTCCAGTTGAATCGCCTCGTTGAAATCTTTCTGCGCGTTGATCAAGTCGCCCTTGCGCTGATAGGCCAAGCCGCGGCCACTGAATGCGGTCGCATCCTTGGCATCCAACTCGATCGCCTTCGTATAGTCTTGAATCGCCCCGTCGAAATCCTTGCGACTGGCCCGCGACATCCCACGACTGATATAGTTCGTCGGGTTCGTCGGCTCGGCCAAAATCGCCTGCGTAAACCGGTCCGGTGGTCCTTTAGCCGCTTCTTTCTCGGCCTCCTGCTTGGCCACCTCGGCCTTCACAAACTGCTGATCCTCCTCGCTCAGCGTGCCCAACGGAACCAAAGTCACCCGCCCAGTCCGCGCGAACTGAAGCTTGACCTGACCGTTCTCGACGCCCATGAACTCGGCATCTACCTTCCCTTTGCCGGTCGAATCCGTCCAGATCCGAGCCGACCCACTGGTCGCGAGCACCCCGACCAGCAACAGGCTAAACAGACTAAGTGCGACGACTCTCATGTCCCGTCTCCTGCCTCGATACTTCTTTCGCCACCAATCGTGTTGCGTCCAGACTTGATCAGTAAAACACCCGACCGCGTAAATCGTTTGGCCGTGCGGAGGATGATGATTCGCGATCACACGCCGCCGACCATCGGCAGACATGCGCACTCGACCGTGGACCAATACGAAAACGGACGGCCCAAAGGCCTGCTTATCGGCTGCCGACCTTCTATGGGCTGTCGATCGTTGCGTCCTCCCGAAAAACGCACGCGGCATTCCTTGCCTATTCGACGGGTCTTTCCCCGGTGATGATCCGCTCGCAACTCCGATTTTCAGAGCCGACTGATTTTCGCAGCCACGAGACTTTGGCAAGCGCCCCATTTTCGACCGCGCCCCATTTTCGTGGCCGACTGCGACCGCCGTCCCAGGAACCGAGCTGCCGCACGCCACCAACTTAAACGGCTCGGTATCCGAATTGTACTCATTTCAGCGGTTTTTTGCCATGTATTTTGCCCACCCCTTGCGCGATACGCCCTCGGACGAGCACAGAAAGCCGATCATCGTACCATTGTCAGCGCCAAAAACCAGACGGTTGGGGCCGACGATCATACCTGCCGAGCGGACGGCATTTCGCACATAGGTCGACCAAAGGCAATGCCCATCGGGACGTAAGGCGTGGACATAACCGGCGTTGTCGCCAAAATATAGGACGTCGTCATCGCCAATCACCGGGATCGATTCGACCGCGCCTTTGGCATCGTACTCCCAGCGAATCCGATGGCTGGCGCCATCGACACACACCATCCGCCCACGATCTTTTTGGTTCACCTGCAAAATACTGTTGCCAATAAAAATATCTCCATTTCCGCCGACGAGCGGCGATGACAGCATCTGTCCGGGGATGTGGATCTTCCAGGCCAGTTTGCCGTCGCGATGGAATCCGTACAGATTTTCGTCCCGCCCGGCAACCACGATGATCCCGTCCGGCGTAATTGCCGGGGCCGAGTTAATGAACCAGTCCGTCTTGCCCCGATTGTCCAACTGGTCCCACAGGTTGCGGCCAGTGTCCTCGCCCAGTTCGAGGGCATACACGTAGGCGTCCTCCGAACCGATGTACAGGATCCCTTGATAGATGACGCCAGTCGAATCGAACTTCTGTCGCGTGCGGAAGAAAGGCGTGTTCTTGAAATTGCCTCGCGCGGTCACTTTGAGCAATCCGCCGCTGTACGCGGAAACGTACGTGTTGCCATCGGGATCCACTACGGGCGCCGCCCAGCCCAGAGGCTCGCCGACAGGCACCGGATCCCACTCGCGAGCGCCTACTTGATCGACACAGTGCAGCCATCCGTCGGCCGAGTGGACGCGAATCAGTCCGTCTCGCCCGATGACGGGTGAACCTGGCACATGGGCCGTGCAGTCGTACTCCCAGAGCGTTTCGAGGCCGCTGTTTTTCCAGTCGAAGGCAACCAGTTTCGACCCGAAACAGGCAGCGAACTGGGTCTTGCCAAACTGTACGGGACAACACCGAACCGGAGCCGTCGAGTACGGTTGGCCGGGGATCTGCTTGGGCCACGCCCACAGCGGTCGGCCGGGAGTTTTCTTGCCCGCGGCAGCTTTGGCGGCGGCTTCGTCGTCGGCGCGGCTCGGTTCCGCTTCTGCCGCCGACGGGGAAACGGGCGTGGCCGCCGTCGGGGCCGAGGGCCCGGTCGCGGCGGGCATCGTGGGGGACGCCGGGCGGGGCGCTGGCGGAACCGCGGTGGGCGGCCGAGTCGGCGTCGTCACAGGCCCGGCCGTGGGCCGCGTCGGCGGCATCGGCGGTGCGACCACCGGTGCGGCAGGCCCGCCCATTGCGACGGCGGGCCCCGGTTTGGCCGTCGCGTCCGGCAACGCCGGCGCGACTTCCAAATCCGCGACGTCGACGTCGCCGAGGTCTTGACGGACCGATGGCGACGCACTCCACGCGGGCACGGTCGGAACCGCGGCGGGCGGCGGCGAGATTGGCCCGGCCGCATGACGACCCGCGGGACGCGGGGGCGGCGCGCCGATCGGGCCGCCACCCGAGGCCTCATCAGGGACCAGCGCCATCGGCGGCAGATCTGCGTTCTCGGCCGGCGGGAGCGCCTGGGTTGGGCCAACGGCGGTCGGTCCCGGTGCGGACGGGGCGCCGATGGCGGGCCCGGACCCGATCGGCGACGGCGGCCAACCCCCAAAACTGGGACTAAGCGAGGCGGCAGGCCCTGAGATCGGAACCGCGGACGGAGGCGTGGCAGGCGCGGAGGGAATGGGCAAGGCGGACGGCATAGAGGACGCCGCGGGCGCAGGCGGCACAGCCGGCACTGCCGGACTTGCCGGGGCGGGAGGCGGAGTCAACAGGCTGCCGGGCGCTGGGGGCGCCGGACGAATCGCCATCGGCGGCGCCGCGACCGGCCCAGGCGGCGGAACGCCAGGGACGCCGGGGACGCCAGAAATCGCTGCCGGTTGCGACTCGCCGGCCGGCTTTTCTCGAAACAGGCCGATTCGTTGTTGGCCACAAGATTGGCAACGCAACGGCAGCGTTGGCCGCCGGACTTCGGCTCCGCAGTTGAGGCAAACAAAAGTTTTCATCGTGCTCCGCCGTTCGATGGATCGCAGAAAAACGAAAGCTGTTCGATTCTACCTTGACCACCCCCTCGCGTGCCAGTGTGGCTCGATTTCGTTCGCCCCGGCGAGACTCGGCAAACCGCCGAACGAAGCCGCGAGGCGGCCGAGTTTTGCCGGTCCGCCTCGCCCGCCCCACCTTCAGCAACCTGGATCGGGGGGCGTCTCGTCCAACTGCCGATGCGCAGTGCCTGGATGGGATGCGGCGCAACAGCCGGACAGCCGACCCACGCGGCGGCAGCCGCTTGAACGGGCCTTCCCCGATGGCTTAGAATGCCAACGTCGGCGCTCGGGTTTTTCCCTCTGCGTCCCGGCGAGAGACGATTGAGATCTACAAATATGGCGCAAGATTATTACCAGACCCTCGGTGTTTCGCGAACGGCGTCGCAGGCCGAAGTCCAGAAAGCGTATCGCAAACTGGCGCGAAAATACCACCCGGACCTGAACCCGGACGACAAGACAGCGCAGGACAACTTCAAGAAAGTGCAGGAAGCCTATGACGTGCTGAACGACCCGCAGAAACGCGAGATGTACGACCGCTACGGGAGCGCGTTCGAGTCCGTGGGCGGCGCGGGACCGCAGCGAGGCCCATTCCAGCGCGGGTCGGAGGGTTATCAAGAGGTCGATTGGCAGCAGATCTTCGGCGGCGGATCGGCGAGCGCTACCGGTGGATTTGGAAGCTTCGAGGATATCTTGCAGCAGTTCGCAGGCGGCGCGCGCACAACGCGCCGTCCCAGTCGGCGAACTCGTGGCGCGGACATCGAGCACGAGTTGCACGTGCCCTTCAAGACGGCGATCGGCGGTGGACAAGCCGAGCTGTTGGTGCGTCGCGCGGACGGCAAAGTCAATACGATCTCGGTCAAGATTCCCGCGGGGATCGAGGACGGCAAGAAACTGACACTGGCCGGGCAAGGCGAGCCATCGACAACGGGAGGGCCGCCGGGCGATATCGTGGTCGTGATCCGAGTCGCCGAGCACCCGCACTTTCGCCGCATCGGCGATGATCTGGAGATCGCGGTGCCGGTGACGCTCGCCGAGGCGGCGCTGGGCGCCAAGATCGATATTCCCACGCCGCGCGGCGAGATTGCACTGAAGATCCCCGCGGGCACTTCCAGCGGAAAGCGTTTTCGGATCAAGGGCTACGGAGTGCCCCGCGGGAAGGGTCGCCAGGGAGATCTGTACGCCGCGGCTCAGATTGTGATCCCCGCGGCGTTAGACGAGGAATCGCAACAACTGGCGCGGCAGTTCGACAAACGCCAGCCGCTGCAGCCGCGAGCCGATCTACGATGGTGACGCTGGTGGGATTGTTGGCCTGTCACTACGGGGCCTTGATCCTGGCGCCCGGCGACGCGACGCGCTGCGCGGCCGGCGCGTTGACCACGCGGCCTGTCGCTGCGGCCGCGCCGGCCGAGCCGCCGCTGGTCGTGCGTCTAAAGCCCGGCGACCGCGCCCGAGTTCTTGCGGCGCTGGCGGGCCTGATCATCCTGGGCTTTGCCTTGGTGCTGGCGGCCTGGTGGGGCGCGCGTTTTACCCGCCGCTATCTGAAGCGGCCATGGCCGGGCCGACAGCCCGGCCAACGCGCGACAATCTCCGAGTTCGACTGGGCCGAAAAACGGCTGTACGATCCTCCGGACAGCCGCCACGAGCCGCGCGGCGCGCAGCAGCCCACCGATCGCGAGGAGCCGCCCGATGACGCATGAGCGATTTCCGCCGCGATATCGCTTGCGCAGTCGAAAAGACTTTCAGCGAGTCTACGGCGCCGAGGCGTTCGCCGCGGGCGAGCAGTTGGTGGTCCGCGGCTGCGCCAACGAGCTGGACCATTCCCGGCTGGGCTTGTCCGTCTCGCGCAAAGTCGGCTCGGCTGTGGTTCGGAACCGCTGGAAACGATTGATTCGCGAGGCTTTTCGACGGTCGCAATCCCGCTTGCCGGCGGGGCTAGACCTGGTCGTCCGCCCCCGTGCCGGAGCACAGCCCGAGTACGCCGCGATCGCAGACTCGCTGCCCAAGCTGGCATGGCGAGTCGCGGCCAGGCTGCGAAGGACGCCGCGATGAGCGCGCTGGGGGCGATGATCAAGAGCGTGCCCAGCCGCCTGCTGATCGGCGTCGTCCGTCTGTACCAGATCTTCCTCAGCCCGATCTTCGGACGCCAGTGCCGCTTTACACCGACGTGCAGCCAGTACTTCATCCTGGCCGTTCGCAAGTACGGCGCGCTGCGAGGCGGCTGGCGCGGCGTGCTGCGCATCTGCCGCTGCCACCCGTTTCATCCGGGCGGACATGACCCGCCTTAGACGACGCTGCCGTTCGGCGCGCCCCCCCTAGCACACCGACGCAGGGGCTCGACAGTTGCCGCGACGCGCCGGGATCCGCCGACCACTGCTCGAATGGGTCAATCGGCGCCGAGACGCGTGGATCCGCTCCATGTTCACGAAGGTTCGGGTTTGGTGCGCGACGAGCGCCCACCCAGCGTGTCCAGTTGACGCCGCAGACGCTCGATCTCCGCACTCGCCGCACGCCAGGCGGCTTCCGCCTGCTGCCGCTCCGCTTCGGCCTGCTGCCGTTCCGCTTCGGCCTCTCGGCGAGCCTCGTCCGGCGTGGGGATCCAGCGGCCCGCGGCAGGATCGAAGAATCGCAGTTGGCGATCGGCGGCCTCGAGGTGAAGCTTCAGCTCGCGGCTCGGTAGACGGCCGGAAACAGGCTTGATCGGTTCGTATCGACGGGCCTTCAGCCGATAGCCCTGAAGCGCAGGCTTCAGATACTCGCTGCGCGGATCGTACATAAAATACTCGACCACGCGAATCCGATCCCGATAGATCTCCTGCTTGTCGTACAGATCCTCGTCACGGGTGGTCGCGCTCGTGACTTCGATCACGACGTCCGGTGGCCGCCCTTCTTTCCACAGCAGATAGTTGTCACGCTCCGACGGATCCAGCCCTTTGACGACCAGCACGTCGGGCGAGACGTGCCGTCGCCGGTTGCCGGGCTGATAGAACAAGAGGATGTTGCCCGATACGTAGACCTGCTGTCCCGCGTAGTGCAGTTTCAGCGATTCGATCGCCATGAACATGATGTTGCGGTGCAGGTCGGTCTCGCCCATCGGTCGGCCATCCGTCGTCGGGTACACGATTTCGATGTCTTTCACGCCCGCATTGAGTCCCGTTATCGGATTCATAGACTTGGGCTCCTTGGCTCGGATCGGTTCAGCGGTCACCATACGTCGACGCGCGTGGCCGGCGCTGCTTGCGTCTGTAATTCGCAACCTTCGGCCGTCGTCCTGCCGGCCGCGCCGCTACGTCGCGCACGGCGGGCTCGGAATGTCGATTATATCATGTTTCGCTCGAGTCGCGATCATTTCGGCGTTGCGCGCTGCACGGGCGCCGCGTCCCGTGCCGACGGGTCTGGCGTCGGACAAACTCCCCGCGAAACCATGCACGGTGACATGCGACGGCCGCCGTGTTACCATTTTCATCAATCCGGGCGTCGCACGTCGCCGTTGAACGGCGCTAGCGGACGCGGCCCGGCACGTCCCCAGCGTCCAGGATTGGCGAACCGTCACATCCGTGCGCCGCGGCAAACTCGCGTCGGACGTGACTCGAGACGCCGCGTCCCATTGTCCTGGACGCCCGCGCCGGAATGCCCAACTGCCGAATTCGACGCGTCGATGGGCGTGGCCGATCGCGTTCGCCGGCCTTGGCGCTCGCGTGTGCGCGCTTGTGCCTGCTTGTGTCTGAAATCAAGGAACCCGCTCATGCGTGCCCGCCGTATCGCGTCGTCTGTCCTCGGTCTTGCCATGATGACTGCCGTCCAGGCGGGTTCGGCGGAAATCGTATTCGAAAATCCGCGGTTGCGGGCGGTGTGCGGCGAGGATGCCGTCTGGCGTTCGCTGACGGACAAGGCGACAGGTCGGGAATGCGTCGTCTCTCAGGCTCGCGTTCCGCTGGCGACAGTGCGCGTCGCCGATGCGACCCACGCCGCGAACCGAGTGTGGCGCGACGGGGTACGGCTGGGGGTCGAGTTTGCGGGCTGCGATACGCGTCTGGTCTACGCCGTCGAGCCGGCGGACGACTGGCTCGTGTTTCGGTTGGTCGAGATCGGTGGAACGCGTCCCACACACGGGACGTTGCTACAATTGCCCGCAGCGATCACGGCTCGCGGCGGGTCGCGGCTGAACGCCGCCTGGGACGAGACCTACGCCGTCTGCCTGCGAGGGCTGAACTTGCAGAGCCAGGGCGTGTTGGCGCGTCGTCGGGACCACTGTCTGTTGAGCGTGCTCAGCCAGGACGAGCCGGGCCCGCGGCTCGAAGGCGCGGGTGCAGTGCTGATCGGCGCGCCGACGCCCGAGCTAAAACCGATCCTGAATCGCTGGTCCATCGTCGGCGATCTGCCCCGCAACGCGGACGGCGATACGGCCTCGCACGACCTGCCGATCGCTCGCCTGTCGTACTGGTTTTTGAGGTTCGGTGAGCGAGACGTGGATCGCGTGATCGACGAATGCCGTCGCACGGGCATCCGCGTCGTGATGCTGGACAGCGGTTGTTGGTGCGCCAGCGTCGGGCACTTTACGTTCAATCATCAGCTCTATCCCGACGGCTTGGACAGCCTACGGCGGGCTGTCGCTCGGCTGCACGAACAGGGAATCTTGGTCGGGATGCACACGTTCGCCTCGAAGGTCTCCAAGACGGATCCCTATGTGGCCGCCGCGCCCGGCCGGGGATTCTGTGTGGACGCGCGGGCTTCGCTGGCCGAGGCGGTCGCGGCCGACGCGACGCGGATTCGCACTGCCAGCGACCTGAGTCAGTGGCCGGGCAGCCCGGTCTGCCGCCAGAAGGTCTGGGAAGGCCATGTCTCGAAACACCAGGAAGTGGTCATCGACGACGAGATCATCCGCTACGAGACGATCGGGCCCGAGGGACGTTGGGACACGTTTCTAGGTTGCCAGCGCGGGGCCTGGGGAACACGACCCGCGACGCACGCGGCGGCCGCCGAATGTCGGCACAACGCGGTCGATGGGTGCATCAACGGTTATATCCTGGATCAAGAGGCTCCGCTGTTTCAGGAGACCACGGATCGTCTGGCCGCCGTATTCAACGCCTGCGACTTCGACATGGTGTATTTCGACGGCAGCGAGGACGTCGATCGGCGCCGATACGACTACTACGCCAGTTTGGCGCACGCCACGGCGATGGGCAAGTTCACCAAGCGGCCGCTGATCCACAAGGGCGGCGGCTTTCATCACGGGCTGTGGCATTCCTTTACCAGTTCGGCCACCGTCGACCAATATCCGGGCACGTACTTGGCCTACGAGCGCGCCGGTGGGACGATCGCAAATTGGCCGACGTGCAAAGACCATATCGATCGCAGCGTGCGGCTGGTCCAGGCGTGCGAAGACGAGATGATCCCCGGCGAGTTGGGCTGGTTCGGCATCGGACCGCGCCTCGGGCGTTACGATGGGTTGCAGTTCGACGAGATCGAATACTTGATGGGCAAGTCGCTGGCCTACAACGCGCCGATCTCGCTCCAGACCAGCTTTGCCCGAATGGACGCCCACCCGCTGACGCCGGACATCCTGGAGATCGTCCGTCAGTACGAGGCGCTGCGCGCGGCAGGCACGGTTCCGATCGACGTGCGCCAGACGTTGGGGAAAACCGGCCAGGATTTCATCCTGCTGCCCGATCGCCTGCGAGCGTCGGATGAGGCTGCCACCTTTGCAGCGGTTGCGCCGCTGGAGAGCGTGGCCGGTGGGCGCGACCTGCGGGCGCTGTGCGGCGATTGGGACGGTGGCGCGGTAGCCAGCCTGTGGCATTTTGTAGGCAAGCCCGGCACGTTGATCCTGCCCTCCGTTCGGTTGGATGTCTACGACGTTCACGGCCGGCCCGTCGAGATCGTCCGCGCCAGCGGGCAGATCCGTGTGAGCGTCGACCAGCGGCGGTTGGTGCTGCATTTCCTCGACATCGACGCGGCCGCCGCACGGCGCCTGTTGAGCGCTGCGCAGTTCGAGCCACGGCCACCTACCGTGATCTGGATCCGCGCGGCGGACTACGCTCAGCAGGCCGGTGAAATGGTCCGAGGCAGCGCGACGGACATCGCGGATCCGGCGGCTGCGGGCGATGTCGTGCTGTGCCGCGGCGCAATCGACCGCACGGGGGCGTCCTATGTCGAGTACCGGGCACCCATCCCGCGCGCCGGCCGCTGGACGCTGTGGGCTCGCGTCCGCTATCCGACCGGCGGCGACATGTCGTTCGGCATCGCGCATGTTGGGGATCGCGTGACGCTGAGCGGCGATCAAGTATTGGGCAACTGTGGGGTGAACGACGCACAGTGGCATTGGACCGGGCGCGGCGGCGGGCTCACAACGCCGCCACCAGGCGAGCCGATCGTCTTTCGGCTCGAAGCCGGCGAGTTCGCGTTTCGGATCTATCCACGCGAAGGTCCGGGCCGGACGGTCGGCAACCCGCGGCTGGACTGTCTGTGCTTGGTCGACGAGCCGGACTATCGGCCAAGCGACGCCGAGATGCGCGCCGCGCTGGCGGACAAATGAAACCAAGAGCGTCGTCCGTACACAACCCCGATCGTGCCTCCACCCTTCACCCTTCACTCTTCACCCTTCACTCCTCGCCCGTCCGCTAACGGGCGGCGATAAAGCGACGCACGCTCGGACACGCGACGCGCGCGAGGCCATCGATGCGATGCCTACGCGTTCGTGGACGCGGTGTTTCGCAACCGGCGCTTAGCGCGGCCCGCCTGATCCGGTATCCTGTACGAACCGCGGCGCCTGGGGTGGCGTGCATCGCCCCGGATCGATGACGATCGTCCACGCGTCCGACACGCGAGACGGGGGCGTCGTCCATCGTCGATCATCGCGGCTGCCGCGCCGGACAGCGTCCGCGCGCGGTTCTCAAACGCCTGTTTTCCTTGACAAGGATCCCAGATGAAAATTGCCACCATCCAGACCACGCGCGGTACAATCAAGCTCGAACTGTACGACGACAAAACTCCGCGAACCGTGGACAATTTCGTCACACTGGCCAACAAAGGCTTTTACAATGGCCTGAAATTCCATCGCGTGATCGCCGACTTTATGATCCAGACCGGCTGTCCCGAGGGCACCGGACGCGGCGGCCCCGGATACCGTTTCCAAGACGAGTTTCACGCCACGTTGAAGCACGACGGGCCGGGGGTTCTGTCGATGGCCAACGCCGGTCCCAACACCAACGGTTCACAGTTCTTCATCACGCATGTCGCCTGTCCGCACCTGGATGGAAAACATTCGGTGTTTGGCCGCGTGATCGAGGGCCAGGACGTCGTGAACGCGATTCGGCAGGGCGACAAGATGGAGAGTGTGACAATCCAGGACGAGGCCTAATCAGGTCACCGTCGAAGCCAGAACATAACGTCTGTCGGTAGACTGCATACTGCCCAGAACAGCGGTAGACCGCCAACCGCCGCCGAGCCAGCGTCGCGGAGCCACTGCGGCGACCGCGTTCGCGACGACCACGTTCGCGGACCGCGCGCCCTTGAGAGGCGCGTGCGGGCAAGGCCGAGCGACGACATGCACCGCCATGCTGGCCGAGCGCGATCGAACCCGAGCGGCTGAGGCCAGGACTGCTGAAGTACGGAGATTGAAACGCGATGGTCAAGACTGCCAGCACCATGCCGCCGTTGGGCGCATCGGCCCCCGAGTTCTCGTTGCCCAATCCGGTCGATGACAGCGTTGTATCGCTGGGCGATTTTGCGGATGCACCGGCGCTGCTGGTGATGTTCATCTGCAACCACTGTCCTTACGTCAAACACATCGCGCCCGTTCTGAGCCAAGTCTGCCGGCAATATCAAGCGCAAGGCGTCGCCGTGGTCGCGATCAACGCGAACGACGCGACGAACTACGCCGAAGATTCGCCCGCCATGATGGCGGGCGAGGTTCGGCAGCGAGGGTACACGTTTCCGTACCTGGTCGACCAGACACAGGAAGTCGCCAAAACGTACGGCGCCGCTTGTACACCGGACTTCTTCCTCTACGATCGCGACCGTCGCTTGGTCTACCGTGGGCAACTGGACGCGAGCAGGCCAGGCAGCGAGATTCCCGTGACGGGCGAAGATCTGACGGCCGCCGTAGCCGCCGTGCTGGCCGATCGGCCGCCCTTGGCAAACCAGCGGGCCAGCCTCGGTTGCAACATCAAATGGCGGCAAGGCCAGGAACCGGACTATTTCAACCCGGCCGGAGTCGGGTAGCGCGACCCGTGCGGTCAGACGAGGCTGCGCGAGCGGCCGCAAAACATAATCGACAGCAACCGCCAGCGGAACAAACGAAGAACACCGACCATGATGCGAACCACCGTGGCCGTGACGGGTTTTGGCGTGATCAGCCCTTTGGGCCGAGGAGGGCCGGCCAACGCGGCCGCGCTGCGCGCCGGGACGTCGGGAATCATTTCCCAGCGCCCGCAGTGGGCGGACAGCGGCTTGCGGTCGCAGATTTCCGGACGGGTCGAAGTCGAACCGCTACGTAACGTGTTCGACCGCAAACACGAGCGGTTTCTGTCGGACCCCGCGCTGTTGAGCTGTACGGCGGTCCGCGACGCCATCGAACTGGCCGGCCTGACCGAGGCGATGGTGCGCGATCGGCGGACCGGCGTCATCATCGGCACAGGGGCCGGTTCGAGCGTAACGGACGCGGTGGCCTTGAGCGAGCGTCTGAAAAAGCGAGGCGGAGCCAAAGTAGGCGCGTATCAAGTTCCACGGATCATGGGATCCGCGGCGACCGCCAACGCGGGCGTGATCTTTGGCATCCGAGGCCATGCCTATGGCGTCACGTCGGCGTGCTCGACGTCCGCCCATGCGCTGATGCTGGGTTTGGACCTGATCCGCAGCGGGCGGCAAGATCGTGTGCTGGCCGGCGGCGCCGAAGACGTGAATGTGTTCACCGCCGCCGCGTTCGACGCGATGAGTGCGCTGTCCAGCGCCTACAACGACCAGCCGGAACGGGCATCGCGGCCGCTGGACAAGAACCGCGACGGGTTCGTGGTCTCCGGTGGCGCAGGCGTGCTGGTGCTGGAGGACATGTCTCTGGCCATCGCCCGCGGCGCCAAGATCTGGGCGATCCTCGAGGGCGCCGCGGCGACCTCGGACGGCGAGGACATGGTCGCCCCTAACGGCAAGGGAGCGGTGGCGGTGATGGAGGCCGCGTTGCAGGACGCGCGCATCGACGCCGAACGGATCGACTATATCAACCTACATGGGACCTCGACGCCGGTGGGCGATGTCCGCGAGATCGAAGCCATTCGCACCGTGTTCGGAACGCGGCTGCCCTGGCTCTCGTCGACCAAATCCATGACGGGTCATGGACTAGGCGCGGCCGGCGCGATCGAAGCCATTTTCTGCGTGCTTATGATGCAGGAAGGTTTTTTGGCGCCGAACATCAACCTGGACGACCCCGAGCCGATCGTGGCCGACGCGCCGGTCGTGCGAGGCGCGCAAGCGGCCGAACTCGGTTGGACGATGAGCAACTCGTTTGGATTCGGCGGCACCAACTGCAGCGTGATCTTTTCGCATCCCGAGCGCCGTCATTAACTCGCTGCCCTGCACGTGCGCGAGCCATGAGAGGGCCACCAGGCGGCGCGGTGAGGCTTCGCCCGCGGCGCGTGCGCCAGCGACGTCCCGTCCCGTGTCCGCCCGTCATCTTCGTGATACCTTAATCGTCCGTATCTTATTACGTCCGGGCGCCCAATTCGTCTCCGATGCCTGCGGTGGCAAATAACCGGCCCCCGCCTAGCCGTCAATTCGACGGCAGCATTTTGCGGACGAACTCGACCTGCGGCTGCCCGCCGCGACCGCCCTGTCCGGTGAGAAACTCGGGCACGAAGCGTTGCGGGTCCTTGTGCTCGTCGGGGACGCGGATATTGTCGCCCTTTTGCAAGATCGGACGCTGGTCCGCCATCCCGCCGAATTGGCGCGTTCCGGCGACGTCACAGGGGAACCAGGATCCCTTGCCATCAGCGTCCTGTAGATAGAACTCGGCGTAACAGTTGTCGGGCACGAACACCATCCGCGCGGGCGTCTCGCTGGCGCGGCACAGGGCGACGAACAGCCCCGTCAGGTCGTCGCGGTTTCCACGACCGTCGCGCAGGGTCGCGACAGCCCCCTTGAGCGGTCCATTCTGGAGCTTGGCATTCTCGCGAACCCAATCGTACAGTTTTTCGACCTGGGTCCAGGCCGACGCTTCGGCGTCCGCCAGTTCCCGAGCCTTGGTGCGAATCGTCGGATGACGGCATTCGATCGATGGACTGGCGGCCAGGTTCGTGCGAATGGCTAGGGGCGGATTTTTCGGCCGCTGGAACTCGGACGGGTTCTCCGGCGGCAGAATTGGCCTGCGGTCGATCTCGAACGTCACCAACGCGGTGGCCGGTTCCCCCGGCGGCAGTTGGGGAATCGAATACAGCATCTGCCGCACGCCGCCCAAGTCGCGATAACGCACGCTACGGACCTGGGGCGAGACGTCTTCGGCGACGACCCGCACCTGCTGTTCAGGCCAGTCCGTTGGCACGGGGACCGATCCGCGCAATCCGGCGCACGGTCCGCCGACCGCTGAAATCTTGACGCCGACCTGCCAGCGCTGGGTCGCAGCCGCCCCTAGGCGAATGCCTTGGGCCGGCCCTTGCGGGTCGAACTGCGCCGGCGCGCTCGCGGCGATAAGCGTCAGAAACAATCCTGTCAATACGCTCGTTTTCAGCGGCATGAGAACCTCCGTACTTCAGTCACCATCTCACGTGTTGCTGCTGCGGTCCGGGCCCGGCATCGGCAGTTCGTCGACACGGCTACGGACCGGCGCCGACGTCGGGGCCGGAGCGTACTCGATCGTCGAGCCGGACGGCGCATAATAGCTGCTCGAATTGCAGCAATCGCTCCCGCTCTCAATCACCTCGCAGCAGTCGTCGTTGTAGACGCTGCAAAACAACCCCGGCCAGCCGCGGTTGCAGCCCGCCAGCGCGGTCGTCAACAAGCAGGCGCACGTCAGGATAAACACTCGCTTCATGATTCGCATCTCCTCGTTGTAAACGGCACAAATCTCACTCCCTCTCCGGGCCAGACAAATCTAGCTTGCCGCCGCAGATGTGCAAACGCAACGGTTGTCTTTTTTCAACAATGGAGGCAAGGTCGCTGCAAAAAGACGGTGCGGCAGGCCGCGCATGGCAACGGAGGGAGTTGTCAGTTGTCAGTTGTCAGTGGTCAGTGGTCAGTGGTCAGTGGTCAGTGGGCGGTGGGCGGTGGGCGGTGGGCGGTGGGCAGTAGACAGTGGGCAGTGGGCAGTGGGGGGGCGGCACGGGTGGCGCGCTCTGCGATGGCGTGGACGCTGAGGAGTGAGGCTGGTCTGATTGTGCCCTTGGCGACGGGCTGCGCGACGATGGGCGGCGGGAGCTTGCCAGCGAGAAACTGAACAATCCGATCGACCGCCTTATCTGTGAACGCGGGACACAGATTATGGCTCAGATTGAGTTGGACGAACGGTCCGTCGCGCCGTTCGTGTCGATGTAAGATTTCACAATCCCAGCCAAGTGAAATCATGCACGCAATTTCCATCCTCTGTCTTCTGCTGTCCTCGCCTGGCGCAAGCGAATTGCCTCTCGCCGCCGCGCACGCCGAACGTGCGGCGTATGCGCATGGTTCGTCCGAGAACGATGACACCGACGCTGCCGGCTGTAGGACGATGTCAGGCGCGGACTCGATCTGGCTGGTCAGCAGCCGGCATGTGGGCTGCGGATGCGGACAGCCGACCTGTTGGGACGATTTTTATTTCCAGCGGTATACGCCGGACTCTGAGTGGCGCTGCGCCGACGCGGAACAGTGGGCTGCCAGCGGCCAAACGGCAGCAATGACGTTGGTCTACGTCCACGGCAACCGGATCGAACCGGACGAGGCTGCCCAACGTGGCCTGTCGGCTTGGCACGCCCTGTCGTACGACTGCGGCGACATCCCGCGCGTTCGCTTTGTGATTTGGTCTTGGCCGAGTTCCAAGATCCACGGTCCCCGACCACGTCGCGATGCGCAAGTGAAGGCCGCGCGGACGGACTGCGAAAGCTGCCTGCTGGCCCAATTTGTCGCCGGGGTCGATCCGCGGACATCGCTGAGCCTGCTGGGCTACAGCTTCGGCGCACGGATTGTCTCGGGCGCGCTGCACCTGACCGCCGGCGGCCAACTGCACGGGTTCCGACTCGCCGACGCGGACATCCGTCGGGACAACACGATCCGCGTGGCGTTGCTCGCGGCCGCCATGGACAACTCGTGGTGGCGGCCCGGATCTTGCCATGATCAGGCTTTGGCGGCGGTCGATCAGCTCCTGTTGTTGTACAACACGTGTGATCCCGTGCTGCGACTGTATCCAAAGTTGGATCGTCACCATCCCGCGTCCGCGTTGGGGTACACGGGTTTCCCCTGGCCCGCGGCCCTGATCGACAACGCATGGCGTGTCGAGCAGGCCAACGTCTGCTGCCAGATCGGCAAGACGCATGACGAACGAGCCTACTCCGGCTGCCCCCTGGTCATGGCGCGCGTCCGCGCGGTCCTGCTGGGATTGCCCCAGCCGGCGAGCGGCCGCCACACGTCGCCCGAAGTTCTGTCCGAGGCCAATCGTTCCGCCATGCGAACCGAGGACGTCGCGTTGCACGCGCGCTGCGCGTCCGACGACTGAGCCCGCGTCACGAAGTGCCGCGAGCCACGATCCGCGAGCCACGATGCAGGCCGTTGGCAACCAAAGGTCACCGCGCTCGAGCCGCGTCCGAATGGGCGTACTGCTCCCAAGCGCGCTGGAGCTCGTCGCGCGACGGCGCCGCGCCTGCCAGCACCGAGAAACGATAACGGAGCGTCAGTGACCCGTTCTGTTTGATCTCTGCCTTGACGAAGGCGCCAAAGCGGCCATAGTCACGATAGGCGGACCAGATCGTGTCGCGTGGATTGTCGGGCGCGTTCATCTGCTGGACCGTATACGTTTTGTCCGCCAGCACGTGTGTCAGCGCGACCCACGGCAAGTCTTTGTCTCGCCGAGGATCGTCCCCATCCCGGGGGAAAAGATACGTCGTCTGGGTTTTGTCCAACTCGGTCGCCGGCCGATAATGAACGCCAGCATGTTCCGGGTCGCCATCAAAGATGACGTCGCCGCCGACGGCCTTGAGCGTCGAGATCACATCGACCAGGACCATCGCCGGAGCTGGGCGACGGTGGAAGATGAACGTCCGCTGCTCGTCCAGCAGACGCTCGCCGCCCGTAGCGTTCCATTCCACTTCCGACGTGAACGACGCGCTGTCGGCGGCGGCTTGCTGGGCGACGAACCGCCGATGGACCTGCACGCCGCCGCTCATGCCCCACAGGTTGAACGACCTGCCGTCGACCGTCAGGCGGCTGGCGCCGATGAAGATCCCGCGGTGATGCGGAAAATACCCACCGGCGCCGTTGGTGATGGGCATCGTGCCCGTCGCGTCCAGAATGTGCAAGAACGGTTTGTTGGTCTGGTCCAGCCGCTCGGGGTCGAAGGCGTATTCGTACCGCGCCACGGGTTTGCCGTCCAAGCGAACCGTCAGCGACTGGCCCGGGGCATCCTGCAACTGGAATCCGTCATCGGCCAAGCTGTGCGAATGCGTGCACCACGCGAGGAACAGCGAAAGGGCGACAGCCGTCGCCCCGCGGCAGGCGTTGGACAAAAGCGACATCGAGATTCTCCTTGCTCAAGCTAAAGGTGGTGTCCGATGCGGACTGCATCGGGGTCGGTCGGTTTCCTGAAGGATTGACCTTCGGGGGGCGGCCAGTGGCGCCTTGTCCGCGCATAGTTTGCGCGGTGTCGCACCTGATTTATCCGTCTGGCGCTCACGTAGAGTCACCCACCAAGCTCATTTTACCGTGCAGGACGTCACATGGCGCTGGAGGGACGCGTTTCGTCGTGGCCGCCGTGATTGGCGCAACTAGCGCGCAATTGGGGACGCCTGACGGGGAATGAATTAGCGCCACCCACCGACCTCATTTTTCGCGGTACGCACTCACCGCCGCTCCGGTGAATCCGCTTGCTATCCCACAAGTCAATTGTAGGATTCTGTTACCGGTTGCCCATTCCATCAACGGATTTCGATCGTTTCGTTCGGCGGTGCGTATTTTTCGGTTGCTTCCTGCAGCTGGCGGTCATCGCAAATACCAGGTACAGACACGTCTGTAATTTCCCCATTGGTTAGAAGTACGCACATCTTCTTGCACGAAGAAATGACGTCTGGCACGAACGAACGAGCCATTTCGCCATGACTGCCCGAGTAGCCCTACACTTCGAGCATATCGCCGTGAACATGCCGGGAGTACCCGTCAAATCCGACGGACCAATTATTGCCCGTCAGGTGAACAATGAGCCGAAACAATCGGTCACGTGATTCGTGCGATTCAACGAGAGCCTAAGCAGGCCAACAACAAGGATCACCGGGCGGCGGCAATCGACTTTGATTTCCCCCCTCCGCAACTACCGCCGCTCCGGTGCATTCGTTTGTTCACCAAGCATTTCATCGGCAAAGAGATAACGTTGACCATTGGAGCGTACCGATCCAAAGGTTTTCCCATGCTGTGGACGCAAATCCACAACCGCGCCGAATGGTTGAAATACCGATAGGAATCTGTCGTATGCTTTACCCCAGTAAATCATCGCGCAAGACATTGGAGCACCCTTGCCTCTGTCTTCTCCATTTACAAGGAACCTCAATCTCGTGTCGTAAAGAAAGCAGATTGCACAGGCGTTAGTGTCCTGCTCCTCTTGAAACTGGAATGTCGAGCCGTTTGGGTTAGTATAGACCCATGCGGAGGTACTTTCCATGAGCAACGCAACCCGAAGGCATT
>JAVYAJ010000222.1:0-12108 GCA_032229885.1 Candidatus Anammoximicrobium sp. | reverse complement strand
CTACTGCAAGCACAAGATGTAATCATTCAACAACTTAACGCTGTCGCTGTCTGAAAAACATTGTCGAAAAGTTCACGATGTTTGAGGTTAGTAGTGCGGTGGGCGATTGGCCGGACGGTGACGGTCGGCGCGCCGTAAGGGCCGGGCCAGCCGGACGCGGGTTCAGGACACTGCCCCCGCGCAAATCGGGCTCGTCCGACGCTGTTCGAGCGGACGACGATCCGCTGCCCCTAACGCGCCGCGGCGGGTCGCAATTTTTGGCGAATGAACGGTGGTTCTATTCTGACGTCCCACTGCTATACTTGATCCTTGTCGAATCTATCGCGCGACGGACGAGTTGTCCGAATCTCGGTCGATCGCGCAAAGCAGCTCGCGGGAGAGCCGCACGCCCGATTTCCGCGTCACGATGCCTGGCGCGGCGGTGTGTCCAGTCCTTGGCGCGATGCGTGGCACACGTGTGATCGACGCGCGGACGGCGCCTGGTGACTGCGTCCGGCAGCCTGTGACCGCGTTTTGCCTAATTATCGAACTGGCGTGATGCGCCGCCTGTGACGTATGCTTGTCAGATCCATCCCTTGATCCCTTTGAATCGCGAGTTTTGCATGCCGCGGATAACCCTGCGTGTCATCGATGGCGCTGATCGCGGGCGCATCTATCCCAACCTGGAACCTCCGATCACGATTGGCCGTGAGGAGGGCAACACAATTCAGTTGAACGACGAGCGAGTCAGCCGCTACCACGCCAAGATTCAGATGGATCACGAGCAGGTGGTGTTGACCGACCTGGAAAGCACCAACGGAACGCGAGTCAACGGCGAGGACGTCCAGTTGCGGAACCTGCGGTACGGCGATCTGCTTCAGGTCGGCCGTACCACGTTGGTGTTCGGGACGCGCGAGCAGATTTCGCAACGGCTAAAAGAGTTGGCCGACAGTGATCGAAAACGACGCGGACGGCGCACGGCCGTCGCATTGCCCGAACAACTGTCGTCGTCCGAATCCGGCGTGCCGTGGAAGAATCTCGACAGCATCCAGGCCATGTTTTTCGAGCTGCAACCGCCGACGCTGCCGGAGCGTCTGAGCCCCGGCCAGGCGGCCCAACTGGGCGAGGTCATCGAGTACGTATCGATCACGATCCGCCAGTTGCTCGAAAACACCCGCGAAGAAAAGGGCGACCGCGTGTCGCTGGACTTGGGCCAGTGGCAGAATTTGATCGATTTACAGTGCCGGTTGGGCGAGTACATCCGGCGGATCGGCGAGCCGGACTCGCACGGCTCGGACGCCTGACGGACCGCCGCGCCAGGGTGCCCCAGCCCGCACAATCCGCGCGGCGGCCGAGCCTCTGCGCCACGGCTGAAACTTCTTCGCCAACCCGCCGGATCGCAGCCTTGCCGCGGTCACTTACGAAGGAGACGGCGGACAAGACGGCATTCTCTTGGGGATCGCTGGCTTTGGTTCGAGATGGGATTTTTGCTGGCATCGAGGCTTCCGCCCCGTGTCGTTGCGCCTGTGCGGGAGAGGATGGTCAACGCAAGATCCGCGCGGATGGCAGTGGGCTTTCCGCTGCGCGAACCAATGGTCCTCGCGACATGGCCCCGCGAGCACTGGCCGCGTGGCGCGTGGAAAATCGCGCCGACGGTTCCTGGCCGGCGACGCGTCTCTGTTGCCGCGGATGGCGACTTGATTGTGTACGCGCGTATATGTTAATGTAGATGCGCACACTAATACGCGATGTGCGTCTGGCTGGCGAGCTGTATGGGGCGCGGCGAACGGCCGTCGCGGCATGGCCGAGACGAAGCCGGGGCGCGGGGCGGCTCGCCGAGCGATGGAAAAGGTTATGCTTTTTCGCAGGCGGAGGGGGCAAAGATGGGTGCGCGCAGGGGCAGGCGATCCAAGGGAGAAATGACACCGCGGCAGCAGGCGGTCTACGAGTTCATTCACGACATGGTGCGGCAGCGGGGATTTGGTCCGACAATCCGCGAAATTGCGGACGTCTTCGAGATCGCCTCGCCCAACGGAGTCGTCTGCCATTTGAAGGCTTTGGAGAAAAAAGGACTGATCGTGCGCAACGGCTTCAAAGCGCGGGCGATCGAATTGCCCGAGTTGCAGGCCGAGCGTCGGCAGGCTTGGTCCGCCGCGCAGTCTGGTCTGCCCTTTGCGGGGGTCGTCCCAGCGGGCTTTACGACGCGGGCCTTCGAGCTGGGCGAACGGATCGATTTCGACGGCCTGTTTGGGCAGGACGATACGTTCGTGCTGCGCGTCAAAGGCGATTCGATGATCGAAGCGCACATCGCGGACGGCGACTATGTCATCTGCCGCAGCACCGAGGTGGCTGAACGCGGCCAGATGGTGGTGGCGCTGAACGACGAGGACGAAGCCACGCTGAAGTATTGGTATCCCGAGCGTCATCGCATTCGCTTGCAGCCGGCCAATCGCGAGATGTCGCCGATTTACGTCAAAAACGCGCGAGTCCGCGGCGTCGTGATCGGCGTCGTCCGCAGCAAGCTGTGAACGACCGCCCGCGGGCGGGCAGGCACGGGTTGGGGACGAGAACGCGGCGCCTGGCTGGTGGATCAGATTGGCCTTCCGCACCGGCGATCAGCGTCGGCCGGAGGGCGCGTCGCGGGGCCGCGTCGATCGTTCGCGCCGGGTGGCGCTTTCTTCCCGCTGCGAGCCCTTGGGCGCCGCGGCCTTGCAGTCCGATGCGCGAGGAACGCGGCAGCACGCCGTGGCGGCCGGGCGGGCGACGGGCGGCGTCGGCGCAGATCGGCGGCTCTTGACGGTGCGCGGCGCATCTCGCATCCTGTGGGCGATGCATCGGCCCCGGCGGCACGGAATCTGGGCCGCCCGAGATCATTTCCCGCACAGAGGCTGTGCGCGTCGGCCTGCGAACGGCTGGTTCGCGGCGTCTGACGCGCCCCTCCCACCAGCCATGCCTCGAGCAAACGGAGATTGCGATGGCGACCATGACGTTCGAACATCCGACGGCGATTGTCCGCTCTGTCGCGGACCGCGACCCGCTGTGGTTCAAAGACGCCATCGTTTATCAAGTGCATGTGCGGTCGTTTTTTGACGGCAACGGCGACGGGATCGGCGATTTCCCGGGGCTGACTGAAAAATTGGACTACATCCAAAGCCTGGGGGTGACCGCCATTTGGCTGCTGCCCTTTTGCGCGTCTCCGCTGCGCGACGGTGGGTACGACGTTTCCGATTACACCGAGATCAATCCCGTGTACGGGACGCTGCGCGATTTCGAGATCTTTTTGCGCGAGGCGCACGTCCGGGATCTGCGGGTGATCACCGAGATGGTCATGAACCACACCTCGGATCAACACGTCTGGTTCCAGAAATCCAGGCGCGCCAAACCCAGCGATCCGTGGCGCGATTTTTACGTGTGGAGCGACACGAGCGACCGTTATCGCGAGGCCCGCGTCATCTTCCAGGACTTCGAGACGTCAAACTGGACCTGGGATCCGGTGGCGCAGGCCTACTATTGGCATCGCTTTTATCACCACCAACCCGATTTGAACTTCGACAACCCGGCCGTCCACACGGCCATGTTCGAGGCCATCGATTTCTGGCTGGATCTGGGCGTCGACGGCGTGCGCTTGGACGCCGTGCCCTACCTGTACGAGCGCGAGGGCACGAACTGCGAGAACCTTCCCGAGACGCACGCGTTCTTGAAGTCTCTGCGGCAGCACGTCGACCGAAAGTACGCCGACAAGATGCTGTTGGCCGAGGCCAACCAGTGGCCGAAGGACGCGGCGGCTTATTTCGGCGACGGCGACGAATGTCACATGAATTTCCATTTTCCGCTGATGCCGCGGTTGTTCATGGCCGTCGAGCGCGAAGATCGGTTTCCGATCATCGACATCCTCGACCAGACGCCGGAGATTCCGGACGGCTGCCAGTGGGCGCTGTTTTTACGGAATCACGACGAGCTGACGCTGGAGATGGTGACCGACGAAGACCGGGACTACATGTACCGCGCCTATGCGACGGACCCGCGGGCCCGCGTCAATCTGGGCATTCGTCGACGTCTGGCGCCGCTGTTGCGCGACAACCGCCGCAAGATGGAACTGCTGAACGGCCTGTTGTTGTCGCTGCCCGGCACGCCGATCCTCTACTACGGTGACGAGATCTGCATGGGAGACAACATCTTCCTCGGGGATCGCGACGGCGTGCGGACGCCCATGCAGTGGAACGATGATCGGAACGGCGGCTTCTCGCGGGCCGACCCCCAGCGGCTGTTTCTGCCGATGATCATCGACGCCGCGTTCCATTACTCGTCGCGAAACGTCGAGGTCGACCAGAGCCGGCCGCATTCGATGTTGTGGTGGATGCGTCGGGTCATCGGCCTGCGCAAACAGCACGCGGCATTCGGCCGGGGCAGCCTCGAGTTTCTCCAGCCCGAGAACCTGAAAGTCCTGGCGTTTCTGCGCCAGCACGGCGCAGAGACGTTGTTGGTGGTCGCCAATCTGTCGCGTTCGTCCCAGTACGTCGAACTCGATCTGTCGCGGTTCCGCGGCCAGACGCCGATCGAGTTGTTCGGCCTGACCCCTTTCCCGGCGATCGGCCAGTGGCCCTATCTGTTGACGCTCGCGCCGTACGGCTTTTATTGGTTCCAACTGCGATGGACCAGCGACGAGGCCGAGCCGCTGTCCGACGCGCTGCCGTCGTGCCGTGTGTCCCAGCGTTGGGACGAGTTGTTCGAGACAAAGTCCGCGGGGTGCCTCGAAGCGGCGTTGCCGGCGTACCTGCGGCGACAGCGCTGGTTTGCCGGCAAAGCGCGGCCGATCCGGCAAGTCAAGCTGCTGGACGTGGTGTCGATCCATGACGTTCCCGAGGTCACCGGCCAGATGCCGAGCATCGACTGGCGAGCGAGCGCAGGGCTGCCCGCGACGCGGTTGCTGGTGATCCGCGTCGACCATGTCGAGGGCGAAGCGGATCGGTACGTGCTGCCGGTCGTATTCGCGCAGGGACGCCAAGAGCAGGACATCCTGGGCGACCGTCCGGGCGCCGGAATCATCGCGATCACGCGCAGCGACGCTTCGCAGGGCGCGACGCTGTGCGATACGACGCACGAGGCCGAGTTCTGGGTGTTGCTGTGCGAATCGATCGGACGGGCGCGAACGCTTCCCGGCCGGCGAGGACAGATTGAGACATTCCAGACCCAGGCGTACGCCGAACTGGGTGCGGATGTTCCTCGCGAGGCCACCGTGCATGGCGGCGAGCAGAGCAACACCTCGGCCGTGCTGGACGGGCGCTTGATCTTGAAACTGTTTCGACGGATCCACGAAGGCGAGAACCCGGATGTCGAGCTGGGACGATACCTGACCGAACATACGCATTTGAGCTGTGTTCCCCGCGTCGCGGGCGGGCTGCAGTACCGCGCGGCCGGCGGCGAGATCTACACGTTGGGCGTGATGCACGAATACGTGGCCAACGTCGGCGATGCGTGGAAGTGCACGCTGGACGAACTGGGACGATATGTCGAACGAGTCGAATCCGAGCTGGCGGGTCCGCCACCGCCCGACGCGCTGCCGACGGCCTCGCTGCTAGAAATGACGCGTCTGACGCCGCCGGCCATCGTCCAAGAAATGATCGGCGCGTATCGTGTTTGGGCCGAGCTGCTGGGCAAACGCACCGCCGAGATGCATCTGGCGCTGGCGGCCGGCACGGACGTCAGCTTGGCGCCCGAACCGTTTACGAAGCTGTTCCAGCAGAGCCTGTACCAGTCGCTCCGCACCCAGGCCCGCCGCCGGTTGGACCTGCTGCGCCGCCAACGTTCGCGTCTGGCGGCCGCCGAAGCGGCGGCGGCCGACCGGCTGCTGGCCCGCGAGCGCGAGGTGCTGGACAGCTTTGCCGAGCTCGAGGCCCGCCCCATCTCCGCCATGCGGACGCGATGTCATGGCGATTTCCACCTGGGACAGATCCTGTTCACCGGTCGCGATTTCGTGATCATCGACTTTGAGGGCGAACCGGATCGGCCGATCAGCCAACGGCGGCTGAAGGCCTCGCCATTGCGAGACGTCGCCGGCATGATCCGCTCGTTTCATTACGCGATCCACGCCGTTCCGCGCGGTCCGCATCCCGATGGTTCTACGTCCGGCACGTCCGCCTCCGACGTCGCATCGTGGCTGTCGGCATGGTACGCCTGGTGCGCGTCTTGGTATCTCGAGGCGTATCTGGCCGAGGCCACGAAGGATGGTTTTCTGCCGACCGCCGAGGAAGACGTCGAAACGCTGCTAAAAGCGTATTTGTTGGAAAAAGGCCTGTACGAGCTGGGCTACGAGCTGAACAACCGACCGGCCTGGGCGCTGATCCCGCTCGAGGGCATTCTGCAATTGATTTCGGACGTCCGAGAGGAGCAATCATGACTCGCGGCGGCCCGCTGCCCGAACATCCCACCCACCCCCCGACGTTGGGGGCCACGTACTTGGGCGATCGTCGATGCCGATTCCTGGTCTGGGCGCCCCATGTCGCGCGACTGGATCTGCGGCTGGTCGCGCCGCGCGCCGCGCTGCTGCCGATGCAGCCGCGCACGCACGGGTATTACGAGTTGATCGTCGAGGACCTCGAGCCGGGCGCACGGTACCTGTACCGGCTGGACGGCCAGCGGGATCGGCCCGATCCGGCTTCGCGATTCCAGCCGGAGGGCGTGCATGGCGTCTCGGCGGTGGTCGATCCACGATTCGCGTGGACAGACGACGCGTGGCGAGGGATTCCGCTGCATCGGTATATCACCTACGAATTGCACGTAGGAACGTTTACGCCCGAAGGCACGCTGGACGCGGCCATCGGCCGGTTGGACGATCTGCGAGACCTGGGCGTCACGGCGATCGAGCTGATGCCGGTCGCCCAGTTTCCGGGCGGGCGAAACTGGGGTTACGACGGCGTGCATCCGTTTGCGGTCCAGAACACCTACGGCGGTCCGCATGCCCTGCGCCGGTTTGTCGATGCGGCGCACGCCCGCGATTTGGCCGTGGTTTTGGACGTGGTCTACAACCACCTGGGTCCCGAAGGCAACTATCTGGCCGAGTTCGGCCCGTACTTTACGGACCGGCATCACACGCCGTGGGGCCGCGCGGTCAACTATGATGGCCCGGGCAGCGACGAAGTGCGGCGGCTGTTCATCGAGAACGCCGTGTCGTGGATCGACACGTTTCACATCGACGCGCTGCGGTTGGACGCCGTGCACGCCATCTACGATTCCTCGGCCCGCCCGTTTCTCCGCGAACTGGCCGATGCCGTGCGTCTAGAGGGCGAGCGCGTCAATCGTCGCGTGCATACGATCGCCGAAAGCAACCTGAACGATGTGCGGCTGATCACCGGCAAGCAAGCGGGTGGTCTGGGACTCGATGGTCAGTGGTGCGACGACGTCCATCATGCGATACGCACCACGTTGACGGACGATCGCGCAGGCTATTACGGCGACTACGACGGGTTCGAGCACTTGGTCAAGGCGTACCGGGACGGATTCGTCCACGATGGCGATTACTCGAAGTACCGCGGCCGTCGGCACGGGAGCGACGCGCGGCATGTCGACCCGATCCGGCTGGTCGTCTGCTCGCAGAACCACGACCAGGTGGGCAATCGGCTGCGGGGCGAGCGTCTGACGAGCTTGGTCGATTTCGAGCGGATCAAGCTGGCCGCCGCGCTGGTGATCCTGTCGCCGTACCAGCCGCTGCTGTTCATGGGCGAGGAATACGGCGAGCGGGCGCCATTCCAGTTTTTCACAAGCCACGGCGACCCGGCGCTGGCCGAGGCGGTTCGCAGCGGGCGAAAGGCGGAGTTCACCGCATTCTCGTGGGCGGACGAACCGCCCGATCCCCAGGACGAGCGCACGTTCCAGCGCTGTAAGCTGAACCATGACCTGAAACGCGAAGGACGCCACCGGGCATTATGGGCGTATTACCGACGGTTGATCGAGCTGCGCAAGAGCCAATCGCCGCTGGCTTTTCCAGATCGCGCCCGCATGGACATCGCTGTGCCGGCGGCAGGTCGTGCGCTGTCGCTGCGCACATGGTCGGCCGAGTGCGAATTGGTGATCCTCTTCCACACGGGTGCTGAACCGCTCGAGCTGCTAGCGCCGTTGCCCGTTGGAACGTGGACAAACATCCTCGATTCGGCGGACCGGTCGTGGGACGGACCGGGCAGCCGGTTGCCGCGCGAGGTGGCGTCGTCCGGCGAGGTCGGCTTGTGTTTGACGCCCCATTCGGCGGCCGTGTACCAGAGACGGGGCGACGGTGGACACGGGCGCGGGTAGGATGACTGTCCGATTGCGGAACCCCTTGCGCGCTGGGCGTGTGGCCGCCGCTCGCGGCAGTGAGCATTTTCTCGCTGCCCTCTCGCGAAGGGAACGACTCGAATGGCCAGCAGCCCGACGGCGGATATGTCCGGCGACTCGGGGGTCCTTGCGCGGCGATCGGATCGAAGTGGACGACAGAGCGAACGGATCGTGGACGACGCGCCCACGCTGCGGTTTAACGCCGACCACGAGTTGACAATGGGCTTTACCGCGCCCAAAATCGAAAAGAGCGTACCTCGGCAGCAAGTGATCGATGCGGTCGAAGCCGAGGAGAGGCAGGGCGAGTTGGACGGAGGCTTTGGGTATCCACTGCGGCCTTGCTCGATGGCCGTCTGGCGAATGAGGAACGAGGAGGGCGATAGCTGATGACGGACGGCCCTTGGGCGCCGCTGGCCACGTACCGGCTCCAGTTCAACCAGGACTTTCGCCTGGCCGATGCCCAAACGCTGGTGTCCTACTTCAGCCGGCTGGGCGTGACTCATCTGTACGCGTCGCCTCTGTTGCGCGCCCGGCAGGCCAGCACGCACGGCTACGACGTCGTGGACCCTCTGGCCGTGAATCCGCGTCTGGGCAACATGGCCGACCTGATCAGCCTAGTGACGGAACTGCGCAAGCTGGGTCTGGGGCTGATCCTGGACATCGTGCCCAACCACATGGCGGCCACCATCGAGAATCCCTACTGGCGAGACGTCCTGACGTATGGCCCCAACTCGCCGTTTGCCCGTTGGTTCGATATCGACTGGCGGTTGCCCGACCCCGACATGTGGGGCCGCGTGTTGGCGCCGGCCTTGGGCGACCATCGATCGCGTGTGTTGGAGGCCGACCAAATCCGGCTGGTCTGGTCAGACGGCCGTTTCTTGCTGCGTTATTTCGACCACGATTTTCCCGTCGATCCGGCCACGGTCCCGTCGATCTGCATCTACGGCTGGGCCGATCTGGTTCAGCAGCTCGAGCCGGACTCGCCCACACTGCACAAGATGTCCGACATCTTAGCCCGTCTGAAGGAGCTGCCCAAGCTGGTTCTCCGTCTGCGGAAGCAGGTCAACCTGGATCGCGAGCAGACCGAGGCATGGCAGGCCGAGTTCGCCCAGTTGGTCGTCCACTCGCCGACGATCCAGGCTTGGGCCGAGCGGACGGCCGCGGGTTTTACCCAGGGCGTCGAGGGGCGTCGTCGGCTGCGAAAGCTGTTGGACTGCCAGCCCTACCGCTTGGTTTACTGGCGCGAGGCCGCGCGGCGGATCAACTATCGGCGTTTTTTTGACATCAACGATCTGGTCTCGCTCCGCCAGGAGGACCCACAGGTCTTCGAGGCGACGCACACCGTAATCCTGCGGCTGGTGGATGACAATCTGCTGGACGGCGTGCGGATCGATCACATCGACGGTCTGCGCGATCCGCTCGGCTACCTACGGCGATTGAGCGACGCCTTCGCGGCGCATGCGCGCACCGGACGGACGCTGCCGATCTTCGTCGAGAAGATCTTGGCGCCGCACGAAAAGCTGCCTCGTGAGTGGCCCGTCGCGGGCACCACCGGTTACGAGTTTCTGAATCAAACCGAGGCGGTTTTCGTCTCGCCCTCCGGATATGCGGCCATCGAGCAATGGTATCGTCTCATTCTTGGGCAGCGCAACGACTTCGCGGACCTCGCGATCCGCGGCAAGCGGCGCGTGCTGCACGCCGATTTGGCGCCCCAGGTCGGCCGCCTGGCCGATACCTTGTGGCGGCTGCGGGAAGATGCTGTGTGCCGGTTGACGGCGCGATCGAAGCCCGAGGCTGCGTCGTTTGCGGAACCGGATGCGGGCGCCGCGCTCGAGCCAGCGGATGTCGTCACTCGCGACTTGACGGCCGGCGCCGTGACGACCGCGACGAGCGCCGCAATGGCTGCGACGAGCGCGGCGGCGACCGCCGCGACGGACAGCAGTGCGGCGCCTGCTTCCGGGCTGGCGAATCTGACCCGCCGCGAGCTGACCACGGCGATCGTCGAAGTCGCCGCGGCGCTGCCGATCTATCGCACCTATGTGGATGCGACCTCGAGCACGGTCGGCGAGGTCGACCGCGCGCACGTTCAAGCGGCGTTGGACGCCGCGCGTGCCGCTGGCCGGGCGCGGCCCGAAGCTCTCGCGTTTCTCGGCGATGTCTTGCAGTTGGAAGATTCCGCGACGACGTCCGAACGGGACCGCGCCCAGCGCGTGAACTTCATTCAACGCTTCCAGCAACTGACCAGCCCGGCCGCCGCGAAAGGGATCGAGGACACGGCGTTCTATGCGTACGTGCCGCTGGGTTCGCTGAACGAAGTCGGTGGCGAGCCGCGCTTGGCGTCGACCGATCCCGTCGCCGACCTGCATGCGGCCAACGCCGAGCGAGCCGCGGCCTGGCCGTGGACGATGCTGTGCGTGACGACCCACGACACCAAACGGACGGCCGATGTCCGCGCGCGCCTGGATGTATTATCCGAGTTCCCCGAGACGTGGATCGATTGGGCCACGCGATGGCGGCGCGCGCACCGCGGACATCAAACGCTGGTCGGCGGAAAAAAAGCGCCGGATGCCGCCGATCAATACCTGTTTTATCAAACGCTCGTGGGCCTCTGGCCGGCGCCCGATCATGAACACCCCTCGCGACTTCCCGCGGATACGGAACTCGCCGATCTGCGCGAGCGGATCGACGCGTATATGATCAAGGCCGCGCGCGAGGCGAAGCGACACACCTCGTGGACGCAGCAAAACCGCGGCTACGAACAGGCGCTCCGCGCGTTTGTGGGCCAGGCGTTGCCGTCGGCGGCCGCCGACTCGCCATTTCTGGCCGACGTGCAACAGTTGGTCGCTCGCATCGCCCGGCCCGGATTTTGGAACAGCCTCTCCCGCACCCTGATTCAATTCACCGCGCCGGGAACGCCCGATCTGTATCAGGGGGACGAAGTGTGGAACTTCGCCCTGGTCGATCCCGACAACCGTCGCCCGATCGACTATCAACAGCGGCGGCTGCTGCTGGATGAAGTCATCACCGGCAGCGAGGGCTCGGAGGACAGCCGGAACGAGTTCGTGGAAAGCTTGGTCCACTCGCCGGAAGATGGACGGATCAAGCTGCACCTGATTCACTGCGCGCTGGCTGCGCGTCGCGATCATCCGGAGATCTTCGCCGCGAGCGCGTACCTGCCGCTGGAGGTTCGCGGCTCCGGGCAAGATCATATTGTGGCCTTTGCCCGCGTGGCCGCGCGGCAACACGCATCGGAACCGGTCGAGGCCGAACGCGAGCAGGCCGCGCTCGTCGTCGTGCCGCGGCTGACCACCGGCCTTCGGTCCGCGCCGTTCGACCCACCGATCGGTACGGATGTTTGGTCGGAAACCGCGCTGATTCTGCCCGACGCGCTGCGACGCCGTGGTTGGACGAACAGGCTGACGCGACAGCAGCTCGCGCCGCCCAGCGGCGTGTCACTACCGATCGCCCAGCTTCTGAGCGCGTTTCCGGCGGCGCTGCTGGTCAGCGAGCCTTAGAGTCATAGTTCGTATCCTGCGCGCACGATGCGCGCAGGATACGGACTGAGACTCCAACGGCCAATAGCACGCGGCCGGGCAGCCCCGTTTGGACGCTGAATCTGTTTGGCCGAAGGCCTTCGCGCACCGTAGCCTGGGGCTGTGTTGGTTCTCCGGGAACTGGAATTCTTGCCGTCTGACGTTAGCGAGTCGTGAGGGGCATCCTGCCGAAAGGGTCGCGGCATCGTGCCGCGAAGGTTTACCGCATTAGTGCCAATCCCGGAGTGAGAGAGCGGGGAGCGGGGCCGGCGTGAACTCGACCCGCACT
>JAVYAJ010000221.1:0-13207 GCA_032229885.1 Candidatus Anammoximicrobium sp. | reverse complement strand
TCCTGGGGCGTTGCCCCAGGCTACGGTGGTGATGGCCTTCGGCCAACACGCCCCCCGTCGTCTGTGGCGCGCACCAGTCATCCCACCACAACCCCACCTAATCCAGTCCCGTGCCACTAACCCACAAGTGTACTGTACACACCACTGTACAAGATGCGCGCACCGTGCGCGAACGATACGAACTAAGACTCTAACGCGGGCTAGCGTCCGCAACCTGACGAACTAAGACTATGGCACGAGCGCCACCTCACCGCCGGGCGAAGGAGACTGGACATTCAGACATGGGAACCGCAGAGAACGCAGAGAACGCAGAGTTTCACGTTGTCTACCACCTCCGCGACCTCAGCGTCTCTGCGGTTCAAACCTCTTCTTCTTAACGCGGGCCCGTGCCCGCAACCCCAGAATCTGTTTGGCCGAAGGCCTCCGATCACCGTAGCCTGGGGCAACGCCCCAGGGCGGACGCCGCGCGCGCCCGTTTTGGCCGAAGGCCATATTCATCCGGGCCGCGGTGACACGTTGATGTTGGCCTTCGGCCAACACGCTTCCTGTCGTCTGCGCTGCGCCACAGTCATCCAATGCCAATTTGACCTAGCACGGGCTAGTGCCAGTGCCCGGAAAGTGTACTGTACAGGCCGGTGTACAAGATGTGCGCACGGTGCGCGCATGATACGAACTAAGACTCTATTGAGGCTCGGAATTTGACGTATCGCGGTTATCAGCGGGAGAAACGCTCTTTAGACAATGTAAACGGGCCGATATGCGTCGTGTGCGTAAACTAGAATGCGAGCCTCTGGGCCAATTCATCTCGTCATATCCCGTGAATTCTGGTTTCTGGCATTAGAACGCTGCCTGGATACGCCATCCGGGATGCCGGATGCGGAAAACGATCTACCGGTTGACAACGCAGCATCAAAAAGCTAATAATCAGCTCTGGATAGATGCTTGCCTTGTTATGACCACCTGCCTGATTGACGAGCTAGACGGACCGAGAATCGGCGTTGGGTTCTAGCAGTTTCGATTAAGAACCTTCCTGTGGGTGTCCGCCTGCTGCGAATCAGCCCTACCAACAGTCCTGTTCTCATTTCCGGCCGACTTGGCACGGAAACAGAGAACCTAGCGGCCTAAAAAGTTGCTCCGCCACGTATCTTGCGGGCGTTGAGATAGTGCGATGTGTGGAAAACGGAGACCCTCGGGGGCTCTCTGGGCGGTCAGAAGTCCCTTCACAGTCCATGTTCAGGGGGATTTGGAATGAGAATCAAGTCCGTTTTGCCATTGGCGGTTACTCTCGCGATTTCCCTTTGGCTTCCGGTTCATGCCGGGGACGAGCCGAAGCCAGCCAATGCCCAGGCAGAGACTGCCGAGACGGCCGAGGAGGTCAAGGCGCGGGCCGACTACGAGACGGCCGAGAAGGCAGCCGAAGAAGCGAAAGCGGCTGTCGCCCCCCTTCTGGAAGCCATGCGAAAGGCCGACGGAGCATACGGCGCTGCGACGGCGGCGGTCCGGACCAAGCGACAGCAAGCTGCGGATGCAAAGGATTTTGCGGGCGAGCGGGGCGCCGAAGCGCTGAAACAGGCCGAGGCGGCCGTGCCCGTTGCTGCCCAGACTTTCACGGACGCGAGCAACGCTAAACCTGACCTGGACAAGGCTTTGGAAGAAGCGAAGGCCGCTGCGGCTCCACTGCGGCAAGCCTACGAGACGGCCGAGCAGGCGGCGGTGGAGGCGGCGTTTGCCGCCCAGGCCGCCTCTGACGCCGCCAACAAACTGGACGATGACGCCCGGATGGCCTCGGCCCATGCGGCCGCCGTGCGACGAGCGATCGACGAGGCGAAGGCCGCTGTGGTGCGGTCGCAGCAAAACGAAGAGCTGGCCGCGGCCCGAGCCAGTGCCGCCGCTCAAGCGCTGGCCGAGGCGGCAGAGGAAAAGCAGGCCCAAGCGAAGACCGAGAAAGATCAGGCCGACGCAGGGTTGGCGAGCGCCAAAGCGGCCGTAGCCGACGCTACGGCCGCTTTGGCGGCGGCCGAGCAGACCGCTCAGGATCTGGCGAAGGTGGCGGACGAAAAGAACGCGGCGGCAGCCCAGGCAGCCGCGAAACGCAAGGCGGTGGCGGACGCCGCGGCGGCGCTGGCTCAAGTGCAGCAAGCCGAACAACAGGCCCAGGCTCGGGCCGATGCCGCCGCCAAAGCGCTCGCCGACGCGCCGGCCGAAAAGAAAGAGGAAGCGGAGGCGAAAAAGAAGGCCGATGACGAAGCCCTGGCAAACGCCAAGAACCGCGTGGCCGAGGCCATGGCCGAGGACCAGGCCGCGCGGGAAGCCGCCAAGGAACTCCTCCAACTCGATGCGGCCGCCAAGCAGGCCGTCGAACACGCCGCCGCCATGCGTAAGGCCGCCGCTGAGGCGGCGGCCGCTCTGGATCCGGCCCAGAAGGCGTTAGAACAAGCCACGCTCCAGGCCAACGAGGGACAGCAGAAACTGACCTCGGCCGAAGCCCGCAAAAAGTCGGCTGAAGAAGCCCTGGAAAACGTCAAAAAACGAATCGAGGCGGCGAAGCAGACTTACGCCGCGGACGAAGAGGCAGTCAAGGCGTTGGAAAACGAGGTCGCGCCGCTGAAAGCGGAGGCAGACAAGGCCCGAGAGGCGTACTCGGCCGCCAAACAAATCGCCGATGACAAGCAGGCCGCGGCCGAACAGGCCAAAGCCGAGCTGTACCATCTGGTCGCCGCCAAGACACTGCCGAGCATTCTAGAAGCCCCCGAGCCCCCCAAGCCGGCCAACCAGATCGATGAAATCGTGTTTGCCAAGTTGAAGACCTTGGGCATCCAGCCAGTCTGTTGCTCCGATGCGGTCTTCATCCGCCGCGCTTATCTGGACCTGACCGGCAGATTGCCTCCCATGGAGGAAGCCAAAGCGTTTATCCACAATGCGGACCAGAATAAGCGCACGGCTCTGATCGATCGCTTGCTCGAACAGTACTCGCACGCCGATTACTGGGCGATGAAATGGAGTGATATTTTGCGCATCAAGGCGGAATTTCCCGTCAAGGTCTGGCCCAATGCAGCCCAGGCCTATCACCGCTGGGTGTGGGAATCGATCGCTCAGAACAAGCCCTATGATCAGTTCGCCCGCGAGCTGCTCACCTCCAGCGGCAGCAATTTCCGAGTCGGGCCCGTCAACTTTTACCGGGCCATCCAGCAGAAAACCCCAGAGGGCATCGCCGCGGCCGTCGCGCTCGCCTTCCTGGGCCGGCGCGTCCATTCGTTCCCGGAAGACCGCCTCGCGGGCATGGCAGTGTTTTTTTCTCAGGTTGGCTATAAGCCCACCAGCGAATGGAAAGAAGAGATTGTCTTCTGGGATCCTCTTCAATCGACCGCCGTGCCGGGAAGCACGGCTTCGGGAGTCGACTCGATCCCCCTCTCGGTGACCACCACCAACCAGATTGCGCAGGGGCTGCTCGAACCGCTCAGCCCCAACGGACCGCTGGAAGCCGTCTTTCCGGACGGAACCAAAGTCATGACTCCGCCGGACCGCGATCCGCGTGAAGTGTTCGCCGAATGGCTGATCCGCCCGGACAACCCTTGGTTTGCCAAAGCCATCGTCAACCGGACCTGGGCGTGGGTGATGGGACGCGGCATCATCCATGAGCCGGACGACATTCGAGACGACAATCCCCCAAGCATTCCCGAGCTGTTGGCCTGCTTGGAGAAGGAGCTGGTTTCGAGCGGCTGGGATATGAAGCACTTGAAACGATTGATCTTCACTTCTTCCACGTACCAGTTGCCTTCGGTCGTGAGGTCCGACACGCCGGAGGCAGTGGCCAACTTTGCCAGCTATCCGCTGCGGCGCGTCGAGGCCGAGGTGCTGATCGACGCTGTGAACCGGATTTGCGGCAGCGCGGATTTGTACACCAGCGCCGTTCCGGAGCCTTACACTTATATTCCCAATGATATGCCAGCGGTGGCGTTGGCCGACGGCAGTGTCACCGACACGTTCCTGACATTGTTCGGACGGTCTGCGCGAGCTACGGGGACCGAAGGCGAACGCGTCAACGAACTCTCCTCGCGGCAGTGGATTCACCTGCTGAATTCAGGTCAGATCCAAAGCAAGCTGCAGACCGGGCCGAAACTAAGAGCGTTGATCTCGCGAGGCGGCGCACCGAGCGAGATCGTCGAAAGACTATACCTGGCCATTCTCTCGCGGCTCCCGACGAAGGAAGACGTCGAGGCCGCAGAGCTACATGCGGAGTCGGGAGCTGCCAAAGGCAACGACGTCTGGCTGGATCTCGCCTGGGCGTTGATCAATAGCCCCGAGTTTCTGCTGCGCCATTGATGGCTGTCACGACGATCGACCCCGCTGGCCTTGGTGCTGCAGGACACGGGGTTGGACAACAAGAGGCGTGCTCAACAATCCCTCTCTTGTTGCTATTGCAGACGCGTTACACCTAACTCGAAACGATCGGTTTGCCGGTGCGGCACTCTAAGCGGGAGTAAGAGGAGGACTGGACTCATGAACAGAAACGACAATCCGGACAGGCACGAGCGCATGTCGCGGCGCGAGGCCATGCGACGTGGCGTCTTGGGGGCGGCGGGCGTGGTGGCGGCCGGAGGTTTGGCTTCCCAGGCTTTCGGGGCGCCGTTCAAGATCTCGCCCGAGGAACTGGCAAAACAGAAGGCAACCCGAGACGCGGCGGCCATCGCCAAGGCCAAGAAGGGCCAGACCAAGTCAGTCATCCAGATCTTCTTGTGGGGTGGCATCTCGCAAAACGACTGCTGGGATCCGAAGCCCGGTACGGGCTACAATTATTTGGGCGAGTTCGACAAATTCATCCCCACCAACGTGGATGGCATTCAATTGAGCTACCTGTTCCCGTTGCTGGCCAGGCAGGCGGACAAGTATTGCCTGATCCGCAGCATGACGCATGGCAACAACGGGCATGAGACGGCGGCCTACCTGATGCAGACCGGCCACGCGCACGGCGGACGGCTGTCCTTTCCCAGCGTGGGCGCGGTCTTCAGCTATTTCAAGCGGGACGTGTACAAAGGGTTGTTGCCGCCCTATATCGTGATGCTCCAAGCAGCCGGGCGGTTTTCCGAAGAGGGCTTTTTGGGCCCCGCCTACAAACCGTTTGCCACGGGCGGCGATCCGAACGCAGACCGGTTCGAGGTGCAGGGAATCGTCAACCGGGGAATCACCGATGCCCGCCAGCACGCCCGCCGTGAATTGCTCCAACGGGTCGATACGTTGGGATCCGGTCTCGCAAGCGTGTCGGACATAGCTGCGGTCGCCGAGGCCAGAGAACAAGCCTACGGATTGATTCTGGGCCAAGGCAAAGAAGTGTTCAATCTGGACAACGAGCCGAAGGCGCTCCGGGACCGTTACGGTCGCCACACGTTTGGCCAGGAATGCCTGGCCGCACGGCGGATGGTCGAGGCAGGAGTTCCCTACGTCACCATCAGCTTCCCCGGCGGCTGGGATACGCACTCCAACCATTTCCCGACCATGAAGCGGCAGTGCCCGATGCTAGACCAGGGATTGGCGGCGCTGCTCGAGGATCTGAGCAGCCGCGGACTGCTCGAAAGCACCCTCGTGTGGTGCACCGGCGAGTTCGGCAGAACCCCGGAGATCTACTGGGAGCCGCCGTGGAATGGCGGCCGACATCACTATGGCAACGTGTTCACCGTGCTGGTCGCCGGCGGTGGATTCAAGGGCGGCCGGGTGGTCGGCGAATCGGACGAGTTGGGCGCCTATGTCAAGGAGCGGCCCGTCTATCCGGCGGATCTGCTTGCCAGTTTCTATCTGTTGGCCGGCATCGACGCCTCGGCCCCACTTCCCAATCCCGAAGGATTGGACGTCCACGTGTTGGACACCGAAGTCGAAGGCATGAAGTCGGCGGGAATGCTGGAAGAGATCATGTAGAGAGAAAGACGGGAATGCGGGATCACAGGCCCCGCGATCTTGCAGCCGATCTCGGGGCCCCCGGTCACCAGTCCCTGAGCCAAGGGAGCACAATATGAACAAGCTTCGATTCGCCATTTTCGGACTGGCCGTGTCTTTCGCCGAGGATCCTCGGCCTGGGCGCAGGGACAGTACATCGGTTACGTCTATCCCGCCGGCGGCCAGCAGGGCACTACCTTCGCGATCCGCCTGGGCGGACAGGCGCTGCTCTACCCTTCGGATGTAGTGGTCAGTGGAGAAGGGGTGTCCGTCCGTCTGGTTGACTACTTTCGGGTGCTGGACAATCAGGAGTTGGGCTTGCTCCGCCAACAACTGAACCAGTTGAAGAAGAAGGAAACGACCGTCGACGACTCGATGGTCGGCAAGATGGCTTGGTTCGAGTTTCCCGGAGCCATCGGTCCGGATACAACGGGACCCGTTGCGGTCAGTGCGCTGATTTGCCCGGTGTGCGGAGCCGCTAATCCGCTGGACGCCACCGTCTGCGCCTCGTGCAACGCGAATCTGGAGAAGCCGAAAACGCCTCCGTCGAAGGCCGCGGATACCCAAGACGAAGCGCCCGTGACCGAACAGGAAATCGCCAAGCAAAACCTGATCAGGCGGATTGAGTCGATCTTCGCCGAAGACGAGCGCACGCCGGCCGTCCGTTCTCAGACCGAACTCGTCTTTGCCGAGGTGACCATCGCCCCCGACGCTAAACCGGGACGACGCGAAATCCGGGTGATCACCAAGCGGGGCGTTTCCAACGCCTTGCCTTTCTTCGTGGGCCAGGTTCCTGAGGTCGCCCGCAAGCCGATGAAGACCATGCAAGTTCCCATTCTGGGCAAGGAGCACCTAGCTCAGCGCAAGAGGCCAATCGAAGAAGTCGAGATGCGAATCGGGATTCCCTGCACGATGAACGGCCAGATTGCCGCTGGCGAAATTAACCGATATCGTTTTCGGGCAACTCAAGGGCAGCGTCTGGTGATCTCGGCCAAAGCTCGCGAGTTGGTGCCCTACGTTCCCGACGGTGTCCCCGGCTGGTTCCAGGCGGTCCTGAGGTTGTTCGACGCCAAGGGCAACGAAGTGGCCTACAACGACGATTTCCGTTCCGATCCGGATCCGCTCATCTATTACGAAGTCCCGGCCGACGGCGAATACGTGCTGACCATCAACGAAGCGCTGTTCCGCGGGCGCGAAAGCTTCGTGTATCGAATCACCGCGGGTGAAATGCCATTCGTGACCAGCATCTTTCCGTTGGGGGCCCGTGTGGGTGAACCGGGCGACATCGAGATGACCGGTTGGAATTTGGAAAAGAGTTCCATTGCGCCGCCCCCGAAGGAAGCGAGACCAGGCAAGCACCTGGTTGCGGCCACCAACGGAACCTTGGCGTCCAACTACCTGCCGTTTGCCTTGGATACACTGCCTGAGTGCCTGGACACGGAACCGAATGACGATCCGTCCAAGGCACAGAAGGTCACACTGCCCATCATCGTCAACGGCCGGATGGACCATCCGGGCGACTGGGACGTGTTCCAGGTGGATGGCAAGGCCGGCCAGACCATCGTCGCGGAAGTTCACGCCCGCCGCCTCGATTCTCCGTTTGACTCCTTCGTCAAGGTGACCGGCCCGGATGGCAAGATCATCGCCCTGAACGACGATCATTTCGATGCCGGATCAGGGCTGAACACGGACCACGCCGATTCCTACCTGATGGTCAAGTTGCCCGCCGATGGCACGTATTTCGTCCACATCGGCGATACATTGCGGCGGGCCGGAAAGGAGTATGCGTACCGGCTCCGGATCAGCGAACCGCAGCCCGATTTCGAGTTGCGTCTGATGCCTTCGCGGGTCGTGATCCGCGGCAAAGCGTCCGCTTCGGTGACGGTCTACGCCCTCCGCAAAGATGGATTCGATGGGCCGATCGCGCTCCGCTTCAAAGACCTGCCAGAGGGCCTGGAATCGGGCGGCGCCACGCGGCCAGCTCAGAAAGAGGTCGCCGGGCTGTCGCTCAAGACCAGCTTGGTCGCGATGGACAAGCCGGTCTACCTCACCGTCGTCGGCAGTGCGAAAATCGGGGGCCAGGAGATCGTCCATGAGGCGGCGCCGTGCGAGGACCGAATGCAGGCCTTTCTGTGGCGTCACCTGCTGCCGGCCGAAAATCTGCCGGCACTGGTCTACGATCCGTCTTACGCGCCACCGGCCGAACGCCTCCGGCCGCCGATCCGGGACGAGAGCCGTCCGAAGGATGTGACGCCCACGTTGACCAGGTCCTCGGTAACGTATTACACGAGGCAGATCGAACGTTTGTACCAAGAGTGGCTTTTGACTGACGAGTTCGTCAACCGCGAATTGGCGAGTATCGAATCGCGTTTGATAAAATGACAACCGTCGAAGACACGGAGGACCGTTGCAGACAGCCGTCGGCCGGTTTGGGCCAAGTGGGGCTGCGCAGGGTTGGCCTGCCGGTCCCTGTAAGCAACGACGTGCAACCCGTCAAGGGCCCGATTGAGGCCTTTGCCCGGCAGGATCCCGTTCTCGTCGAGAACGTGTTCCTGCTGCGTGTGCGCGCTATCGTGCGGCGCCCGCTGAGGGATGAACGGGAATACATCGATCAACGCCGTCTGTGCGTGCCCGGGTAGAACGGCATCGTCAGTGTCCGTGGCCCAGTCGCGGAAACGCTGGCTTTGCGTGCCCAGGTAGAACTGGTGCGGGACCGCCGCCCCCGGCCGCGTCCCGTGTGCGTCGTTGGCTTCTCGACTTGCCGGCGGCTCGCGTTACGAGGCCTTGTCCATCAGTTTCTTCAGCAGCGTAGCGACCAGTTCGGGCCGATTCTGAGCGACCAAGTGATCGATGGTCTCCGGCGCGACGCCCAGCTTTTGCAGGTGGATCGCCAGATTCTTCCAGTGTTTGTCGCGTTTCTTGCCCTCGCTCAGGTACAGTTCGGTGACCAGCTCCTGAGCGCGCTGCAGCGCGATTGATTCGCGATTCTCGTAGAAATTTTTGATCGCCCGCTCTTGATATCTCGTGCGTTCGGCCATCGCGACACCATGTTGATCCGGGTTTCGTTGTCAAGCGGGGGCGGAAGCCTCTTCTGGTTCAGGGATCCAGCCGTCTGCGGTTCTCGCGGCTAGCAAGGCTTCCGCCCCCCTTCCGCAGGCTCGCGATTCTGGGCGGGCGCGAGCGCGGGCGTCGTTCAGGACAAGTTACTGATCGGACAGTCGCGCGGGAAAACTTCACCGTGTGCACCAAGTTTAGTCCCACCACCACACGTCCTCGTTCAAATGGCGCGGCTCGCTTGCCGTTCGCCCGGCGCCCAACGCGCCGTAGTCGTCGATTACCATCGCCGATTTCCGCACATATTTCGTCGAGTCGGCAGAGACGCCGCCGCTGATGCCGACCACGATGTGCTTCTGCCCGACCAGGCGATGATTGACGACCGTCTCGACCTCGGTCGGGGCGGATCCAAAAGCTGGGTGATAACGCCGCGGATCGCCGAAGTGCAGCATGGGCCAGTCGAACTGCTGTGGAACATCTTCGCTCATCAGGAGCGACGCGATGATCGCCAGGTCAAACACGTTGCGCAGGTCCGCATAGATCGGATATTTGGCGGCCAGCGCGGCAAAGTGCTTTGTAAAGCTGTGGGCGAACTGTTCGTTCAGTTCGTCTGACGCGCCTGTGTGGATGCGTTCGCCAAGTTGCGTCAGCAGCTCGTTTTCGCTCAGAACTTGGACACTCGGTCCGCGCAGCTCGAAGGCGTCCCGCGCGGGCGTTGCCCGCAACGGTTCATAATGCATCGCGAACCACCACCGCAACACGCTCAGCGGCGGAGACGCTCCCGCGTCCGGCGGAGGCATCGACGCAAGGTAACTGGTGACGCCCAGCACGCCGTCTTCCAATCCCATGCCGATCAATTTCATGCGATAATCGGCCTCGACGATGACGCGCGCGACGCGCGTCCGCGGGTCCAGGCCGTCGACGCTGATCGCCTGTTTGCCCATCAACTGGCGGATCTTTGCCAGCCATTTTTCCCTTTGGCCAGGCTTCAGCGGCGATTGGCTCGATTCATTGAGAAAAGCCTGTGTTGCGGCCAGGTTTTCTCGGCGCGGCGTGATCGAACACCCGAACTTGCCGCCCTGGTCGCGCGCGTTGCGCAACAGGACCACGAGATCATCCAATTGCAGGACCGGCGCGCCGGACGAGACATTTTGGGTCCGTCCCTCGGCGGCCACCTGCCAGGCCCCGGCTGGTCCGGCGATGACGACATCGCGCGAGTCCGGATATAGAAACACGTATTGGACGCAGTACAATCCCGCCAGATTGCGCATGGCGTCGGTCGGCGCCCGACCCGACGCGGCAGCGAGTTGCACGAATTTCTCGAGCCGCGTAAGCGAGACTTTACGGAGCGGGCTGGCCTTTCGCACGTCACGGGCCTGGTCGACGGCCGCCGACTGGTCGCGCAGCGCGCCAAGTTCGGTCGCCGTTGTGTCCGCGCGTGCCCGCTGCATCAGGCCGCCTGCATCGACAAACACGCCGCCCGGGAACGAATCGACCGCTCCGGGACCGCCGACCGCATCCCAGCTTTGTGGGGCGATGGTCGAAGTGATCAAGTCGATCAGCGTATCAAAGTCCGCCATCGTCGCCCCGCCGAACCCGCCCCCGCTGTCGTTTCTGCCCGTGCCGACCGCCGAACGGGACCATGTCGTCTCGGCCAGGCGGTCCAAGGTCGAAGTCCGCAGGTGATCGCCGTGGATGACGCTGGCGGTGATCAGGGCGGCGTTGCGCGCGCCTGCCCGGGCCTGGGCTTGAGCGATAATGGCGAGGGCCGAATCCCGAGGCTTCGGCTGATCGATGGCGCAGGCCAGCGCCAAAGCCGGTCCAAACTCGGCCGCTTGCAGGTGGCGGTCGATGCGATCCAAAACGCCCGGGGCGGCATCCGGCTCGTGCGCGGCCGTCGCGCACGTCGCCAAGGACCAGGGAACTAGAGCCAGAACGATGGACAGCAAGGCCACCCGCCGCACGGACGCTCGTCGAGGCTCGCTGCGTTTCGATGCAGCGTTTTGTCCAGCCACGCGTTTCGTCACGTCTAACATCGTTCCGTCCTCCGCCTACCGTGCCTCCGATGCTCGGTTGACCAGGATCCGAGCATCCCCGCGTTTCCCGTCGCACGAATAGCGCGAGAGTCGGCGGCGCGGCCTCAGCGGGCGGCCGCCTGCCAAGGCGATTCGACGAGCCGGACGCGAGCCGTAGCTTCGACGCCGCCGGGCACGCGGGCGGCGACCTCGTAATCGCCCGAGGGCAGACCTGCGTCGCCTAGCTTCAACACGATGCGCTGCGGTCCGCGGCTGGCTCGAGCCGTCACCTCTGCCGCCCGGCCTGCCCGATTGCGCAGTTCGCAAGTCATCTCGACCGCCTGGCCCGCGGGGATGCCTGCCAACTGAAACGTCACGGCCAATGTCCGCGCGTCGGTGAACGCGACGGCCGTCTCCGGGGCGAATGCCAGCAGCGTCGGTTGGGCATAACGCGTCAAGGCCAGTCCGTCGAGGTAAAAATCCAGTGCGTCGCCGTCCGCATAGTCGGATTCTGAAATGTGAAACTGGACCGCGCGGACGTCGTGCGGGCGCGGAAGCTCGATCACTGGAATCCGCACGTGGACCCATTCACCCTGCTTCAGCTCGGCCAGTACCCGCGAGTACGCGCTGTGCTTGTCAGGCGTCTGCACCGCCACGCCGGCTGGCTCGCGAGGCAGCGTCGGCCGCGTCGTCGCGACATACGCCCAGAACTCGAAATAGTCCCACGCCGACCAATCTCGCGTCGCCGCGTCGCGCAGCGCATAGTTCAGCCGTGGCCAGCCGATCGGATAGTTTGCCTCGCCGGCCGAATAATCCACCGGGACATGCCAGTGCAACGTGGCGGCGCCGGTTCGCGTCTGTGCGGTCGAGGCTTCGACGGTCGACTCGATCGCCCTCCACCGCGGCGCTGAATCGGGACCGAACACAATCCGTTGTTCCAGCGTGGGTTCAGCCGCGACGAGCGCGACGGTCCACAGGTTCAGGATCAAAGCCGTCGCCAAGCCTGCGTCCGCTCGCCATGGTCGAGGCCGGCGCGTCGAGACAACCTGTCTCATCGTGTTGCTCCCTCTCGTAGGTTCGACTGCGTCACGCTTGATCATGAGTGTCTGGTGATTCGGAAAACCAACCAAATCTGTAAAACCCGGGATACGGGTCGAGATGGACAACATGGACGCGATGGCCGCGAGCGACGGCAGGGACCGGATGGATGGACGTGGCCGATCATGTTGATCGCGGCGTCAATTTGACGACCCGGTACATGGGCAGATGCCGATAGTAGACTTCCAGCGTCAAGATGGCCATCGCCGTCGAATACATCCGTCCACCGCGGCTGCCATAGTCCGAGCCCGCCGGATCCCAGCTCCCGGCGCGATGGCCCGACTTTTCTTGGGTCCGGATCAAATGCTCGCGCATTCGATGATTCCAGAGATCGAAGTTGGGACCTTCCAAATGATGCAGCACCTGAGTGGCGTAGTAGTAATAGTATTGCGCCCCGACTTTCGTACCGGATTCCGGCGGCAGGTGCTTCATCAAGTATTCCGCACCCGCTTTCAAATCCGGTTCATCCTGCTTCCACCCCAGATACAGCCGGGTCAGCAGACCGGCGGCCGACAAGGCCATCTTCTCGGGCGTGTTCGGCGTATACGCGTATCGCGAATTCGGAGCTTCGGGCGGTCCGACCGCGCAAGAATCGACAAAACGGGCCGCGCGAAGCAGGGGCGGCTTGAGGACGTCGATCCCCGTCAACTGGGCGGTGCGAATGGCCAAAAAGACCCAGCCCGTGACGGACATGTCGCCAGCCTCGCCGGGCCTGTAGCGCCAGCCGCCGCCCGCCGCGTGCTGCGCGTTCAGCAGGTACTTGATCGCCAGTTGGGCGCTCAGCCTTAGGCTTTCTTTTGTCTTGGCCCGGTCGTCGGCGGCCAGGCCGTAGGCTTCGCACAGCGCGATGGTGCCCAATGTATGCGCATAGATGCTGTCGCCGAGATACCCGTCTTGCTTGTCGTTTTTGTCTTTGCCGCGGATTTGGCGTCGCGCCAGGAAGACCAACCCTCGTTCCACGACCTTTTGGTATTCGGCCAATTCCGGCGTGGGCGCCCGGTTATGCGTAATTCCCGCGCCCAGAAACGGCAGCACGCCGAAGGCGGTGGCGGCTGTCAGATTGTCGTCCGCGCCGCTCTCTTTTTCTCCTTGGCAGTCGCAACCGGCAATCC
>JAVYAJ010000220.1:0-47130 GCA_032229885.1 Candidatus Anammoximicrobium sp. | reverse complement strand
TTTTGGTTCGCCCACCATCGATCTGAACGCACACCTGCTTACCTGCAAGCTCGGTGCCTGACGCCAGACGGTTCGCTCGCCATTGTTGCAACTCATGAGTCCGCAGAGCCAAGAGCCCACTGCCACACTGGGACGCAATCCGGCGAACGGCCTTCACGTCCATCACGACCCTCTCACGCGCGAGCTCCTCCACCGCCAATTGAAACGAAGGGCACAACGCCGCTTGCCGGCAGACCTTGCTCTCCAGGGCAGCAGAGCCACCCTTGCCAAATCCGAACTGGGCCAACTCCAGATGCAACCCCGGCGCCGTCACGTCGGCCTCACCAGACCGACGCTTGGCCGGAGCGCAATATAAAGACGTGATCCACACCACCATCCCACCCAGCAACCGAACTCGCAATGTTCGCATCCGACCCCGGCGAAGCGGGTGGCGGGAATGGCGTCGAGTCTGCTCGCACGCCGCATCAAACGCCGGTTGCTTCATCACGAGGGCCAACAGGCCGGTCAGCACCAAATCAGCGCCTCGTGCAAAGGCAGCATGGAATCGTGCTCTAGCGGGCCAAATTGCTCCGGATCCTCGGCCAAACGCTGCTTCCAAGCCGGCATCGCCGCGGTCCGTTCCGCGTAAAACCGTCCGGCCATTTCTTCGGGTCCCGTCACACGCGGCCCGTCCGGTCCATCCACCTGAGCCTCTCCCCTGCTCTTGCTCTCCTTAACGCTACCGGGCATACGTTCCAGGAGATTAGCATAGCCAAATACGGGCTTTTCAACAGAGGCCAACGACGCGATCTGGATTCCCTAAGTACTAGCACTGCTAGCACTTAGTGCGGAAAACGAGAATGCACCCTGTTGTCAAGATAAGGCAAGGAGGGCCTTGTTGTCTTGCTCGGCTTGGAACCGGATTGGAACGCGTCGCATCCGAGAGGCCCGCGCTCAGATCGCTGATTTCGAGTCCGATTCCTTCGAGCCCGATTCCGTCTGGCGACAGGCGAAGGCAGCGGCCATCTCGTTCAGCATGGCGCCTAGCTCGTCGAGCTTGGCTCGTTCAACGCGGCCGATGCGGCTGAATGACAGGATTCCTCCAGTCGATTCGGCCACGAACAACGCGAGATCCATCGTGTCGTCTTTCAGCGCTTGGATCTGTTCGAGGCTCTTGTGCTCGCACTGCCAGCGGATGTACTGCTTCCAGCAGGCCAGCAGGCCGGCGGGCGGCGCGGCGTCCAGCCAGCTTTCCAGCAAACGCATCGCGTCATAGTTGTCCGCAAGTTTCGCCTGCCGCGCAGCGCTCAACACGGCAGCCCGTTGCCGATGCGCCATCCTCCCTTCGCTCCACGCGATCTCGACCAGCGGGGCTAGTCGCAGGGCGTCGATGGCCTCGGGCGTGATGCGCAGATCGAGCAGGCCTTCCAACAACGCGTCGTTGTTGCGGATCCCCGTCGCGTCGGCTAGTTCGCCCTTCTTCTTTGCCAGGGCCTCGCTGGCGGCGAGTTGCTCGATGAGCTGACGATCTCGCGTTTGACAGTAGGCGTCTTCCAAAGCTTTGGCGCGTTTTTCAAAGACGTTTCGATCCATGGTTCTGGTCTCCCGCTCATGAATCTAATACCTACGTATACTATTGTAGGCTTTTCGGTTTCTAAGACAATATCTCGAGACCACCTACTGGTCGTGCCAGGCCACGGAGGGCGATGGCGAGTCGGACAACGAGCCGCGACGAACTGGCGCCGCCACCCACCCCACCGCGACGAGCCAAATCCATCTGGTAAAAGGCGTCGTTCCGCGCGGCGGACGCCGAAAAAAGCACCCCTCACGCGACGAGGCGGACCGAGCCGAAATCGGTATGCGAATGAACCGCCAAACGGTAGTATACCAGATGGACGCGGGGCGCACACCCGAGGGTCGGCCACGCCCGCCTTTGTTCTTTTGATCAAACTGGAGACCGACGACAGCGCGGCGCGTTGTCGGTTGACCACTGAATCTCCAGGTCTGTTTTGGACAAGACGCTCGCGGCGAGAACCCGCGTCCGCGAATTGGCCGACCGAAAGAAATCCATATTGCCTTGAACGAAGACTAAATCTGTACAAAATAGTCTGATGATATAAAACATGATGAAGTGTTCGCGGCGCAGGGGGCGTCTGGAAGTTCGAGTTAGATTTTTCGATTCGGTTAGATTTTTCGATTCATTGCCCGCGAGGACCGGAGCTTTGCCCAACGAAACGCCCATGCAAGACGTGATTGAAATGGTGCTGCAGGCCGAAGCCGAAGCCAAGGATATTGTGGCACAGGCCGAGGCCGAGGCCGAACGGCTGCGTGCGGACGCTCGAGCGAAGGCCCGCGAGATTATCGAGACATCGCGTCGCGAGACGGACGAACAAATCGCCCGGATCGCCCACGATGCCGAGGAGCATGCCCGACGCGCGCACGACGAATGGCTCGAACGTGCCGCGGCTGAGATCGAGGCTGCCGTGCATGTCTCGACGCAGTCCAACGAGGCACTGATCGCCGCCGTAGTCCGTTGCGTTCAAGGAAACGTCTAGCGCATCGTCCGGGATCGACGTTCGGGCTGCGATGCGCCAGCGGCGCAGCCCGAGCCGCCGCTCGAATGCCGAACGGGTTGAGCAACGCCCGGCCGCGGGTGATGCGCATCGTAGACCTATTCGGTTCGGACGGCGTGGTCGGCTTTGACAGTCGAGCCAATACAGGTAAACCAATAACAGTAAACCAATAACAGTCCAGCCAACAACAGAGAAACAATGCCAGCTCGCTCGACAACCCGCGAGCGAGCGTACTCGACCAGCGCAGGCGGCGATGTCATCTACACTTCCGGTTGATCTCGACTACCTCGTCGCGCGACTCCACGGGCGGCGCGGGCACTTGGCCGAAGCCGAGCGGCTGGATGCGCTGTGCCAGCTTCGCACGCTGGACGAGTTGGCTCGGGCCGTGTCGCCCGAGGCGACGGCGACGTCGATCGGCGGCTTTCAGCAGAGATTGATCCGGCAGATGGTCGACGAACTCGCCGATTTTGCGGCTCAACTCGTCGGGTCCGCGTCGGCGTTGATGGCCTGGCTTCGCGTCCGTTTTCAGGTCGAGAATCTGAAGGTCCTGGTGCGCGTATTCGCAACCGGCAAGTCGGCCCAGGCGGCTCGCCTCCATCTGGCGACGCTGCCGGACGACCTGGCCATCGACGTCGATGGGCTGGCTGCGGCCGGGTCGCTCGAGTCGTTTATCGCGGCAGCGCCCGCCGGGCGTCTTCAGGCAGGATTGGCGCTGGCCGCCGAAGTGCACCACGAGCTGCCGCGACCGATCGTGCTCGAAGCCGCTTTGGACCAAAGCTACCTCGACGAACTTCTGAAACGGACCCGGGCATTGCCGCACGGCGCCCGTGCGGATTGCCTGACAATCGCGAACCAAGAAGTCGACACGTATCACCTGATGCTGGCGGTGCGAGGCCGTTTCATTTACGGCCTGCCGCCAGACCGGCTGGCCCGGATGCACGTCAGCGGCTCGGCGATCTCGTCGGATCGGTTTCGCCAGATGCTCGACGCCGACCGCTTGCGCGATGCTGCTCGGTTGGTCGAGGGGCTGGTTGTGGCTCGATTGCCGCCCGAGGAAAACCGCCGGGCCGACCGGACGGATTTAGATCCGGCGGTTCTAGAAGCGTTGGCTTGGAACCGCTATCTGCGGTTGGCGCGGCAAGCGTTCCGCCGCAATCACATGCGGCTGGGCGCTGTCGTCGCGTTTGCCGCGATTCGTCGGATCGAGATGGCGAATCTGATCACACTGTCCGAGGGCATTCGAATCGGGATGCCGCCATCGGCCATTCGCGCCCGCTTGATTCCCAGCGCGGAGGAGGGTCGTCGTGTTTAGCCCGGCCCCGATGGTTCAGGTCCGCGCACTCGTGTTGCAGCGCGATGAACGCCGCTTGCTGTACGCTTTGGGACGCGCCGGCGTGGTGCATCTGTCGCGAGCCGAGTCGCCGTTGGACGCGACGCTGCGACAGGCGCTGGATCGCAGCGACGAACTGGCTCGCTGTGCGGACTTGCTGCGTCGAATCGATGGGCTGCGACGCGCGGGCGAGCCGCTCGAGGGTACGACGCACGCGGGTCAGCGGGCTCGGGACCAGATCCCGGATCACACCCCGGGCCACACGCGAGACCAGGCAGCGGAACAGGCAGCGGAACAAACAGCGGACCAAGCCGAGCGCCACGCGGACGCTGCGCGCGCGCTGGACGAAATCCAGACACGATTGGCGCAGCTCGAAACGGACATGGCCGAAACGTCCCGGCGTCGTGCGCAGCTCGCGCAATCCGCCGCCGAGACGGCCGAGCTGTTGGACCAGATTGCAGACTACCGGGCGCTCGACCTGCCTTTCGGAAAGCTCGAAGGCGCAACCTTTCTGCACTTTGCCATCGGCAGCTTGCCCAGCGGCAATCTGGATCGATTGCTGCGTTCGACCGCGGGCGACGGCGGACGTTCACCGGATGCGGCGCTGCCGCGCGACGTCCTGCTTTGGCGTTTGCGTCCCGTCGGCGATCGTCAGCCGATCGTAGCGATGGCCAGCCGCCGCAGCCGCGCGGCGCTCGGCACGGCGTTGCAGGGGGCCGGCTTTGTCCCGCAGCGGCCGCCGTTTCCCGAAGGCTGCGATTTGGACAGTCTTGCGCAAGAGACGCGTGCCCGACAGGCCCGGGCGATCGACGAGCTCGCGGGCCTTGACGATGCGCGATGGCGAGCGAATCGGTCGATCGATGCCGAGCTGGCCCGCCTGGAACATGCGGTACGTTGCGAACAGTTGATCCTCCGAGCCGAGGACAACTTTGAGCGGACGCAGCGAGCCGTCCTGATCGCCGGGTGGGTTCCCGTCGATCAAGCGGATGCGCTCGCCGGGCAACTGCGCGACACGACCGCCGGTCGGTGCGCGATCAACACGCTTTCGGCGGATCACGTTCCGCTCGACCAGATCCCGATCCTGCTGCGCCAGCCGCGGTGGTTACGGCCGTTCGGGGCGTTGGTCACGGGCTACGGTTGGCCAGGCTACCGCGACGTCGAGCCGACGTTGTTCGTGGCGATCAGCTATCTGCTGATGTTCGGAATCATGTTCGGCGACGTCGGACACGGCGCGATCCTAGCCCTCGCCGGGCTCGCAATGATGTTCGCCGGCCGAGGGCGCCGGCCACGCGGCTACGGCCTGGTGGTCGCGGCGGCCGGCGTTTCGAGCGTGCTGTTCGGCTCGGTGTACGGCAGCGTTTTTGGCATTCCCGCGCTGCATCGCTACGGGCTGTGGCACGATCCGCTGCACGATCCGATTCGGTTGATGGTGGCTGCGATCGGTGTCGGCGTGTTGATGATCAGCTTGGGCGTGATCCTGAACATCGTCAACGCGTGGCGTCGCGGCGACCTGGTCCATGCCGTGTTGGACAAGTTCGGCTTGGCTGGGGCTCTGGTCTATTGGGCCAGCTTGGTGTTGATCGTCCGTGCCGCGGCGTTCAACGGACTGGGCTCGACGGGCGCGATCCTGTTGGGATTGATCGCGGCGCTGCTGGTGGCCATCAGCCTCAAGGAGCCGCTGGACCATGTCTTGAGCAAACGGGCCGGCCGTGCGCCGCCCGCCTCGGGAATCGGCATGGCGCTGCTCGAATCGGCGATCGAAGCCTTCGAGGCGCTGCTGGCCTTCCTGGCCAACACGATCAGTTTCGTGCGTCTGGCCGCGTATGCGATGAGCCACGCGGCGATTCTGGTGGCCACGTTTGCGGTGGCCGAGGCGATCGGGCGAACCCCGACGGTCGGCGACGCGCTGTACGTCGCCGTGGCGGTCGGCGGCAACGCCGTCGCCTTGATCCTCGAGGGCGTGGTCGTCGCCGTACAGGTGCTGCGACTGGAGTACTACGAGTTCTTCGGCAAGTTCTTTTCGGGCAATGGGGCGCCGTTCACACCGTTCGCGTTCTCAGGCGTGGAGAGAGAGGTGTCATGATGCAGATTCCGATTCGTATGGGACGAGCTGTGCTGATCGTCAGCCTGATGCTTGGAGCCGTGGCCGCTTGGTCGGCCGAACTCGAGCGCATCCAACCCGGGGCCAGCGAGGCCGGTGCGGTGGTGGATCCGGCCGCCAAGCAGGGGGCCTACTCGATGACCGAGGCCTATGTCGCGATCGGCCTGGCCATGGCCGCGATGCTCACGGCGGGAATCAGCATCATCGCGGCTGCGTATGCGGTGGCCAAGATCGGTTCCGCCGCGTTGGGCGCCGCGGCCGAACACCCGGACTTGCTGACTCGCAGCCTGCTGTTCGTGGCGTTGGCCGAGGGGTTGGCTGTGCTGGGATTCGCCGTCGCCATGCTGATCGTGATGAAGCTTCCCTAGGGCCTGGTACGACTTTGTTTTTGGGGAGGGCAGCCGCGCTCGCCAGCGCGGCGGATTCGCGCCGCGAGGCGACCTCGGCTTGCCCGAGGAGCGGTCGTGACGCCCCACTCGCAGGAGGCCCCTGTCGTGAAGTTTTTCTGCATCGGCGACGAGGACGCGGTCCGCGGCTTTCGCTTGGCCGGGGTCGACGGACAGGCCGTATCGACGCCGACCGAGGCCACCGCGGCCTTGGATGCGGCGGTTCGTCGTCCGGACATCGCCGTGGTGATCATCGTCGACGCGATCGCCCACGGGATCCGCGATCGAGTCGACCGGGTGCGGTTCGAATGCGAGCGACCGTTGCTGGTCGAAGTGCCCGGTCCGCGGGGTCCGCTCGCCGGTCGCAAGACGCTGCGCGAACTGGTCCAAGAGGCCGTCGGAATTCGGCTTGGCCAGGGCGACCAGCACGAGTAGCATCCGCGGCGCCCGCGAGACCCCGCTGCGGAATGACACGATGTGGTCTTCGCGCGAGGCTTTCGAGAGGCTCAGCATGAACAGGCTTAACTCGAGTAGGCCCAGCGAGGCGGGCGTGCGCGATGACGCCGAGGCATGATGATTCGGACCAGGGGAATTGGGAAATGAACCGATCGAATCCAAACCCGCACGAGCCGTTGCGAGACGAGATACTGGCCGATGCGCTGCGCGAGGCCGGGCGGCTGGTGGACGCCGCGCGGCGCGAGGCCGCGTCGGCGATGGAGGCCGCAACCGCGTCCGCCGAATCCGAGCGGGAGGGCAGATTGGCTGCGGCTCGCGAGGCCGCCGACCATCGCCGCCGCGTCCTGTTGGCCACGGCGCCCGTCGAGATCACCCGACTGCGGGCGCGGCGGATCGAACGCGAGCTGGTGTCGCTGCGCGACGCGGTTCGCGACCGTCTGGCCGCGTTGCAGGGCGCCGAGTACGTACAGACGCTGGTGGCGTTGGCGGCCGAAGCGATCGCGCACATGGAGGGCGATGCGTTCGTGCTCGAGCTGTCGGCGGATGATCTGCGGACGTGCGGCGATCGATTGCCCGCCGCCGTCGCCGCGCGCAGCGATCGGGCGCCCGCCGCGACAGTGACCGTGCGCCAGGCGGCCGGGCCGCTCGGCCGCGGCGTCATCGTTCGCGACGCCGACGGACGCCAGATGTGGGACAACCGGCTCGAAGCCCGGCTCGAGCGTCTCTGGCCCATCCTTCGCCATCGCATCGCTCACCACTGGGGGCTGGACGGCGCAGGGCAAACGGCGGGAGGTCCAGTGTGAGTGCATCGCCCAACCTGAATCGGCCCCTCGTGACACAGGTCAGCGGGCCAATCGTGACGGCCAGCGGGATGTACGACGCCCAGATGTACGAAGTCGTCGAAGTCGGCGAGGACGAACTGGTGGGCGAGGTCGTGCGTTTGGCGGGCGATCGAGCGACGATCCAAGTCTATGAGAACACGAGCATGCTCAAACCGGGCGCGCCGGTCAAACGAACCGGCGCGCCGCTGTCGGTCCTGCTGGGGCCCGGGCTGATCGGCAACATCTACGACGGGATCCAACGCTCGCTGCCCGGCCTGCAAGCGCTCAGCGGCGCGTGGATCCACCGCGGCGAGAAAGTTCCAGCGCTCGACGCCCACCGACGGTGGCCGTTCACGCCGCTGGTCAACGTCGGCCAGACGGTGCAGGGCGGCCAAGTTCTGGGCGAGGCGTCGGAGACCAAGCTGCTGGCGCATCGGGTGCTGGCGCCGCCGGACGTCTCGGGAACGTTGACGTTTGTTGCGCCCGCCGGCGAGTATACGATCTGCGACACGATCGCCACCGTCGCCACGGCCGACGGGCCGCGCGAGCTGACGATGGTCCAACGCTGGCCGGTGCGCCGTCCGCGGCCGATCGCGCAACGGCTGCGGATCGGCGAGCCGCTGGTCACCGGCCAGCGGATCATCGACACGCTGTTTCCGATCGGCAAGGGCGGGGCGGCGGCCATCCCGGGCGGCTTCGGCACGGGCAAGACGATCACGCAACATCAGTTGGCCAAATGGTCCAACGCGGATTTGATCGTCTACGTCGGTTGTGGCGAGCGCGGGAACGAGATGACCGACGTCCTGCAGCAGTTCCCCAAGATCGAGGATCCCGTGTCGGGACGGCCTCTGATCGAACGCACGATCCTGATCGCCAACACGTCGAACATGCCCGTCGCCGCTCGCGAGGTGTCGATCTACACCGGGATCACGTTGGCCGAATACTATCGCGACCAGGGACGACACGTGGCCGTGTTCGCCGACTCGACCAGCCGCTGGGCCGAGGCCTTGCGCGAACTGGCTGCGCGGCTCGAAGAGATGCCCGCCGAGGAAGGTTTTCCGGCGACGCTGGCCACCCGCTTGGCCCAGTTCTACGAGCGTGGCGGCGCCGTGACGACACTCGCTGGCCAGTCCGGCTCGATCACGATCGTCGGGGCGGTCAGCCCACCCGGCGGCGATTTCTCCGAGCCAGTCACCCAGCACACGCGCCGTTTTATCCGCTGTTTCTGGGCGTTGGACACCGAGCTGGCGAACGCGCGGCACTATCCGTCCATCCACTGGTTGCGTTCCTATTCGGAATATGTCGAGGACGTCCGCGCATGGTGGGAGCGTCGCTCGCCCGAATGGAGCCAGTTGCGACAGGCGGCGATCGACGTGCTGCAGCGCGAGGATCGCTTGCAACAGATCGTCCAACTGGTCGGGCCTGACGTCCTGCCGGACCACCAGCGGCTGATCCTGCTGACCGCCGAGATCTTGAAGGACGGATTCCTCACGCAGAGCGCGTTCGACGCCAAGGACATGTACTGCCATCCCGACCGACAGCTCGCCCTGCTGCGGCTGGTCTTGCTGCTGCATCGCCGAGCCGCGGCGGCGATCCAGGGCGGAGCGCCGTTGGCCCGGATTCGCGACCTGCCCTGCGTGGCTCGCGTCGTCCGCGCCAAAAGCGCGTACGGCAACGACGAACTGGCCGCGCTGCTGGCGTTGGAACAAGACGTGACGCGTGAACTGGATGAATTGGCCGGCGAGTACGCGCGGGCGTCGTCCGCGTCCGGCGACGTTCAGACCTCGGCCGACCAGGCCCGAGGGCCTCTTGATGCGCAAGGGGGGACATAGCTTGTTGGATCTGCGCTTGGACATTGAAGATCGCGGGCTGCAATACGTCGGTACGGTCAAGATCGATGGGCCGTTGGCGGTCGTCGAACGGGTTCGCGACGTCGGGTTTGACGAGACCGTCGAGATCCTCGACGCGGTGGGCCGCACGCGGATGGGCCGCGTGCTCGATGTCTCGCAGCGGCACGCCGTGGTCCAGGTTTTGGAGGGAACGACCGGGCTGTCGAACCAGACCACGCGAGTCCGGTTTCTGGGCGAGAGCTTCCGTCTGCCGGTCTCGCAACAGATGCTCGGCCGCGTATTCGATGGCTTGGGCCGGCCCTTGGACGGTGGGCCGCCGCCGCTGTCGGCCGATCGACGCGACATCAACGGATCGCCGATCAACCCCTTTGCGCGGCAGTACCCGCGCGAGTTCATCCAGACGGGATTGTCCGCGATCGACGGCATGAACGCCTTGGTTCGTGGCCAGAAGCTGCCGATCTTTTCGGGCAACGGCCTGCCGCACGATCGCGTCGCCGCGCAGATCGTGCGCCAAGCCCGGCTGTTGGACGATCGCGGCGGGTTCTCGATCGTCTTCGGCGCGATGGGGGCCAAGCATGACGTGGCCGAGTACTTCATTCGCACTTTCGAACAGTCCGGCGCGCTGGAACGCGTCGTCGTGTTCCTATCGTTGGCCGATGCGCCCAGCGTCGAGCGTCTGCTGACGCCGCGCGTGGCGCTGACGATGGCCGAGCACCTGGCGTTCGACTGTGGCCGCCACGTGCTGGTGTTGCTGACCGACATGACCAACTATTGCGAGAGCCTGCGCGAAGTCGGCACCGGGCGCGGCGAAATCCCAGGCCGCAAGGGCTATCCCGGCTATCTGTACTCGGACTTGGCCAGCCTGTACGAACGGGCCGGACGGATCGCGACCTCCGACGGTTCGGTGACCCAGATGGCCATTCTGACGATGCCGGCAGACGACATCAGCCATCCGGTGCCCGACCTGACCGGCTACATCACCGAGGGCCAGATCGTACTCGATCGCAACCTGCACCAGCGGGGCATCTATCCGCCGATCGCCGGGCTGCCCAGCCTGTCCCGTTTGATGAAGGACGGTGTCGGCGAAGGCCATACCCGTGGCGATCATCCGGTGCTCGCCAGCCAGTTGTTCGCCTGCTATGCCTATGTCAAACGCGTCCGAGCCTTGGCGGACGTGATCGGACCCGAGGAGTTGAGCGCGCTGGACAAGCAATATCTACGGTTCGGAGACGCCTTTGAACGCCGTTTTCTGAATCAAGACCAGACCGAGGATCGTTCGATCGAGACGACGCTGGATCTCGGCTGGACGGTGCTCTCGCTGCTGCCCCGCGATGAACTGCATCGGGTGAGCGACGCCCTGCTGGACGAACACTACCGCCCGGACGAAACGTAACCATGGCCAAGCTGAATGTTCCGCCGACCAAGTCCAGCTATCTGTCGCTGAGCAGCCAGCTCGAGTCGGCCCGCGAAGGCTACGATCTGTTGGATCAGAAGCGACAGATTTTGGTCCACGAGCTGCTGAGTCGACTGGAACGGGCGCGCGCGGCGGAACGGCGCGTGGGCGCGGCGTTGGCCGCCGCCTACGAGGCGCTGCAGGCGGCCGTTCTGGTGGCCGGTTCGAGTGCGATCGATCGAGCTGCGCTGGGCGTCCAATTCGAGCACCAGGTTGAATTGTCTCCGCAGGGCGTGATGGGGATTCGTTTGCCGACGGTCGCCGCGCTGACGGCCCAGTTTAGCGTCCAGTTCGGCTTTGGGGGGACGACGGCCCAGCTCGACAATGCCATGCGCCGATTCGTCGAAGTCCTGCCGCTGTTGGCCGAGGCGGCCGAATTGGAGAACTCGGTGATCCGGCTGGCCGACGAGCTGCGCAAGACCCAACGGCGCTGCAACGCGCTGTCCAAGATCGTCATTCCGAACTATTCGGAAACCATCGACTATATCCTGTCCAGCCTGGAAGAGCGGGAATGCGAATCGTTCATCATCCAGAAGATGATCAAAGATCGACTGGCGTCCCAGACCGACGGAGATCGCATCTGAAGACTGGGACCAGGCCATTTCCCGAATTCGGAAAACGGTCTCGCGCTACGGCCCGCGGACGCAGACCTCCGCCCCGAGGTGGGCGGTCAGAAAGTCGGAGACTGTGGGGTTTCGATCCTTAGTTCGTATCATGCGCGCCCGACGCGCACATCTTGTACACGGGTCTGTACAGTAAACTTATGGGTTACTGGCGCCTGGCTAGGTTAAGTGAGGTTGGGATTGGATGACTGTTGCGCAGCACAGACGACAGGGAGCGTGTTGGCCGAAGGCCATCACCAACGTAGCCTGGGGCAACGCCCCAGGAGTCAGCGACGACAGCAACCCTGTTGGCCGAAGGCCAACATCAACGTACCACCGCGGCCCGCATGAATAGGGCCTTCGGCCAAAAAAGGCACGCGCGCGGCGCCAGCCCTGGGGCGTTGCCCCGGGCTACGGTGATCGGAGGCCTTCGGCCAAACAGATTCAGCGTCCAAACGGGGCTGCCCGACCGCGTGCTATTGGCCGTTGAAGTCTCAGTCCGTATCGTGCGCGCAGCTGGTACACCCATCTAGACAGTACACTGTTGGGTTGCAGGCGCCAGCCTGCATTAGGTGGAAGTGGTATTGCCGGACTGTTGTGCAGCGCACACGACAAGAAGCGTGTTGGGCGAAGGCCATCCGCACCGCGCCACGTGGCCCTGTCTCTCTTAGACCGAAGACGCCCCGCATCCCCAGGTTTGTCCACTGCCACCCGCTGGCATTGCTGGCGCGCCGTGCCGCCCGGCGTATCTCGCAGCCTAGGCATTGTGCGTCGTGTTGCACGGACGCGCAGGAATCGTGCTGAATTGGGCTTGCCCTCGCTTCTCTGCTACGATACTTAAGCGACCGCGAATTGTCCTGCAATTTGTCGCCTGACGATTGGCTATGCCGCGACCGACACATCCCTGGTTTCTGATGCCGCTGCTGGCTGCGCTGTCGCTGCCGGTCCGCGCCGCGGACCAAGCTGCGCCGGACGTGGCGCTGCTGCGAGTCGCCTTTGGCACGCTGCAAAAGCACAAGACCGCCGCGGGCGAGCGGTACGTGTTGGTGGATGCGGCGGGCCAAGTCAGCTATGGGATTGCTCCGTCGGACGGGATCGAGCTCGATGCGAACGTCGGCCAGGCGGTTCAGGTCGTCGGCAAGTTGGAATCCGAGGGGGGCTCGCCGCAGCCGCTGCTGCTGGCCCAGGCGATCCAGCCCAAGATCGCGCCGCCTGCGCAATTCGTCAGTCCCCAGAGCGCGGTCCAGGCCGACCAAGACGGCTTGCCTCCGTTGACTCCGCTGCCGGAGTCATCATCATCGGACGCCGCGCGGTCGTCGAGCGCGGGCGGCGCGGCGGATTCATCTCGGACGCCCGGCTCGTCTCGCGTGATCATCGAGGGCGATCCGCTCGACGAATCGCTGCTGAACGAACCGGGAATCGTGGAATCGGTCGAGCCGCAGCGGCTGATGCCGGCCGCCGATCCTTGGCACGCCGCGCCGTGCGGACAGCCGGAATGGCTGTGGGCGCAGGCCGGAGGCCTAGCGTGGTGGACGCGCGAGATGACGCTGCCGCCGTTGGTCACGACCAGTCCCGTGGGCACGCCGCAGATTCAGGCGGGCGTGATCGGCGCGGCCGACACGCACGTGTTGTTCGGCGATCGCGACCTGTTTTCGGGGGTTCGCTACGGCAGCCAGTTCCGCCTGGGCGGCTGGATCGGCCCGCGTCGCTGGGTGGGATTGGAACTCGACTACACGGGGCTGAGAGACGCGGACACGTCGTTCGTCGCGGCGTCGGTTGGCGACCAGATCTTGGCGCGGCCCTTTTTCAACGTCGGTCCCAACACGATGTCGTCCGATGCGGCGTTGATCGCCTATCCGAATCTTTTGGCCGGGACGGTCGAGGTCGATGTGGCGAGCCAATTCCAATCGGCCGGATTTCACTTGGTGACCAACCTTCTGTGCACGTGCGGCGTGCCCTACCCGGCGCGCCGCGACTTTGGCGCGGACGCCAACGCCTTTCGCCTCGATTTGCTGGGAGGCTATCGGTACATCGGCTTGGACGAGTCCGTGGTGATTCGCGACTATCTGGTCACCACCGTCACGCCTCGGACGGGACTGGTCGGGTTCGACGAATTCGCGACGGGCAACGACTTTCATGGCGGCGAATTAGGGCTGGTCGCTCGATACCAGCGTCGCCGTTGGTGGACCGAGGGCCTGTTGAAACTGGCGTTGGGGCGGACGCGCGAAGCGCTCGCGATCGATGGCCAGACACAGATCGTCGTCCCGCCGGATTCTCAGAACGGTGACGGCACGCTGTTGATCGGCGATCTGTTGGCGCAGAGCACGAACATCGGCCGCCACACGCACCGCGCGACGGCGTGGGCCGCCGATGTCGGCTTGTCGTGCGGGTATGAGTTGACGCCGCATTTGAGCGTCAAGTTGGGATACTCGTTGATCTTTCTCAGCCGCGTAATCCGACCGGACGGGGCGATCGATCTGGGCGTCAACGAGACGGTCATTCCCGATCCGACCGATCCGGATCCGGTGTTGGTCGGCCCGTCGCGACCGGCCGTCGCGTTCAACGACACCTACTACTGGGCCCAAGGCTTTCAGGTGGGGCTGGATTACCGTTGGTGAGGCGTCCGATGTTTTCATCCTCTGAACATGCGCCTCGCAAAGGCGCGGGCGGCGCGGGCGACAAAGACCGGAAGAAACGCCAACGAACGCATCGGCTGGCGCTGGAAAAGCTCGAAGCGCGACATCTGCTGGCGGCCACCGACCTGGCCGCGATTTCGGGACGCGTGTTCCGCGACGTCAATGGCGACGGCTTCACGCCCGGCGAACAGATCGTCGGCGCGACGCTGAGCCTGTACCGCGATGCCAATGCCAACGGCGTGTTGGACGCGGGCGACGGCGGCGCGCTGCGCAGCGTGACCAGCGACGCCGACGGCCGGTACCGCTTCGATCGCCTCGCGGCCGGCGACTATTTCGTCCAGCAGCCGGCGCAGACCGTGGGCGGCAAGAGCCTAGGGCAACTGACCAGCACGCGGATCAGCATCGGCCCTGGCGATGTGCAGGGCATGCCGGGCCGAGTCATCGACGCGTTTACCACGCCGCAGACGGTCGCGGCCGTCCTGCCCGCCGGCAGCACGGTCGTCAGTTCCGTGGCCGCGCCCGAAGCGCTCGGCGGCGAACGCGACATGTCGGCCACGCTGGTCAGCGGACAGACGGGCGATTCCGCCGCCATGTCCGCCGGATCGGGGATCCTGACGATCGATTCCGGCCTGAACGCGCTGGGCCGGTATCAAGTCGTCTGGGACGGCGCGGACCAGAACGCCTCGGCGCTGAACCCCACGGGCTTGCGGACCGGCGGCCAAGGAGTCGATCTGACCGAAGGCGGCGTCAACGCTTTCCTCGAATTAGCGGGGGCCGCGGACAAGGCCGGGGGCACGGCGCGGGTCCGCGTCTATACGGACGCGAGCAACTACTCGCAGGCGACCGTGCCGCTGGGCGTCGGCGGTGCGCCCAGCAATCTGCTATCGCTGGCCTCGGATTTCACGCCCGCGGGCGGCGCGGGCGCCAACTTTGCCAAGGTCGGCGCCATCGAACTGCTGGTCGAGACCACGGCGGTCGCGCTCGATGGCCAACTGACCGGCTTTCGCATGGTCCGGCCGAAGACGTTTCCCGCCGATTTCAGCAACCAGCCGTCGGCGGACTTGTCGTTGGCAAAAACGATCAATAATCCCAACGTCGACGTCGGCCAAACGACGTCGTTCACGCTGAACCTGTTGAACTCGGGCCCCGACGACGCCACGAATGTCGTGGTCACGGATCGCCTGCCGACGGGGCTGGTGTTCGTCAGCGCGACGCCGACCCAAGGCTCGTATGATCCGGCCACCGGCCTGTGGACGGTCGGCGCCGTCCCGGCGAGGACCACGGCCATCCTCCAGATCACCGCGACGGTCACCGGAACCACGGCCATCACCAATACCGCCGAGGTCACGGCCGTCGACCAGCGCGACCCAAACTCGACGCCGAACAACCATGATCCGTCCGAAGATGATCAGAGCAGCATCACCTTGACGCCCCAGTTGGCGGATCTGTCGCTGACCAAGACGATCAACAACCCCACGGTGACCGTGGGGCAGCCGGTGACGTTCACGCTGAACGTCAGCAACGCCGGGCCGGCGACAGCCACGAACGTGCGGGTCACCGATCTGTTGCCGCCGGGCTTGACCTTCGTCAGCGCCACGCCGGCGGGCGTCTACAACAGCGGCTCGGGCGTCTGGACGGTCGGCACGCTGGCCAGCGGAACCAGCGCCAGCCTACAGATCACCGCCTCGTTGAACACCAATGCGCCGGTCACCAACACGGCCGAGATCACGGCGTCCGACCAGCGCGATCCCGATTCGACGCCGGGCAACGGCGTGCCCACCGAGGACGATCAGGCCAGCGTGACGGTCACGCCTCAGGTGGCCGATCTGTCGCTGGTCAAGACGATCGACAATCCGACGCCCAACGTCGGCCAGAACGTGACGTTTACGATCAATCTGAACAACGCCGGACCGGGTACGGCGACAGGCGTGACCGTCACCGATCTGTTGCCGCCGGGGCTGAGTTTCATCAGCGCGGCGCCGTCCCAGGGCAGCTATGATCGGGCCAGTGGGCTCTGGACAGTTGGCACGGTTTCCGCCGGCAGCAGCGCCAGCCTGCAACTGGCCACGACCGTCAACACGACCGCCGCGGTCACGAACACCGCACAGGTCACCCATTCCGACCAGCCCGACCCCGATTCGACCCCGAACAACAACAATCCGAACGAAGACGATCAGAGCAGCATTACGCTCACGCCGCAACGAGCCGATCTGTCGTTGATCAAGACCGTGGACAACGCGGCGCCGAATCGCAACGACGTCGTCAATTTTACCTTGAACCTGCGCAATGACGGGCCGGGCAATGCGACCAACATCTCGGTTACGGACCGCTTGCCCGACGGCGTGATCTATGTCGGTTCGTCGCCGTCCCAAGGCGCGTACAACGCCTCGTCGGGGATCTGGAGCGTGGGCGTGCTCAGCAGCGGCAGCGCCGCCAGCCTGCAGATCGCGGCCCGCGTCGCCGGAACGGGTTCGATCACGAACACGGGCGAGGTCACGGCCGTCGACCAGCCCGATCCCGACTCGACGCCGGGCAACAACGCGCCCGGCGAGGATGACCAGGCGTCGATCACCATCGTCGTGCAACAGGCCGATCTATCGCTGACCAAGGCGGTCGACAAAGCGACGCCTCAGGTCGGCGAGAACATCGTGTTTACGTTGACGGTGTCCAACGGCGGGCCACATCGTGCGACCGGCATCGGAATCCGAGATCAACTGCCTTCTGGACTGACCTACGTCTCCTCGGCGCCTTCGACGGGGACGTATGATCCCGCCACGGGCGTCTGGACGATTTCCACGCTGGAAAATGGGGCCAAGGCAACGTTGCGATTGACGGCTGCGGTGACCGGGACAACGGCCACGACGAACGTGGCCGAGGTGATCGCTTCGAATCAGTACGATCCCGATTCCACGCCGAACAACAACGTGCCCACCGAGGACGACCAGGCCAGCGTCACGGTCACGCCGCAGATCGCCGACCTGTCGCTGACCAAGACCGCCAGCCCCAGCCAGCCCACCGCCGGGCAACCAGTCACCTTCACCGTGACCGTCTCCAACGCAGGGCCTCACGAGGCGACAGGCGTCACCGTCAAGGACGCGCTGCCGCCCGGAATGACGTTCGTCTCGGCCAGCCCCACCGCCGGCGCGTTCGATCGCACCAACGGCGTATGGACCATCGACCGGATCGGCGCCGCGGGCACGGCGACCCTGCGGATCGTGGCCCGCACGGACACGGCCGAGCCGAAGACGAACACAGCCGAGATCCTCAGCGCGGACCAGCACGATCCGGATTCCGAACCCGGAAATCACGCTCCGGACGAGGACGATCAGAGCAGCGTCACGATCAACCCGCAGGTGGCCGATCTGTCGCTGACCAAGACCGTCGATCGCGCCGCGCCCAACGTCGGCGACAACGTGACCTTTACGATCGCGCTGGCCAACGCCGGCCCCGACGCGGCGACCGGTGTGCGGGTTCATGACGCCTTGCCGCTGGGGATCAGCTATGTCTCGTCGACCGTGGGACAAGGCTCGTACCAGCCGACGACCGGCGATTGGAACGTGGGAACCGTGCCGCCGGGCACGACCGTGACGATGTTCCTCGTGGGCCGCGTCGACAATGCCTCAGCCAAGATCAACGCCGCCGAACTGATGGCGGCGGATCAATTCGATCCGAACTCGACCCCCGGCAACGGCGTCGAGACCGAGGACGACTACGCCGTGATCACGGCCACGCCCCAAGTCATCGATCTGTCGTTGGAAAAGACGGTCGACAAGACGGCGCCGAACCTGGGCGAACACATCACGTTTCTGATCGGGTTGAACAACGCCGGGCCGGACACCGCAACCAATGTGGCGGTGCTCGATCGCCTGCCCGCCGGCGTGTCCTACGTCTCGTCGTCACCCAGCCAGGGCACGTTCGATGTGCTGTCCGGGCGTTGGAATGTCGGAACCGTGCCCCCCGGCACCAACGTCACGCTGCGGATCGTGGCCGAGGTGACCCAGCTCGGCCCCCAGGTCAATACGACCGAAGTGGTGGCGGCCGATCAGTTCGACATCGATTCGACGCCCGGCAACAATAACCCGAACGAAGACGACCAAGCCAGCGTGACCGTCACGGCCCAGGAGGCAGACCTGTCGCTGACCCACACGATCAGCGACGCCGCGCCCAACGTCGGCGACGAGGTGACGCTGAAGGTCCAGTTGCTCAATGAGGGACCGGACCAGGCGACCGGAATACTGGTCGCGCTGCCTCTGCCCGACGGATTGGCTTTCGTGTCCGCGACTTCGTCGGCCGGTTCGTACGACAGCGCTCGCGGACTGTGGGCGCCGGGACCCGTGGGCAAAAACGGAAAGTCCACGCTCGAGGTCGTCGTGCGCGTCGACGCGCCGCAGAGTCAAACGGTCACGGCCGAGGTGGTCGCGGTGGATCAAGCCGACCCGGACTCGAAGCCGAACAACCACAAATCGGGCGAAGACGATCAGGCCAGCGTGACGCTCGTCCCCCAGGTCGCCGATCTCAGCATCGCCAAAGTCGATCTGCCCGACCCGGTATACGCCGGGCGCGAATTGACCTATACGATCACGATCGCCAACGCCGGTCCGTCGTCCGCCACCTCGGTCGTGATGACCGACGCCTTGCCCGACAACGTGACCTTCATCTCGGCGCGGACCAGCCACGGCGCCGCCAGCGAGGCGGAGGGAACCGTGACCGCGCGATTCAATTCGCTCGATCCGGGCGCCACGGCGACGGTTACCATCGTGGTGATGGTGGCTCCGGCCTACGAGGGTTCGCTCGTCAATCGAGCCGAGGTCGTCGCACGGCAACACGATCCGCGGCCCGACAACAACGCCAGCACGACGACCACGATCGCCCGCCTGCCTCCGGCGCGGATCGCGGGGACGGTCTTCCTGGACCTGAGTCCCGATGGGATCCAGGGCGCGCACGATCCGCCGATCGCCGGCGTCCTGGTCGAATTGGTGGGCATCGATCGGTTCGAGCAGCCCGTCCATCAGCGGTTCTGGACGGGACCGGACGGCAGGTACGAGTTCCCTGCCGTCGAGGCCGGCGAGTATGTTTTGCGGGAAAACCAACCGAACCTGTTCAACCAGGGCGGCGCGACGCCCGGCCAGTTGACCTCGGTCTCGGGCGAGTCCGAGGCGCGCGTCCGCACCGCCGACGAGGTCTTTTTCCGCATCGGCGCCGGCGATGTCGCCGAGAACTTCAACTTTTGGGAGACCGTTCCCGTCTCGCTGACTCGTCGCCGATACCTGGCGTCGTCCTGAGGCTCGCTCGGGCGGGGCCACATCCTCATTCCACACATCAGAATTGCTGGGACACCGAACACGAAGTCGTCCCAGATTGCCAGAAGAACCCTCTGGGCACGACACAATGGCAAGCGCCATCGCCCGACGGCGAGCGCTGGGAAGTGCGCCGTCTTGGCGGGACGCGCGCCGTCGCGTTTGGTCTCGTCCCGTTGCGCGCCGTCGCGTCCGTTTCGCCCACTCGCTTGCGGCCACGACGGAGCGTGGCTGGCGCAGCCCAAAAGTCGGAAATTGTAGGGTTTAGAGTCTTACTCCGTATCATGCGCGCACCGTGCGCGCATGATACGAACTAAGACCATAATGCGGCGCAATCGCCCTGAACCGCGGTTCTGATGCTGCGAGAATTCCGTTGCTCTGTCGAATGCGACAATCCGAACACGGTGACCAGAACACTATGATTGGACGAGGCGCTAGGTTCGCGATACATTACCGGACGTCCGCGCTGTGTCGCCGGATGACGGAGGAGAAGCTCGAGGTTTTACGATGATGCGCACGCTCTCGATGTGCCTGGTTCTGACGATCGGCCTGTCGGCTGGAACTGCCCGAGCGGACGATTGGCCCATGTGGCGGTGCGACGCGGCGCGGCGAGGTGCGACCGGCGAGACGTTGGGCGACGAACTGCATTTGCAGTGGACCCTGGCCTTGCCACCGTTGGTCCCAGCTTGGCCCAATGAACCGCGGCTGGGGTTCGACGCATCCTACGAGCCGGTGGTGGCCGGGCAGACGCTGGTCGTGGGCTGTCCCGACGATGGCAGCGTGCGCGCCTTCGACGTCGTGACGGGCACGCCGCGATGGCGGTTCTACAGCGAAGGTCCGGTACGGTTTGCGCCCGTGCTGAACGGCAAACACGTATACGCGGTATCGGACGACGGGTATCTGTATTGCCTCCGGCTGGCTGATGGCGCGTTGGAATGGAAAGTCCGCGGCGCACCCGACGAGCTGCCCGACCAGAGGCAGTTGGGCAACAACCGACTGGTTTCGCATTGGCCCGCGCGAGGCGGTCCCGTGTTGGCCGATGGGCGCCTGTATTTTGCGGCGGGGATCTGGCCGACCATGGGCGTCTATGTCCTGGCAGTCGACGCGGACACGGGCGCGATCCGCTGGCGAAACGACGCCCTAGGTCAGATTGACGACGTGCGTCTGGACCACAACGAATTGGGACCCAGCGGCCTGTCGCCGCAAGGCTATCTGCTGATCCACGGCGACCAGTTGTTGGCGCCAAACGGCCGCTCGATGCCGGCCGCGCTCGACCGTCGCACTGGGGCGCTGGCATACTATATTCAGGGGTATCGACATGGCGACTGTCGCGTGATCGCCGCGGACGAAGTCGGCCTGGTCGGCGAGTCGGGCGTGGTCGATCTGCGCACGGGCCGCGAGGTCGGTAGTCGGTGGTCGGCGGCCGGCGCCGATGCGCCCCACGCGTTCAGCAGCGCCAAGGCCGATCTGTTCGAGGGCCCGATGCATCCGTACAAGATGTTTCCCGGCTGCACGTGGCGTTCGGTGCTGCGCGACGGCGTGGCCTACGGCATCGAGGCCGGCGTGGTCTACGCCTACGATCTGCGCGGCGCCGGCGTGTCTGAGTACGAAGCGAAGCTGGGCGAACGGACGCTTCATCCCTGGCGCTGGGATGCACCGTTGGTCTGGAAGCTGGGTTCTCCGGTCCCCCGCGGAGGTCCGGGGATGGTCGCCATGGCGGGGGATCGCCTGTACGCGGGCGACGGCAAAGGGCTGCTGGCGGTGGCCCTTCCTGTCGACGGGCAGCCAGCCCGTATCGTCTGGCGGAAAGATCTGGACGCCGAGCCAACCTCGATAATCGCCGCAGCCGGGCGCTTGTTCGTGGCGACGAAGGCCGGTGACATTCAGTGCTACGGCCCGCAACCGCCGCAGGGGCCGCCGCCGCGAGTGGAAGCCTGCCCCGCGCCGATCGCCCCGTCGAAACCGGCAAGCGAGGCCGCGCGACGGGCGGTGGCGCAGTTGTCCCGGGCGGCCGGCGCCGACGAGGGGTATTGCGTTCTGTTGGGCGTGGGAAGGGGCGATCTGCTCGGCGCGTTGCTGCAGGACACGCAGTTCAAACTGATCGGAGTCGACGAGTGCCGCGAGACCATCGCCCGCTTGCGGGAGGAATTGGCCGCACAGGGCGTCTACGGTTCGCGCGTCGAACTGTTCATCGGACGCCCCGCCGAGTTTCGCTTTCCGCCCTATCTTGCCAACCTGATCGTGGCGCAGGATCAACGCGCCGCGGGATTCCCCGACTCGTCCGCAACACGGCTGCTCGATGCGTTGCGACCCTACGGAGGCACGCTGTGCGTCGCCGCGCCGGCAGACCAGCAACCGGCGTTCGCCCAGTGGGTTGCACAGTCCGGCGGCGAGTCGCCGGAGGTTCAGCGCTGCGACGACTGGGCGGTCGCCCGACGCTGCGGCCCACTGCCCGGCGCAACGGCCTGGACGCACGAGTGCGGCGACGCGGCTCGATCGTACTTTTCGCGCGACAGCGGCGTGCGGGCTCCGCTGAGCGTGTTGTGGTACGGCGACGGCGCTGACTATGGGTTCTGGAAACATAAAGACTACGGAACCGGGGTCAAACCGCAGGTCGTCGACGGCCGTTTGATCGCCTTCCAAGCCCACACGCGTCTGCTGATCGCCTACGACGTATACACGGGGCGCGTGCTATGGAAACAGCCCGTCGACTCGTTCACGCGTTACGTCTGCCTGCACGACGGGATTTACGTGGCCGGAGGAAATCAACTGCGGGTGCTGGACCCGGCCACCGGCCAACAGCGGGCAAGCTGGCTCGTGGAGATCGAGCCGGGGCAGCAACCGTTCGTCGCGGATATTCGCGTAGACGGTGAACTGGCCGTGGTTGCCCTGGCTGCGCAAAAGGTCCGCGTGATCGAACGAGGCCTGTGGGACAGCACGCTGCTGGTCGCCCTGGATCGCCATACGGGGCGAACATTATGGCGGCGTGCGGCCCAGCACCGGTTCAACAACCATGCCTTGGCCGTGGGCGATGGGTTGGTGTTTGCCATCGATTCGTTGTCGCCGATCGAGACCGACAGGGCGCAGCGACAGGGCGCGACCGACTCGGCGACCGAACAGCCGTCGACGATTTTGGCCTTGGACGGCCGCACGGGCGAGGTCCGCTGGACGCACGTCGTACCGAACCCATACCGTACCTATGGGATCGGCGGTTGGACGACGATGCGGACCAATGACGATTGGTTGGCGTATGCCGCCGAACTGGGCGTCGTGATCGCCGGCAAGTTCAATCGGGCGGCGGCGTACCACGCCGACAGCGGCGAACGGGCGTGGGACGCGCAACTGGCGCCCGGCCAGCCCTGGATTTTGCGAGGCGACACGGCCGTATCGCAGAGCGGCCAGGTGATCGATCTGCGGACGGGCAAGCCCAGCGGCGAGGCCTTGCCGCTGCGTCGCGGCGGCTGCAACTATGCGGTCGGAAACGAACAGATGATCTTGCTCCGCAATCGGTCGGTCTGCTACGTCGACGCTCAGACTCGGGAATCCCAGTCGCTGTACGCCGTCCGGTCGGGTTGTAGCAACAGCTTGATCGCCGCCGACGGTCTGGTGAGCGTCCCAAACTTTGCCTACGGCTGCATCTGCAACTATCCGGTGCAAACCTCGTTTGCGATGGTCCACAGGAGCGGGGCGGAATGATCGACACGACGCGTGGCGGCGAACGACAGCCGCCCTTTCCGCCGCTGCGAATTGGGCCGATCGTCGTAGATCCGCCCGTGCTCCAAGCGCCGATGGCGGGCTTTACGAACTATGCATTTCGCCAGATGGTGCGCGGGTTCGGCGGGGCCGGCCTGCTGGCCACCGAGATGGTTTCCGCCCGCGGATTCGCCTGGCTGGACGATCACGACCTCGAACATCCGGATCGCCTGTGGGGCGTGCGGGACGAGCCGCGGCCGCTGGCCGTGCAGATCTGGGACAACGATCCTCAGACCTTGGCCCGCGTCGGTGCGCGTCTGGCGCACGAGTATCGCGTCAGCGTGGTGGACATCAACTTTGGCTGTCCGGTTCGAGACGTTGCGCAGAAGGCGCACAGCGGCTCGTACCTGCTGCGGGATCCTGAACGGATCGGGGCGATCGTCGCCCGCGTGGTCGAAGCCTGCGCGCCGACGCCGGTGACCGCCAAAATTCGGCTGGGATGCACGCGCGACGAGATTCGCGCGATCGAGGTCGCCACGGTGATCGAAGCGGCCGGCGCCGCCGCGCTGACCGTGCATGGCCGGGTGGCCGCGGATTTCTTTCGCGGCCAGGCGGATTGGGACCAGATTGCGGCGATCAAGCCGCACTTGAGGCGGATGCCGTTGATCGGCAACGGCGATCTCGACTCGGCGGAGAAAGTGGTCCAGGCGATGCGCCGATACCGTGTCGACGGCGTGATGATCGCCCGGGCCGCCCTGGGGCGCCCGTGGCTGTTTCACCAAACGCAAGCCGCGCTGCGCGGCGCGCCGATCCCCGCCGACCCGTCGCTGGACCAGCAGCGCGAGATCCTGCTGCGGCACTATCGGTTGGTCGTCGAGCGGTTTGGCGAGCAGCGCGGCACGATGCTGATGCGAAAATACGCCTGTTGTTATGCGCAAGGCCGGCCCGGCGCGCGAAGCTTTCGCACCTACATCGCACACGCAACGACCGCCGACGAGTTCCACGCTGTCGTCGAGCGCTACTTTCCCAGTCTACAGGACGCTTTCATTCGGCGTGTCTGAGTGCATCGAACGCGCTGACGCCCCGTCGAGAGAGGATCTTTCGAGCGGGGCACAGCGCCCGACGCCGCGGCCGCGGCGTTACGCGAGCGCGCGCGGAAAGTTCCGCAACGGCCGTAGTTGGGCCGCGGGCTGCGGCCTATCCGCGCTCGCCGCGGGCGCGTCTTGCACGCGGTCGGCGCTCGCGGCATGTCGCGAGCGGTGCGCGACTAGGATGGCCACAAGCTGGCCGCGAGCGTCAACCGCCGCAACTTCAACGGCTGCGAGTTCCCAGCGGTTGTCGATGGGCAGCCCGTGCCCGATGCGATGCATTTCCTCGTCGGTCAACGTTGCCGTGGGCAGGTGGCCGAGGGCCAGACGAGGCGACAGAACGTGGCTCGTCACGGTTCCGCTCGTCAGGTCGTCCGGGGCAAACGCCTCGGTCAGGCGAAAGTCGCCGATCGCCGTCCGCTGCAAGGCCGACATCACCGCGGCCGTGCCAAGCGTCTGGGCCAGATCGCGGCCCAGCGAACGGATATAGGTGCCGGATCCACAGCAGACATCGAGCACCAATTCAGGATAAGCGTACCGTACCAGTGTCAGGCGGTGGATCTGGACGGGGCGCGCCGCCAATTCGACCGCTTCGCCGCGCCGCGCCAAGTCGTAGGCCCGACGGCCGCGGACTTTGAGGGCTGAGAATGCCGGAGGGCGCTGGCGGATCGTACCGACGAACGCGGGCAGCGCGGCGACAACCTGATCCGCCGTTGGTCGCGGCGCGTCGCGCAGCCGCGTCACGACGCCAGCCGTGTCCTCCGTGTCGCTCGCGTGGCCGAGTTGGAATGTGGCGAGGTAGGTTTTCGCCAAACGCTGGACATACGAGACCAACCGCACCGCCGGGCCGAGCGCGACGACCAAGACGCCGGTCGCCAGCGGATCGAGCGTCCCGGCATGCCCGACTTTGACGCCGCGAACCGTCTGTTGGACGCGGTTCACGACGTCGCGAGATGTCATCCCCGGCGGCTTGTCCACATTCAAGAAACCGAACATCTGGTCGGACATCCGTCGCTCCTGGCCCGGCGATCATCGGTCCCCGAAGGTTTCGTCTTGGCGACGCACTAAGCACGGGACAGGAACTCGCCGGTTCGCGTATCGATCTTGATCACCTCGCCTTGCTCCAAATAATCCGGCGTCTGGATAACCAGGCCCGTCTCCAACGTGACCGGCTTGGTGCGGCTGGTCGCCGAGTTTCCGCGGGTGGCCGGATCGCAGTGGGTGATCTTCAACTGGACGGCGGCGGGCAACTGGATCCCGACGCACTGATCGTTGTAGATCAGCGCCATCAGGCCTTCGACGGCCTCGGTGATGTAGGGCAGATCCTCGGCCACATCGTCGCGCGACAGCGAGTACTGGTTGAAGTCTGTCTGATCGAGAAAATGCGCCGAGTCCGCGTCGGCGTACATAAAACTGATCGCCCGCTTGTGAAAGTCGGCCGGCGGCAGCGACTCGGTTCCTTTGAGAACGAAATCGACCTTCTGCCGCGTGACCAGATTGCGGCCCCGGAATTTGTACAACGTCGACGCGCCGCGCGCCGAGGGGCTCTGGACGTTGATCTTCTCGATCAATACGGGCGCGCCCTCGTAATTCAGGATCGCCCCGGGTTTGATTTCTTTGGCTTGCATACGGAACCTTATGAAAGAGCGTCGCTGGTCGAATCCGTCGACACCGTTCGGGCAAGCCGGGCGGCCAGCAACCCGAGACGGCGGACGGGTCAAGATCTCATGAGTTCATAACAGCGCACCGCTGGTCGAATCCACGCCGACGCCGCGACACAGGTGGGCCAGCGATTTGAGCAGGGAGATCAGCGAACCGGGATCCATATACTCGTCGTCTTCGCTGGGGTCGTCGGCGACAATCTGCTCGAAGTGAAACACGTCAAAGCGGGCGTCGCACTCGGTCAACTGCCGCAGCTTGGCCTGTTCCTTTTTGCTCGATGCCGCCTGCTTGCGCTCGGCGAGCAGCTCGCAGATCTGCTCGCGCACATCTTCGCCGGCGACGAACGACAGGTCCATGCCGGCAAAATCAGCGGGAGCAATCACCGTCGCGGATTCGACCTGTCCGGCGGCGTCCGTGGTGACATCCGTCACGCGATAGCCCGCCCGCAGATCCTCGAAGGTCTTGCGAAGCGCCGCCGCCGCTGGCCGATCCGCGGCACGGAACAGGATCGAATAGGTCTCGCGCCAGCGGTACTGGGGGTTGGCAAACAACGACATCCTCGGCTCCTTGCACTGGGGCCGTCGCCTGGGCCGCCTCCTTGCCGCCGCGCGCCCGGCCTGCCTATCGCCAGTGATCCTCGTTTTCGTGGCCGCCCGCCCATCTTTCCAATGCGGCGAGCACGTCGTCCCGTTCGTCACGATTCGCCCACACGGACTCGTCCATCTCCAAGCGGATCTCGTACCTGCCTTCGCACGTACAGTCGTCGTTGCCGCAGAAATGGGGAAGCTCGGAAACCCACAGGATCCGATACAGCGGGACATGTTTGTCGTCAATCACACAAAATACGCCACTCATCGGCCCTCTCCCCCGGCTTGCGACAATTCAGCGGATCGCCCGGCGGCCGCCTGGACGGCCCCCAGCAACGCGGCGCGCAATCCGCGCTCTTCCAAGGCCTGCAGTCCGGCGATCGTCGTGCCGCCCGGGCTGGCCACGCGATCCCTCAGGACGGCCGGATGCTCGCCTGATTCGAGCACCATCTGCGCAGCTCCGGCGACGGTCTGAGCCGACAGCCGGATGGCCATCGCCCGCGGCAGCCCGGCGCGCACGCCGGCGTCGCTCAGCGCCTCGATGATCGTGTACACAAACGCCGGCCCCGAGCCGGACAATCCGGTCACGGCATCCAGCAGCGTTTCGGGCACTTCGACAGCGATTCCCACCGCGCCCAGCATCTGTCCAACCAGCTCGGCATCGGATCGAGTGGCCCCGGGGCCCGCGGCATAAGCCGCCGCGCCCGCCCCCACCAGGCTCGGCGTGTTGGGCATCACCCGCACCACCCGCGGCGTGCCACAGCCGTCGACCAGGCGAGCCACAGACACGCCGGCCATGATCGACACCAGCAGTTTGTCCGGTCCACAACGACCGCGCAACTCGTTCATCACGCTTGACGCATGTTGAGGCTTCGTCGCCAGCACGATCACGTCCGCCGCCTGCGCCAGCGAGCGGTTGTCGGCCGCCAGCGCAGCTCCGGCGACCGCCGCGGCGAACTCGTCGCGGGCCGCGCTCGCCACATCGGCCGCCACCAGGCGGTCGGGGGACGCCAGGCGGCTGCGAACCAGCCCACCGGCCAGTGCTCGCGCCATCTGACCCGCGCCGATGAAACCAATCGTCTGCTGGATCATGCCCTTTTCTCTCGCCGCAGGACTTTGGCTGGATTGTGTTGAGATCGGCCGCCTCGTTGTGATCCGCCTGCCGGGCGCTAGCCGCCGCGCGGCGGCCAAGCCGCAATTCGCAGATTGCGGAACGAGATGTCCGTCGTCGGATCGTGGCCCTGCAGCATGATCGTTCCCGGCTCGAGCCGCAGGCCCCGGCGCGGATTCGAGTCCGGCGGCCGGGTGTCCGTCCAATCGCTGACCTGATAGCCATCGACCCAGGCCGCCATCCGCGCTCCGTCGGCCACCAGCGTCAAGTGAAACCACTTCAGATCGTCGGCCACGATGCGGCGGGCGTCCTGGCGACGAAAAAACCCGCCGGTGCCACAGTCTTGCGGACGTGTCCGGTCGCCGTCCAGCGTGCCGTTATGGATCTGGCACTCGTAGCCGTTCATCACTTCGCCCGGACTGCAGCGAAAGAACACGCCCGAGTTCAAGTTCGGGGCGTGCGTCTGACACTCGAGCTGCAACACAAAATCCGCGTACTCGTTCTCGGTTTCCAATTGCCCGCGGCCGTCCACGACCCGCAGCTCGCCGGCGTCGGTCGCCGTGAACTTGCTGGCCATCTCTGGGTATGTCTTCCAGCCTGACAGATCTCGCCCGTTGAACAACGCGCCCGTGCCCAGGGGCTTGAGCCGGATATTGCGGAAGGCGACCTGACCCGTGTTGAACTGCAAGCCGATATGCCCACGTCGCAAAGGCTTGGGATCGGTATATTGGACCGTCGGGCGATCGTCGAGCTTGACCGACACTTGATCGCCTTCGACGGTCGCCTCGTACAGATGCCACTGACCGCTCGGCGCGTCGATGTCGGCCTTCTGACGTTGGACCAAGCTGCCCGTGGGAAAGCCGTTGTTCGAGTCGGCGATGTTCAATTCATAAAAGTCCGAGCCCGGATCTTTCGGCTGCGGCAGCGTCTGCAGGAACACGCCGCTGTTGGTTCCGGGCTGGGCGAGGAACTCGATCCGCAGGACATAGTCGGCGAATTGCGTATTGGTAAGCAACAGGCCTTTCTCGCCGGATCCGACGACGATCGTCCCGTCCTCGACCCGCCAGTCGGCTTGGCTGTCCGGCGTCCAACCATATAACGTGCCCCCATCGAACAACGAAATCCAGCCGGCGTCCAGTTCGTCGCTCGGCAACAGGACCGGCTCGGGCGCAGGAACGGCCGCGGCCGTCGAGCCGGATCCAGCCGGGTTCGCGGCCGTCGCCTGTGCGGCATCGGTCGACGCGGATGGCGTCGGCGCGGCGCTGTCCTGCCGAGCCATCGCCGGCGCTTCGGGCTGGCGCGCCGACTCGCCATCCGTCGGCGTCGACCGAGGCGACGCGTTGCACGCCGACAGAACAAGCCCGCCGATCGCGATCAGACACGCCGGGGCGAATCGCAAGCGTCGCCCCGCCCTCTCTTTATGATTTCGCGCTCTCATCAATCTGGATCCCATCCCATTCGGAAACGTCGATGCGCCGTTGGTTCACCGCTGCGCGCGTCGCCGCACGTCGTCTAAAATACGTCCAGCCGCCGACGGACGCGATGGTCTGGACAACACGCCCCCCACCGCGGGCACGTGCGCACTGCGGTGGGCTGTGTTCGCGTCGCGGCGACACGGCTCCCGCGCCGACAGGCGGCGCGCCGACAGGCACTGCATTAACAGGCAAGGCGCCCGCGGGTCGGACGTCGGCAATTGCCGTCCGCGGTCGCCGTCGGCGCAATCGGACGGTATCCAGCCGCGCGCGGCGACGGCTGGGCTGCTCACGAATTTATCAATAACTCGCGCCATGCAACAGGGTAAGACGCCGATGAGCGACCATCCGGCCTACGGCAAGGTGCTGTTGACGTTTGCCCGCAACAGCCTGGTCCGCGACATGACCTTTCGCGCCAACTTTGTGTTGGACTGCGTGTCGTCGGCTGCCTGGGCACTGATGAACATCGGGTTCTACCTCATTATCTTTACGCACACGAACTCGATCGGTCGCGAATGGGGTTGGGGCAAGTACGAGTTCTTCGTATTTTTGGGAACCACGTGGCTGATCAACAGCTTGATCCAATCCTTCTGCCTGCCCAACGCGACCGAGTTCAGCGAATTGATTCGCACCGGCAGCCTGGACTTTGCGCTGCTGAAGCCCATCGACACCCAGTTCCTGATCTCGTTCCAGCGGATCGAATGGTCGTCGCTCGTCAATGCCTTGACGGGGATGGCCCTGCTGGGCATCAGCCTCTGGCATCTGACCACGCGTCCGGTCGACCCGCTGGTGCTGCAGCCGGTCGTGCTGATTCTGTATCCGATCTACATCGCGTTGGGGACGGCGATTCTCTACAGTCTGACGATCGCCTTGGCCGCGACCAGCATCTGGTTGGGCCGCAATCAATCGCTGTACGATTTTTGGTTTTACATCACTAACTTTGCCCGCTATCCGATGGAGATCTATCGCCGCGGCTGGGGAATCCCGCTGTGGGGCTTCTTTACGTTCGTCGTCCCCGTGCTGGTCGTGGTCAACGTCCCGGCGCGTTTGCTGGCGCGGCCACTGAACCCACGAGCCTGGTGGGAATGGCCCTTAGCCGGGTTCGCCGTGCTGGCCACCCTGTCGAGCCTGCTGGCGTCGCGCTGGATCTTCAGCCTCGCGCTGCGCAGCTATCGCAGCGCCAGCAGCTAGTTCGAGGGATCGCTCGCGCGTCAAAGCGCAAAAACGCGAAGAAAAGGCACGGCTTTGTCGTCCTTCGCGCGATCTGGAATGGTCTGTTGGACGGCGTTCCTCCTTCCTCGTTCGCCGCGCAGGCAGCGAAGTTCGGCCGATCATCACCTCGCCCGCAGCGAGTATCCGACCTGTTCCGTGAGTCGGGCGCCGACGGCCGGATCATTACCTCCCGCGCACAAGATGCCCTTCACGTCTTTGCTCCTTTGCGTGAGACTTCTTGGCGTGAGATTTCATACTCTTGTTTGATCGAAGGCTCGCTAGTATTCTTACAAGGGCGTATTCAATCCGTGTCACCGCCGTTCGGGCGCTGTTTGCGGACATCGAGACGATCCGGCCAGCCCTTGTCTTTTGGCGGGAATTTTCGAAGGATGTCGGGCGTGGAGGGCCAAAGCCATGTTTCACCGATCGGAACTCGGAGACTTTGCGGCGCTGCTGCCGTGCGACAAGAACTCGCGACTCCCCGAGCCGGGCGATGATTGGCGGGCGATGGACTGGGGGCTGGACGCGGTGGACACCTGCGACGCGGACGTCGTCGAACTGATGGATGAAATCTGGTGGCCGCAACTCGTCGAACTCGCCGCGCAAATCCGCGCCAAGGTGCGCGACATTCCCCAGTAGGGAACGCATGTCTAGGGCGGTCTGCGGTGGCGTTTTGGCCAGCCGCGCGGGTCGCACAATCAAGCGCGAACATCGCGATCCCCGCGCCGAGGAAACGGCCGGCGCCGAAGGACGGACGCCGCCCAGAAACTGCGGACGATCATCCGGTCCGCGACGGGCCATCGTGCGCTCGTCCGCGGACGACAGGGGGAAACTTCGACGAAATGGCTGTCAAAGCCACGCCTGCCAGTAGAACGGCTCTGGCCTCAGACCCGTCAAACGGCTATGATGCTGCGGGTTAGATGATTCGAGAGACCTGCGCCAAGCCAGCAGGATGCAAGTCTGCCCACCGGTTGCGAACCGCTCGATGCGTGTTTTCGCGGGACGCTTGCCGTGCGCGGCGCGCCGCGTTTTCGACACGATCCGCCGTGCGATCCAATTGTGGCGGCGCCCATTTAGGACCGCCGGCGCACGGGGTTACGCACAAGCGAATGACGGCGTGCCGTGCTGAGCGCAGATGAGCGTGGCGCCACGCGCCCCGAACCGTGTGCGGCGAGGTTGGCCTGAAAACTACCCAACAAAATTCCATTTCAAGATGAATGAAGTCCGGCGCGCGAGAGGCGCGGCCGATCGGGCCTGTCCGCGCGGCGCGCCGTGAACGACGAGCGCAGCCCGGCGCGTGTTCCCCCTGACAACGCAATGAACGTCCCCAGGGATGCGGGCGGACCCGAACCAGCAACGACGCTCGAAACAAGGAGTGCGCATGTCTGACAGCACCGAACCACGGGTCAACCCCGCCGGCAACGTAGCGACCGAGCCCGAAGTGAAGCTCTCGGCAGTCGACAAGGCCAAGCGCGCCAGCAATTATCTGCGGGGCGCGGTCGCCGACGAGCTGGCCAACGACGAGGATCACTTCACGAAAGAGACTTCGCTGATCCTCAAGCATCACGGGATGTACCAGCAGGACGATCGAGACCTTCGGGGAACCATCGGGCCGGACGGCGTGAAGCGAGGCAAGCTCTTCTCGCTGATGGTCCGCACCAAAGTTCCGGCCGGCCGGATGAACGGGGTCCAGTTGTTGGCGGAACTCGACCTGTGCGACGAGATTGGCAACGGTACGCTGCGGATCACCAACCGGCAGGACTTCCAGTTGCACCAGGTGCTGAAACGAAACGTCAAACGAGCGGTCAGCCGGATCAACGAGATCATGCTCACGACGCTGGGCGGATGCGGCGACGTCGAGCGCAACGTGATGTGCTGTCCGGCGCCGTTGTACGACGGAATCCACGACCAAATGCAGGACATGGCGTGCAGCCTGTCCACGCATCTGCTGCCGCGCAGCCGGGCCTATTACGAGATCTGGCTGACCGACTTGGAGACGGGCGAGCGGCAACTGTGCAACGAACCTCAGCCGGGGGAAGAGGTCGAGCCTTTGTATGGCCATGCCTATATGCCCCGCAAGTTCAAGATCGCCATCGCGCCGCCGCACGACAACTGTGTGGATGTGTACACGCCCGATCTGGGGATGCTGGCGGTCATCGAAGGCGGCCAGATCATCGGCTACAACTTTTTGGTCGGCGGCAGCTTTGGCATGACGCCCAGCAACAAGAAGACGTTTCCCGCCCTGGGCAAACGGATGGCGTTCGTGCCGCTCGACCAAGTGTTCCCGGCGGCCGAGGCCGTGATGAAAGTCCAGCGCGACTTTGGCAATCGCAGCGACCGCAACCAGGCCCGGATGAAGTACCTGGTCGCCGCCTGGGGGCTGGAAAAGTTCAAAGCGACCGTCGAAGAGTACTACGGCGGAAAACTGGCCGATCCGCACCCGACGGATGTGCACGGCGTCGACGATCATCTCGGTTGGCACGAGCAAGGCGACGGCCGCTGGTTCTACGGGCTGAACATCGAGAACGGGCGCATCCTGGACAAAGAAGGGCTGCATTTGAAGACGGCCCTCCGCGAGGTTTGCCACGCCTTTAATCCGGGCATTCGCCTGACGCCACAGCAAAGCATCTTGTTTGCGGACATCGAGCCGCAAGACCGCGCCGGGTTGGAAAAGATCCTCCGCAAGCACGGCGTCAAGCTGCTGGGCGAGATCTCGACGGTTCGCCGCTGGTCGATGGCCTGCGTCGGGCTGCCCACGTGCCCGCTGACCATCACCGAGAGCGAGCGGGCGCTGCCCGGGTTGATCGACAAACTGGAGGTCGAACTCGAACAGTTGGGCCTTAGTGGCGAACCGTTTACCGTGCGAATGACGGGCTGTCCCAACGGCTGCGCGCGACCGTACAACGCGGATGTCGGCCTTTCGGGTCGCGCGGTTGGAAAATACGCAATCTATCTGGGCGGCGGGTTGACGGGAATGCGTCTGTCGTTCCTGTACAAGGACCTGGTCCCGCTGGACGACATCGTGCCGATCCTGACCGGCCTGCTGGCCTACTTCAAGCGCGAGCGGCTCGAAGGCGAGGCGTTCGGCGATTTCTGCTATCGCAAGGGCGCCGAGGATCTGCTGGCGGCGTGCGAGGGCGTCCCAGGGCCCGCCGCGGCCGGCGAGGATTCGGCGCAGGCGGTGGAGGATCTAGCGGAGGCAAGCTGATGCGCGCAGGCTGGTCCGGATGGATCGCTAGCGCCCTGGCTCGGTCGAGGCGTAAACGCCAGGCTGCGAGGCTCGTGCGCGAACGGCGGACCGTGACGGCCATGTTGCGTATCTACTGCCACGGGCGTCACGCCCGCGGCGAGCATGATCGCGGCGAGCAGGTTCTCGTCGAACAGGCGCTCGCAGCGGACGAAGCCATCTCGGCCGGCGCGCGAGACGCAGTAAGGGCCACCGAGGCGAGCGACGGCGCGAGGCGCACCAAACCGAGCGGACGCGATCGCCAAGCCGACGCGCTTGTCAGCGTTCCCGGCCTATGTGCCGCGTGTTCCGAGCTACATGCGTATGTAATGCTTCGGCTGGATCGGTGCCCGTTCGGCGAAACGAAGCCGACGTGTGCGGCGTGTCCGATTCACTGTTACAAACCGGACCGGCGTCAACAGATTCGCGACGTGATGCGCTACGCGGGGCCGCGAATGCTGTGGCGTCACCCGATCTACGCGCTGTGGCATCTATGGGACGGCCGCCGAACGCCGGGCGAACTGCCGCGAAAGAAGACGACAGCCTACGCAGCGAACGAAAAACCCGGAGGGTGATCGATGAATCCGAGTGTGGCAACCGATGAATCTGGGTCTGCGGTGTCCAGCGCCGAGCGGTCGCCGGTTCCTGGATCGGCGAGCCCGAACGGCTCGGCCGTGCCTGTTCCACGGTCCGACAGACGCGTTTTTCAGCTCGGCCTGAGCCGATCCGCGGCGGCCCAGACGCCAACGCCTCAAGCGCCGCCTCAGACAGCGCCGCCTCAGACAGCGCCGCCTCAGGCCGCAACACCTCAGGCATCGATGCCGCGACAGTCGCCGTCCGGCCGCTACGGACGTAAGGACTTTACGCACAGCCCGTTCATCATCTTCTACGAGCTGACCCAGGCGTGCGATCTCGTCTGCAAGCACTGTCGGGCGTGCGCCCAACCTTTGCGGCACCCGGGCGAGTTGGACGCCGAACAGGCTCGGCAACTGCTGGATCAGTTGGCCGAATTCCCGAGCCCACCGATGGTTGTGCTGACGGGCGGCGACCCACTGAAACGACCCGATGTCTTCGATCTGGTCGAGCATGGCGTGGCTCGCGGACTCGAGGTCGCGATGACCCCATCCGCGACACCGCTGGTCACCCCGGAAGCGCTCCGACAACTACACGCCTCGGGGTTGCATCGGCTGGCGCTCAGCCTAGACGGACTGGACGCCACGACGCACGATTCGTTCCGCGGCGTGGACGGCAGCTATGCCCGAACGCTCGAGATCCTGACCGAGGCCCGGCGGATCGGCATGTCGCTGCAGGTGAACACCACGATCACCCCGTCGAACGTCCATCAGGTCGACGCCATGGCTGAGATGCTCGCGACGACCGGAATCGTCCTCTGGTCCGTATTCTTTCTCGTGCCCGTCGGACGCGGCGAGGAGCTGAAACGGATCTCGCCGGAACAGTACGAGGAGGTGTTCGAGCAACTGTGGGATCATGCCCAGCGGCAGCCATACGGGATCAAGACGACCGAGGCCCCGCATTATCGCCGCTTTGTGATGCAGAAACGAGGCAATCCGCAGTTCAACCCGGTCACCACCGAGGATGCCCAAAGGGCTCGCGCGCCGCTGGGAATCAACGACGGCAACGGGATCATGTTCATCAGCCATCTCGGCGCGATCTACCCCAGCGGCTTTCTGCCGATGCTGTGCGGCAAGTTTCCGCGCAACTCGGTCGTCGACGTCTACCAGAACCATCCCTATTTTCTCGCCTTGCGGGACGCCAACCGCTTGGAGGGCAAGTGCGGCGTGTGCGAGTACCGTCACGTGTGCGGAGGCAGTCGCGCCCGCTCGTTCATGTTGACCGGCGACATGATGGCGTCCGAACCCGATTGCGCGTACATCCCGCCCGCGTGGAAGGAACGCGAGGCCGCGTCCGCCGCCGCGACGGCCGCAGGCCCTCGCGAATCGGCCGAGGCCGAGTCAATCGAGTGAGTCCCCGCGTCCGACGACGTCGGTGACGAACGGGCGTGCGCCGCAGTGGCGGCGCGCGATCGATTCGACAGTCCGGGTCGCAAGCCGCGCGTGGTGCGAGCCTCGTACAGTCCGCGTCGTTCACGCTTTCTCTTCAGCGCACGGGTTCTCTTCAGCGCTCGAGCCGTGGTTCACCGAAACCACCGTGCGCATACATGGATTCGGCGCAACGGTGAGCGCACGCGCAACGAAGGCGCGCACACCGCACACCGCACACCGCACACCGCACACCGCACACCGCACACCGCACACCGCACACCGCACACCGAACATAAGCACGAGCGCGCGTTGGAAGAGAAGCGCAGACGCTGCGTCCCGTCGAAGCCGATCTGGCGGCCTGATGACCGGATCCGTTCTCGCCCCCGTGTAGTCGGCAGCGTAGAATTGGGTCCATGAGCTCGCGCCGTCCCCTTCATGGCCTGCTGCTGATCGCCGCGTTCGCGTCGTTGGGCGCGATCTTGATCTATGTTCCGCCGCTGATCATCACCCACTATCGCAACGCGCTCGAGCTGGGGCGAGCGTGGGCGCAGGCCTATCTGGTGGCGGTGGCCACGGGAGCGGCGATTCTCGCCGCTTGCACCGCCTGGACGCTGTGGCGATTGTGGCGTCACACGCGGCGCAAGCGCCAGCAGCGCGCGGCGCAGAGCAAAAGCCCCAGCCAGTTGTCGCCTCAGCAACAGCAGCAGGAAATCGACGAAAACTTGGCGGCCATCGGGAACCTCCAGGGCGATCCCGCCGTGTCGGTCGAGGTCCGCGACGAATTGACGCCGCTGCTGGACCGCTTCGACCAGAAACGCGAGGCCGGCAAACTGGAGATCGTCGCCTTTGGCACGATCTCCAGCGGCAAGTCGTCTCTGTTGAACACGCTGGGTGGGCGCGACGTGTTCGCCATGGACGCCAAGGGCGGGACGACGGTGCGGCGGAGCGAGACCGCGTGGCCGGGCTCGGAGAACGTGGTCTTGGTCGATACGCCCGGCTTGGGCGAGGTGGACGGAGCGGATCGCGCCGCGATCTCGACCGAGGCGGCTCGCGATGCGGACATCGTGCTGCTGGCCGTCGATGGCCCGCTGCGCGACGACGAGCATGCACTGTTGCGGCAACTCGGCGAGATGGAAAAACGAGTGCTGATCTGCCTGAACAAACAGGATTGGTACGCCGACGATGATCGTCAGCGGCTGCTGGATCAACTGGTCGAACAGGCGGCGCCGACCGTGGCGGCCGAGGACGTGATCGCCGTGCGCGCGCGGCCCGCGGTCCGCGTTCGGGTTCACGTCCTGCCGGATGGGTCGCGGCGCGACGAGCAGATCGAGTTGCCCGCCGACATCGGTCCGTTGGCCGAACGCCTGATGCAGATCGTTCGCGGCGAAGGCGAGCGATTGTTGCTGGCGAACTTGTTGTTGCAGTCTCGCGGCTTGCTCGAGGACGCGCGGCGGCGCGCCCGCGAGGCGCTCGATCGGCGCGCGTGGCAGATCGTCGATCGTTATGCGTGGGGCGCCGGCGGCGCGGCTGCGCTGAGCCCATTTCCGCTGGTCGATCTGGCGGCTGGGTGCGCGATTTCGTCGAAGATGGTCGTCGATCTGGCCCATGTTTACCGGCAGAACGTGGACCTGGACGCCGCTGTCCGGTTGCTGGGCGAACTGGGCAAGAACGTGCTCGCCATTTTGGGCGCCAGCGCGGTGACGCCGACCGTGGCGTCGGTCGTCGCCTCGCTGCTGAAAACCGTCCCAGGCGTGGGAACGCTGGCGGGCGGCATGTTGCAAGGAGTTGTCCAGGCGCTCGTCACCCGCTGGATCGGTGGCGTGTTCGTGGCCTATTTCCGCGCCGAGATGCAGACTCCGCCGGGTGGGCTGACCGGTTTGGCGCGGCGCGAGTGGGATCGTGTCACCAGCGCGGACGAACTGCGTCGCCTGGTGGCGCGGGCCCGCCAGGCGTTTCGAGACGTTTCGTAATTGGGGCGGCTGGTCCCGTGCGGCTGGCGAGCGCCACGGCGAAAATCTGACGATTTACCGAGTTCCGGGCAATTGGTGGCGATGAATCGAGCGATCGATCCTGATATGACCGTGGAAACCGAAGACCATTATCGACGGGCGATCGCCTCGGTCCAGCGGACGATGAGCCGCCTGCACGGCTGTACCGACGCCGAGCGGCAGCATCTGTGCCGCGACTGGGACCAGTTGCAGACGATGCTCGACAAGCTGACCGAGGGTCGCGTCGAGATCCTGGTCTTTGGCGAGATCAGCACCGGGAAATCAGCGTTGATCAACGCGCTGGTCGGCGAGGCGGTGGCTGCGGTGGATGTTCGCGGCGGCTGGACGCAGGAAGTCTGGCAGGTGCGCTGGCAGGGCTGTGGCTATTGCATCCCGGGCCTGGCTCGATCTCAGGTCGTGCTGGTGGATACCCCGGGCTTGAACGAGGTCGGCGGCGCCGATCGCGGCGCGATGGCCCGCGAGGCCGCGGCGCGTGCGGACCTGATTCTGTTCGTCACCGATTCGGATCTGAATGAAACGGAATTTTCGGCGCTCAGTTCGTTGGCTTCCGTACACAAGCCGATCCTGTTGGTCTTTAACAAGATCGACCTGTACAGCCCCCCGCAGCGTGCTCGACTGATTGAAGTCCTACGCGACGACCGGCTGAGCGGCCTGGTGCCCAGCGAGAACATCGTCCTCACGGCGGCCGATCCACGGGCCGTCGAATACGTGATCGAAGCGGCGGACGGATCGACGCGACACGAGTGGCGCACGCCTTCGCCGGACGTCGCTCAGCTCAAGGCCCGCATCCTGGAGATCCTGGATCGGGAAGGGCTGGCGCTGCTGGCGTTGAACGGAGCGATGTACGCCGCCGATCGCAGCGATCGCATCGTCGCGCTGCGGGTTGAACTGCGCGATCGACGAGCCACGCAGGTGATTTGGAGCTATGCGGCCGTCAAAGCGATGACGGTGGCCCTGAATCCGCTGCCCGTTGCCGACATGCTCGGCGGCAGCGCGGTCGACGTGACGATGGTGCTGACGTTGTCTCACATCTACGGCCTGGAGATCTCGTGGCGGCACGCGCGCCAGTTGATCGGGTCGATCCTCAAATCCGCCGGCTGGTTGGCGGGCGGATTGGCCTTCGAGTACGCCGTGCATTTCACCTCGTCGGCGTTCAAACTCCTGACGGTCGGCTATGGAACCGTCTTGACGGCGGTTCCGCAGGGCGCCGCCGCCGGCTTCGGCTCGTACCTCGTCGGCCACGCCGCCAAGCATTATTTTGCCCACGGGTCGTCGTGGGGAAACGAGTCGCCCAAAGAGGTCGTGCGGCGGATCCTCGAGCAGACCGACCGACAGTCCGTCCTGGCGGGACTGAAGGACGAAATCGTCAACCGCCTGCGCGGCAATCCGCACGCCCCATCAACAGCGGACGAGCCGAAGCTCGACCAGTAACCGCCGAACCCGCGGAGGGCATCCGGCCTCGGCGGATTGTTCCCGAGCCCATCGCAAACGCGCATCCCGGACGCCCGCGTCCAGGACGTTGTCGCGATGTCGGTTGCACCGTGTCGCTCTGGCCCCTCCGTGACATCCCGCATCATCCGTGGTACTGTATTGCGTCTCAGCGTCGCCAGGCCGCTCGCTCAGCCCAAACCGCAAAACACGGAAGGAACGATCCCGGCGTGAACATCTCGATCGCAATGGCCGCCTTAATGATGACCGCAGCGATGCCCATACGGGCCGCTGACCATGCCACCGTCGACGGGAGCGGAAGTGGCCCCGTAGAGAAGCCGAGCGCCACCGCGGCCGGTGACGACGCGTTCGGATTTCGCGCCGACAAGGTGACCGCGCCGGATCCCGCCCAGGGGACGCCCGTCGCGCGACTGTTCTACGATTACATCTACCTCCGCGACTTGAAAGCCGCCACGCCCACGTTGAACGACGACGAGGCCAGCCGGCTGGTCGCCCGAATCTTCGACGAATTGCGGGAACGCTACGTGCAGCGCGACAAGATCACCGCTACGCCTGAGGAGATCGAACAGTTCGTCGCAGCAATGTCGTCGATGTCCGCCGCGGCGCGGGCCGATGACGGCGATGCGCAAGACATCGACCAGAACGCGAAGGACCAGCGCCGGCGCGGTTGGGAACGCCTCGGCGACCGGTATGTCAAAGGCTGGAAACTGGATCGAAGCCTGTACAAGAGATATGGTGGAGTCGTCATTTTCCAGCAGGCAAACCCACTCGAGCCGGTGGGCGCGTATCGCAAATTCCTCGAGGACATGGAGCGTGCGACGGTCTTCGAGATCTTTGACCCCGCCAATCGCCAGAAGTTCTGGCATTATTTTGTTCGCGAGCATCCGATGCAGATACCCGGCGCGTCCGTCGATTTCGATAAGCCGTGGTGGCTGTACAAAAAGTGATCCGGTCGCGACCTCTCGGAGGTGCGCAGTTTGTACGTACGCATTGGCTCACGTGCCGACCACGCTCGCTCGCGCCCGTTTCATCCGTCTCACACGTCCCATCCTTGCCATTCATGCCGCTGTCATCACCTCCATGCCGCGGATCTGTGAATACGAAGTTCAAAGACCGCTAGTCCGGAAACAGGCGAGTTGGGCCGTAACGATGACGAGCGGTTCATGACTCCGGCGCCGAGCTTTGAACGGGCCTCGCGATCTCAGCCGGGGTCGACGGCGACCCACCGCTGTTCGCGGGCGGCGCGGTACACGGCCTGCATCACTTGCACTCGCGCGGCAGCCTCACGGACGCTGACCAGCGGCACGTCGGGTTGGCCAGCGACCGCGTCGACGAACAGCAGCAGGGGGTGATCCAGTGGCGGCGCCAGCTTGCTCCACGGCCGGGCGCCGTCGGCGCCTTCGATCTTCGGGCTGCGAAGGTACAGCCGATCGTTCAGTACGACGGCGTGACCTTCCGTCCCGGAGACCAACAGGCTCACCGGGTTGGCCGGTTCCAACCAGCCCGCGGCGATCGTCCCCGTGATACCGGCGCGAAACCTCAAGAGAGCCTGGCCCGTTTCATCGCAATCCGGGTATCGGTTGGTGATCGAACGCAGATCGGCCGCCACGGATTCGACGTCGCCCACGAGCCACATCAACAGATCCAAGGAATGCGTGCCGATATCGGCTAGACTGCCCACCCCGCCCCAGCGTCGCTGGACCGTCCACGCGTGTTCCTCGTCGAACGCCCCTTGCAGCACGCTGTCGTTGCCGAACGAGGCGTAGACGCGGACGATGCGTCCAAAGTTGCCTTGCCGGATGTGCTCGCGAACCAAAATGTTCCGCGCCGCGCTTCGTAGATGATAGCCTGTGCTGAACAGCACGCCCGCTTTGTCGACCGCTTCGGCAATTCGAAACGCCTGGTTCGCCTCGGCCGTCAGCGGCTTTTCGACGAAAACATGCTTGCCCGCCTCGGCGGCGGCGATCGCCAACTCGGCGTGCAGACTTGTCTCCGACAGAATGACAACGCCCGTTACAGCCCTGTCAGCCAGCACGTCGGCAACCGTGCGTGCGGTCTGCGCGTTGCCGTCCGCCGCGGCTTTCTGGGCCCGCGCGACGTCGCGGTCCCAGACGCGCACGATATCGACATCGTCGCGCGTTTGCAGCATCCGCAGAAACAGCGGCGTGTGGATATGCGCGGCGCCGAGCAGGGCCAGTCGCACGCGCTGAGCTTCACCGGCGCCGCTCGGCGCGGCAGCCAGCAGCGTAGTTCCGACCGCTCCGACCGACGCGACGAACGCGCGGCGCGTCAGCGAGTTTTCGTTGAACATATTTTCAGCGGGCATCCGTTGTGCTCTCCGGGTGAACCTTACGGCTTGGATTGACATCGAGTTTTGGCGAGCCGACCACCGCGCGCGACGGCGGCCGCAACGCAAAGGATCGACAATGCGCCGCGCGGCGGCTTGGCGCCTTTGCGCCTTTGCGCTTCGGCAGTCCGCGGCGGCGCCGTCAGGCGGCGCATTTGGTTCGGAGCGAGCGCCACGAGCCGGTGTCGTGGCGCCGCTCGCGTGCGTCCGTTCGCTACCAGGCCTTAGTGACGCCGGGCACGGCCGCGGCATACGAGCCGCTGGCGTCCGCCGTCGTGGGCGGTTCGGCATCCCAGGCATAGTGATTTGGCCCCAGCCGCAGTTGCGAGTTGGTGGCTTCGTCCCAGGTGACCGGTTGGCCCGAGTAGGTCGCCATCCGCCCCATGACGGCCGTCATGCTGCTGGCGGCGCCGTACTCGGCGTCCAGCCGATGCGGTCCGATCCCGCGGATGCTGGCGAACAGGTTCTCGTGCTCGCGGCGGTACGGATTTTCCTTGATGCGCGTTCTGTCGCGCAGGTCGCGCGGCGTCAACTCGCCGAATCCCCACGGCCCGGTGCCCAGAACCAGCGAGCCGCGTTCGCCCTGCACGCTCTCGGACACGTGGCTCCACGTCCCCGCCTGCTGGCGCGATTGGCAGAAATATCGCGCCCCGCTTTCGTATTCAAATTCGATGCTGTGATGGTCCCAAATGTCGCCGTTGCCCGGTCCGTAGCGAGTCTGGCGGCCGCCCAGCCCGTTGGCTCGCACCGGGTGTCCGTTCATCACCCAGTTCGCCACGTCGATTTGGTGCGTCGCCTGCTCGACCAAATGGTCTCCGCACAGCCATAGGAACACGCCCCACTGCCGGATCTGATACTCGAGCTCGGACATCCCCGCGGGGCGGACCATCCCCGAGCGTCCGCCGGCCGGCACATTGAAATAGGTGCGGATATGCGTCACCTGGCCGATGGCGTCGTCGTGGATCCGGGCGATGCCGTCGAGATAGTTCTGCTGATGTCGGCGTTGCAGGCCGACGACGACAGACAGGTTTTGCCGTTTGGCCTCGGCATTGGCCGCCAGCAATTGGCGATAGCCCGGCGCATCGACGCACAGCGGTTTTTCGAGGAACGCATGTTTGCCAGCCGCCACCGCCGCCGCGTAATGCAGCGGCCGGAAATGGGGCGGCGTGGTCAACAGCACCAGATCGACTTGGGCGTCGATCACTCGTTGATAGGCGTCGAAGCCGATGAAGCGTTGCGATTCGGGAACGTCGATCGAGGAACGGGTGTCGTCATATTTCAGCAGGTTCCGCAGGCTGATCTCGATCCGTTCGGGAAACAGATCGCCGACGGCCACCAGCCGCTTGGGCCCGGGGGCCAGCAGCGCCTCGCGGCACGCGCCCGTCCCCCGGTTTCCGCAGCCGACCAAGCCGATCCGAATGACGTCGCTGCCGGCCGCATGCACCAGCGGAACGGCTCCGATCGCGGTCGCCATGCCGCTCGCCGTCGCGGCCAGGGCAACTCGCCCTGGCCAGGGCGGCGGCGACTCGACGGCCGCATCCGTTGTTTGACGAGACGGCATGAGAACGACTCCTGTGTTTGGCTGCGAACGGCGTCTGATCGAAGACGGCATCTGACCGAGCAACCGCGCGCCGCCCGCTGTTCGCCGTCGCCGCACCGTGGATCGTTGGTTCGCGAGACGTCCCGAGTGCACGGCGCCGGCTGGCCCGGTCGAACCGCCGGCGGCTGGCCGCCAGACCCCCGGGGCGCCCTGTACGAAAGTTATAGCAGAACCGCGCGCCAACCGCTGGGCGCTGTATCGGCTTTTTCACGGCCCTGGCAGGCAAGGCCGAGCATCGCCGCGCGTCCGATTGTTCAGGGGGCTATCATTGCCGAGGCGGGCGTCCGCCCGCGCGGGTCGCGAGAATGCACCGCCCGAAGACAGCACGACGAACCCCCCAGGTCCGTGCGCGAATCACGCCTCCGTTCGCGCGCGAAACGCGATGTTCGAGGCATTATTGACAAACGTACACGATCGTATTGACACACTCACGAGCGGTCACAGAGAATGGCTGCTACGATGCGGTCGTGTCGCGCGGCGTTTCCTCACGCAACGCATTCTGCTTCCTGTGGGAGAAAGCGAAGTCATGAGATCTCGTCATCGTTCCGTCGGTTTTACGCTTGTCGAACTGCTCGTTGTCATTGCGATCATCGGGATTCTCGTGGCCCTGCTGTTGCCCGCGATCCAGGCTGCACGCGAGGCTGCCCGCCGGACGCAGTGCGTCAACAACCTCAAGCAGATCGGTTTGGCGATGCACATGCACCACGACATCGTCAAGAATCTGCCTTTCGGCCACAAGATCCCCGCGCCGCCGCTCACCAACAACCAGGACTTCGGCGAGGCGACTTGGATCTTTGCGCTCCTACCTTATATGGAATTGACCGCCGTTTACGACCTGGCGGACCCGCGTTTCGGGTTTGGCAGCGCGGCGCCAGCCCCGTCGACAACGAACAACGCGCCCGTTTGCCGTGAACCACTGCCGCCATTCCGCTGTCCATCCAATAGTCAGGTGAATCATATTCTTTGGTACAACATCTACGCGCGGTCCAGTTACGTCGCCAACAATGGCATTGGTCCGATGGCCGAGTGGGTCTATATCGGACCGGGCTCGGCCGCCGCGTTGCCCGCGACCCGCATCCCGGGAGTTTTCTACGTGAACAGCCGGCAGCGATTCTCTGATTTTCTCGACGGCGCCACGAATACGGCGCTCGTATCCGAGATCCGTCTGGTCCTGGGCGGCGCGCCGAACGGCGATCAGCGCGGCGTCATGCACTATCCCGAAGGCCCGCTGTATCATCACAACAACACGCCCAACAGCATGGTTCCCGATGGCGTGCGGGGGGCGACGTGCGTCAACGACGTCGACGCGCCCTGCGTGGGCGCCTATACGGCTTGGAACAATCGCGCAATCACCATCTCTGCCCGCAGCTACCATCCGGGCGGCGTCAACGTCGTGTTTGGCGACGGCAACGTCCGGTTCGTCCACGATGCTCTCGACCTGGCGATTTGGCGCGCGCTGTGCACTCCGAAAGCGATCGCCAACGAAGTGACGGTTGGTAGTCTGTGAACGAATCCCGGCCGGCGTACGGGGTGTTGTTTCCGCGCACCATTTAGCGTTTGCTCCGCACGCAACCCAACAAGGGATGAAGATGCGAAACAGAGCCACGCGGTCCACGAATCACGCGGCCAAGACATCGCATCGACGCGCGCCCTTCATCCGTATTATCGGTGGTTCCAACATGCGCGCTTGGTGCGCGTGTCTCCGCCTCGCGAGCGCTTCGGATTTGTGCCGATTCCTACCTGCGCGCACGGGGCGCGTATCGTACGGGCTGAGGCGCTGAGGCATTAGTCCGTCGTTGATCCACAACACGAGAGGAGTTGTACGAATGCGCAAGAAGCTGATTTCGAGGTTCGGGTTGGCGATCGTGGCGAGCTGGTTGTCGATCAGCGTCGGGTGCGGCCCGGCGACGATGGCGATTCACGGCACCGTGACGTGGGACGGTTCGCCTGTCGAGTCTGGCACGATCAGCTTTCTGCCTGCCGACGGCAAAGGGCCGAGCTACGGAGGCGCCATCACCAACGGAGCCTATCGGATCGAAGCCGCCAAGCCGGGCGCGCTGGGCGCCAAGAATGTCGCCATCACCGGCGTCCGCAAGACAGGCAAGATGATCGAAGCCGGCCCGCCCGCGCCGGCCGGAACGATGGTCGACGAACTGCTGAGCGTCTCGGCCACGGAGAAATGCGAGATCGGCGACGGTGACAACCAACACGATTTCCAGCTCAAAACCGCCGCCAAATAACGCGCGCGCTGGACCACTCGTGCGCCAGCCGGTCTGTCAAGCGCCTCGCCACGGGAAACGTCAACCTACGAGACTGCGCCCGCCTGGCGGGACGCGCTCCGTCGCGCCCCCGACCAGTTGCGGCCACACGGAGCACGTGCCCGTCCAGCGCGGCATCGGCTTGCCTCGAGGGACGGGCTCGAGGCAGACAAATTTGGCGCGATAACCCACAAACTTAGTGTGGACAACACACTGGGCAACCATCGTCCGGCGTGGGTGATAAATTCTGGCCTGCGCCAGATAAAGACTTGAATACCTCTCTCTTGAGTGCCGCTCGCGTCGCCAGCCGTGGCGAAATTTTCGACAGATGCTCTAGGCTGCTGGCTTGCCGAAACGCGCGAATCGCGGGTCGGGAAACCGGTCTGAGCCGAGTTCTAGGGGAGTCTGTGGTCATCGCCTACCGTGACGCGAGATTGGCACGCAGCTTGCTGCAAAATTCTGCTTTCGTAGGTCGACGTGCGACGTTCCGTGGCCAACGGCGCCACCGACGAGTGACTGCGGTCGCCAATTCGACGGCTCGCTAGATCGCTTGTTCGTGCCCGTGCAGTCGTGTACCTCCGCACAACGTGCACACACCCCCACGTCCGCCAGGCACACTGCTCAGGAAGCAAACGCTGCGTAACCTACGTGCACGCATTCCCCAGTCGGAGCAGCACACTCATGCCGATTCGTATGGGTCGGCGGGCGCGTCCCGCGTTTACGCTTGTCGAATTACTCGTCGTGATCGCGATCATCGGCATCCTCGTCGGCTTGCTGTTGCCGGCGATCCAGGCTGCCCGCGAGGCCAGTCGCCGCTCGTCGTGCGCGAATAATTTGCGGCAGATCGGGCTGGCGGTCCACCAGCACGAGGTCACGTACCGGAGGCTGCCCTCTTCAAAACGCACGTCGCTGCCCCAGCGCAGTTGGGCGCCCGAGATCCTGTCGTTCCTCGAACAGGCGAACGTCGTCAGCGGCGCATACTTCGATTTGAGCCAGAATTGGTGGCGCAGCACCAGCACGACGGGCGATCCGATTCCGAATGCGGATACAGTGAAGACCTGGCTGCCCGTTTTCTTGTGCCCCTCGACACCCAACCCGCATCGGCTCCAGAACAAGACGGAGACGCCGCCCGAAGAAAACAAGTCGGGCGCCTGCGGCGACTATTTCGTGACCGAGGGCGTGAACATCGGCATCAACGCCGAGCTGCCCGTCGCCCAACAGTTCTCCGCTTCGGCCGATCTCCGCGGTGCGCTCCGCGCGTTCCCCGACGTCAATACCGTATCGGCCATCCTGGACGGCACGTCGCATACGATCCTAGTGGGCGAGTGCGCGGGGCGCGAGGACGTGTGGCGCGGCCGGTTGATGCGGCCCGCCGTGGCGGACAAAACCCAACCGGACTGTGCTCGAGCGCGCGGCGGGGCGTGGGCCACCAACGACAATCCGTACGAGATCGGAACCCGGAAGGATTGGTGCACCGGCGGCGCGATTCCCGGCCCGATGAAGATCAACAACTCGAACGAATACGGGCATCTGTTCTACAGCTTCCACCCCAGCGGCGCGAACTTCGTGTTTTGCGACGGGTCGGTCCGGCATCTGGGCGATTCGACGGACCTCCGCGTGCTGGCCTGCCTGGTGACGCGCGCCGGCGGCGAAGTCGAAGACGCATCCGGCCCATAGTTGCCCCGCCGGACCACGCTAGCGCGGCCAAAAACCCGGAAATTGTTGGGTTTAGAGTCTTAGTCCGTATCGTGCGCGCACGATGCGCACATCTTGTATACTGGTCTGCACAGTACACTTTTGGGGTACTGACACTGGCCCGTGTTAAGTGAAATTGGCATTGAATGACTGTTGCACAGCACGGACGACAGGAAGCGTGTTGGCCGAAGGCCATCACCAACGTAGCCTGGGGCAACGCCCCAGGAGTCAGAG
>JAVYAJ010000219.1:0-10509 GCA_032229885.1 Candidatus Anammoximicrobium sp. | reverse complement strand
GCGCGGCGCCAGCCCTGGGGCGTTGCCCCAGGCTACGGTGATCAGAGGCCTTCGGCCAAACAGATTCTTGGGTTGCGGGCGACAGCCCGCGTTAAGCAAAATTGGTTTTGCAAGGCTGTTGCGCAACACGGACGACCGGAATCGTCTTGGCCGAAGGCCATCTTTAACGTAGCCTGGGGCAACGCCCCAGGAAGCACAGACGACAGCAACGGCGTTGGCCGTAGGCCGTCTTCAACGTGTCACCGCGGCCCGCATGACTATGGCCTTCGGCCAACAGAGGCACGCGCGCGGCGCCAGTCCTGGGGCGTTGCCCCAGGCTACGGTGAGCGGAGGCCTTCGGCCACACAGAATCAGCGCCTATCTGCGCTCAAACGCGCAACAGTTGAAGCGGTAGTAGTTTAAGAAATTGACCGCGCCAGACGAGGCCTGAGTCATTTGACGCTTGACTCGAATCGCTAAATTAACCAGAGAAAGAAATCGTGGCATCCTTTTTGGAGCGCAGTTCTATGGCCGCTGTGTGGAACGTAGCAACGATCGGAACCGCCGGGAAGGCCGGTCAGGTGTTCGTGAGCGTCCTGCCGTTCGCCTTGCTGGGCGTGCTGGCGATAGGCGTCGTTCATCTTCTGCTGGCGCTGGCGCATCGCGGATCGCCCGAGCCGCGCGCTCGCTGGGGCTGGTGGGCAGGGCTGTTGTACCTGGGCTTGTTGGCCAGTGTGAGCGTCTTGGCCGTCACGTCGCTGGTCGGCGTCGTCCGATTCGGGATCTTGGACGGCTGGGGCCTGTTCGTCCACATGTGCGCGTCCGGGCTGTTTACGTTCGTGCTGCCGCTGGTGGCGCTGACCTGGTGTCGCGCGAATCGGTGCGCCCGTTCGGTTTGTTCAGACGAAGCCGGGGGCGAAACGCGTTTCTCGGGTCTAGCGAAGTTCACTTTTTGGATAATTTTGGCCGCTGGATTGGTGACGGCAGGGACAATGCTGCTGAGCATGTTGCCGCTGTGCGACACCCAGGGCCTCGAGGTGCTGCTGAACGTTCACCGCTACGCCGGGCTGGCCGTGGTGGGGGCGATGGTTTTGCATCTGTACGCGACGGTTCTCCAGCGCTGCGGGGTCGGGTGACAGATCGCTTGACATGAGATTTCCGGTTTTGCCCGCAGACGTGCGCACGTCGCATCCCGTGTCGGCATCGCCGCGAGCCTCACACGAGAGCGCCAACCGTGCGTTTGGCCCGCGTCCGCCTGCGTCGGGGATTGTCGGCGGCGCCGGGGCGCCACTGCCCGGAACCATGCGCCGCGAAGCGGCCTGAAAGGCGACCGATGACGAGCGTCAATCACCCGCTGGGGCGACGTCTGCGCATGGCGTTGATCGGCGGGGGCAACCAGGGATTCATTGGGCGCGTTCACGTGATGGCGGCGGCCTTGGACGGGCGCGCCGAGCTCGTGGCGGGCGCGTTCTCGTCCGACCCGACGCGATCGCGCGGGGCGGCGGCCGAGTTTGGGGTGAGTGCGGATCGCGGTTATGGCTCGGCCGACGAACTGATGTCGGCCGAGTCGCGCCTGCCGGCGGACCAGCGAGCCGACTTCGTGACGATCGCGACGCCCAATCACACCCACTTCGAGATCGCGCGCGGCGCATTGGGATCCGGCTTTCACATCGTCTGCGAAAAACCGCTGACCAACGAACTCGACCAGGCTCTGACGCTGGCTCGCCTGGCCGATCGCGTCGGGAACGTGTTTGCCGTCGCCCACGGCTACAGCGGCTATCCGATGGTCCGCCAAGCGCGCGAGATGATCGCGGCGGGCGAGCTGGGACGGATACTCGCCGTTCGTGTCGCCTATATCCAGGGCGGTGCGTGGCGTCAGCAAGCCGGACAACCGCCCAGCCGCGCGGCTTGGAAGACGGATCCCGCCCAGGCCGGACCGGCCGGGACGCTGGCCGACATCGGCGTCCACGCATTTCATTTGCTGCGATACGTGACCGGGCTGAGGCCTCGAGAAATCTGCGCAACGCTCGCCCGCTTCCATCCGCTGCGGACGCTGGACGATTATGGCCACGTCATCCTGCGAAGCGTCGACGATGCGTTGGCCACGATCACGGTCAGCCAGGCGACGCACGGGCGGCTGAACGACATCCGCTTGGAAGTGGACGGGACGCGCGGGTCGCTGACGTGGAAGCACGCGAATCACGAGCGTCTGGTCGTGCGGCGGCACGGGCAACCGGTGCAGGTCTACGAACGGAATCAACGGATCGCCTACAGCGACACCGTGCGCGCTGCCTGTCGCCTGCCCGGTGGGCATCCGGAAGGCCTGCTCGAGGCGCTGGCCAACCTATACGGTGACGCCTTTGACGCCATGGTCCGTCGTGCGGATCGGTCGGCGGACCAGACGCCGCGCCAGCCCCTGTATCCGACGATCGCCGACGGCGTCGAGGGCGTGTACTTCGTGCACCTGTGCCTGGCCAGCCACGCCGAACGAAGCGCATGGAAACCGTGGGAGTTGGCGACTGTTCGTGGCGGCCCGTGATCGCCCAGCGGGCCGCGTCCTGGGATCCATCCCGCCGGATGCGGCTTGTCGCGGGCGGGCTCGAACCACTCGCTCGAACCAGCCGCACGACCCACGGGCTTGCGCGACGGGGTCCGCCAGCCGCGAGGCATCGATCGCGTCTAAGGCGCGTGCCGTGCGGTCGCTACGGCGTGGCCGATCCGAGACTGGCCCGTTGGTCCAACCAACGCAGGGCGTTGTCGCATTCGATCGCGCGGCGCACGTCGTCGGCCAGCGCGGACTCTTGCAGCTTCAGGATCGCCGACTCGAGCGCGAACAGCGGCAGATGCGACCCAAAAAAGACTTGGCCGTAGGGAACGGTTCGGATCAGCTCGGCCACGCCCTCGACGCCTTCTTTCATGGCGATGTCGACGCCACAGCCGGGCAGCGCAGCCAGTGGTTGCAGATCGGGAATGCGCACGGACGCGTGGCTGTTCAGCAGCATCAAACGCAGCGTGGGGCGAGCCCGTAGCTGGGCGGCCAATGGTTTGACGTCCACGTCGGGAACCTGCATCAACGGATGCTGGACGCGCACGTCGTCCATACGCACGACGAGCTGCACGATCAGCCGGTGCCGAACGGCCAGATCCAACAACTCGCCGAACACCGGTTCATCCAGCCGATATCCGTGATAATTCGGGTGCAGGCGGATGCCGGGCATCCGATGATCTTCCGCGCACCGCCGCACGTCTTCGGGCCAATCGGGCAGCCGCGGGTTGACCGAGCCGAACGGCGTCAATCGGATGCGCCGCTCGTCGCGACACGCGTCGGCCAAACGTCGATTCACGCCTTCCAGGTCGCGATGGAACAGTCCGTCCAAGCTGCCGACCCAGGCCTGCTCGACGCTGTGCGCCGCCAGTCGCTCGACCAACCGAGGCCGTTCATCGCAGGGCGTCCGTCGAAACGGCCAACGCGATAGATTGGCATTTACATCGACGATCATCCGTACGCTCCCGGTGCAAGCTGTCTTCCGTCCGCGCCTGTATCATGCGCGGTCTGCTTGCGTTTGGAAACCGCGCCAGACGCAGTGGGCCGCATCTTTTTTTACGCGGCGTTTGACAAGCCCGTGCGTCGACCTAGTCTTCTAGTGAGCCGGGCAAATGGCAATGCCCGAGCCAACAAAAAACGGTCGCACCGCGACACGACCCACACCTTGTCCAATTCCGTGCGTCTGGTACTCCTCGGCCTGGCGGGACCTTGTTTCGGCACCTTGTGTTTGCTCCGTACGTTCCGTCAGGCCGGGGTTTTTTCCCCGTCGTCGCTCGGCGCAGGCACGCGGCCAACTCCGTCCGCGGGCCGATCCGCAAACGCTACGGCACGCGACGAGCAGCCGCTACGACTGCTGCGCGGCAACTTGCGTGTCGTCGGCGGTTGCCAACGCGCTGCCGCGCGGCCGGCGCAGCACGTAGATCCAGAGGCCGACGACCGCGACCAGCAGCAGCGCGCTGATCCACTGGGCGATCGACAATCGCGTGTGGAATTGGCCCGGTTCGTCCACACGGATCGACTCTTCGAGAAAACGCATGATGGGGTACAGCGTCAGCAGCAGCGCGAACACCTCGCCATCCCGCCGCCGAAACGGGTAGTAGGACCATAACAGCCAGCCCAGCAGGGCCGCGCCGATCGCCGCATACAGTTGCGTCGGATGCACCGGACGGCTGCGGGGCGGCAGGGCTGCCAGGCGAATCACGACCTCGCCACGATCGGTCGTCACCCGCAGGACCGGAGGCGAAATCCGCAACAGTTCCCGAGCTTCGTCGAACGTTCGCACTCGGCGGTCGTCGATCGCGCGCACCAGGTCGCCCGCCTGCAGGCCGGCCGCGGCCGCCTGGCCGTCGGGAACCACATCGGCGACGCGGGCCGCCTGGCCGTCGGCGGCTTCGGCCAAGCGAAATCCGTGCAACTGGCCCAACGAACGCTGGTGGGCGTACGGCTCACTCTGGCTCGGAAACGTCACGGCCCACGCCGCATCGCAGACACCGCCGTAACAACAGCCATTCAAAAAACAGCCGACGCGGCCCAAGGCCAGCCCCACCGCGAGGCTGGGCGCCAGCAGATCCGCGGTCGCCAGCACGGGCAGCGCGCGCCGATGCAGAAACCAGAGCCCTCCGACCAGCGCGCCGATCAGCGAGCCGTACACGACCAGCCCGCCTTCGATGACATTGAGCACCGCAGCCAGGGTCTGCAGCGGCGTCGCGCGGGAAAATTGAGGCCAGTATTCGATGACGTAAAACAGCCGCGCGCCGACGATGCCCCAGACGAACAGGTGCAGACAGAGCGAAACCACCGAGTCGGGATCCAATCCCACCCGCCGCGCTTCGCGGACTGCCAGGCTGACTCCCGCCAATACGCCCAGCAGCAGCATCACGCCGTAGCCGCGAATCGGCAGCCCGCGAGACGGCCCGACGTCCGGCAGCTCCTCCAGACGCGGCAGAACCAGCCAGATCATCAGGCCGAGCAAGGCCAACAGCGGCAGATAGCTGCGCGTGTCCGCGTTCCAGCCCTGCCGTCGCCACAGGTACAGCAACAGCGTCAGGCTCACGACGGCCCACAGCATCAACAGCCAGCCGGCGCCAAACACGGGCACGCCCAGCCACTGATGCGGAATATGAATGAGGTCTTGTCGCATGGCATCCGTCGCGCGCGAAAAGAAGGGCTAAGGGGCCTGGGTTAGGGTGGTCACGAGTCCGGCCAGACCAACTGCATGTTGTCGATCAGCCGCGTGCCGCCGACGCGGGCGGCAATCAAGATGACGGCCCGCGATGCCGACCCGGCGATGGGTTCGAGCGTTTCCGGGTCGACGACCGCGATGTAATCCACGTGCTCGACGCCTGCCGCCGCGAGCGTGTTTCGCACCGCCCCGGCCAGTGCTTCCGCACGACGCTCGCCGGCGAGCGCCAGCGCTTCGGCCTGTCGTAAGCCGCGCGAAATGGCGGTCGCCCGATGACGTTCGTCGGGGCTCAGATAACGGTTTCGCGAACTCATGGCCAGCCCGTCCGGTTCGCGCACGGTTGGGCAAACATGAATTTCGACGGGGACGTCCAAGTCCCGCACCATGCGGCGGATCACCACGGCCTGCTGATAGTCTTTGCAGCCGAAAAACGCGGCCGCGGGCTGAACCAGGTTGAACAGCTTCAGCACCACCGTCGCCACGCCGCGAAAATGGCCGGGGCGGCATTCGCCTTCCCACCGCCGCGCGACCCGCGGCGGCTCGACGGACGTCGACCAGTCGGCCGGATACAGCTCGTCGGCGTCCGGGACGAATATCAGATCCGTCCCGCAGCCCGCCAATGCGGCCAGGTCCGCGTCGAGCGTTCGCGGATACCGGGCAAAGTCTTCGTGGGGGCCGAACTGAGTCGGATTGACGAAAATCGTGGCCACCGTAAACGTGCACGCGGCGCGGGCGGCACGGACCAGGCTGAGGTGTCCTTCGTGCAGCGCGCCCATCGTCGGCGTCAGGCCGATGGACCGGTTGTCTTCGCGAGCCGCGTGAATTGCCGCACGCAGCTCGCCAACCGTGGTCACCACGCGCACCGCGTCACGGATCGTGTCGGGCCTGTCGCGACGAGTGGTAACGGACATCTCGGAATTCTCTAATCTTTGGCGTTTGGCGTTCATCGGTCGCCGCGGGGGACTCGTCGCTGAACGCGTTGCACGGCCCGCGATGTGATCGGCGAGCTGCGCGATCCATCAACGCCCGCAACACCATGCGGCCGCATGATCGTCGCGAGGAACCGTTCCCAAAAGCGACGCGACATTATACGCTGTATGCAATGCGCGTGTCACCAGTGCGTCCTCCAGGCTCGACATGTGCGTCGTGAGCGGCACAGCGCAAGCCCTTCGGTTGGAAAAATGCTACCGGCGGCTCGACCCGCGCCGCTCGTTCCTCGCAACCCGAGTTCGCAGCCCGAACGACGTGCTCGCGCGCCATCGTTGTGCTTTCGCGTGTCGCCGGTCTGCTGCAAAGGACAGTCTCGACACAGGAAGACTGTCGGAAAGGCTTGTCGTATGAAGTGTCCTCATTGTCACAAGGACAACGATCGCGTGATTGACACGCGCGCCAGCGACGACCGCATGTCTATCCGCCGTCGTCGTGAATGCGTCGACTGCGGGTATCGATACACGACGTACGAGCGGTATGAGCCGACCCAGCTCAAAGTCGTCAAGAAGGACAACGCCCGCGAGCCGTTCCAGCGGGAGAAAGTCTTTCACGGTCTGGAGAAAGCCTGCTGGAAACTCCCGATCAGCCACGATCAGATCGAGGCGATGGTCAGCGCGATCGAGGCAGAGGTCAACGAAAACTTTGACGTCGAAGTCGACAGCGGCGCGTTGGGGGAAATCGTCATGAAGCACCTGGGACGCCTGAATCAGGTCGCGTACGTCCGTTTTGCCAGCGTGTATCGCAAGTTTACGGACGTCCGCGATTTTGTGGACGAGCTGCAGCCCATCCTGCGCAGCCAGTATGCCCCATCCGCGGCCCGCCTGGGCGCGACGGAGTGGACGGGCGACGTGGCAAAATCGCCTCGCTGACTTTCCGCCGCGGCCGCACGTGGACGCGGCTTCCAGCCGCGTGCTTGTCATCACTCTCGACTCGTCGTCATGGTCCGGCGGGAAGGAATCCGCGGATGCTGGCTTTGGGCGTCAGGCCGGCCGACTGCAACGGCTGGTCCAAGCGGTGGACGGCGATATTGCCGGCCTCGTCGCGAACCTCGATCCGCAGGTAGAACTCGTCGGGCACGCGCGAGTCGACCCGCCAGTAGTACTGGCCGCTGTTGGGCAGTCCCGCGGCGATCGTCGTCCATGGTCCGTCCGGCTGCGAACTGAACGACAGCGTAATGGGCCGATTGGCCAGATGCAGGTCGGCGGCAGTCCAGCGAATGTCGAGCTGGCCGCCATGATCGCCGCTGCCGTACGCCGCGGACGTGATTTCGACGGTAGGCTTCGTGGTGTCCACGCCGATCCATAGATCCGCGAGATCGCCGGAACGCGGCGTCTGACTGGCCAACCCATTTTTCCCGACGATCACCAGACGGAAACCATAAATGCCCTCGTCCTCGACCTCGACCAGCAGCGGGCTCTGGCAATCCGCGTCGACCCAGCCCAGGTCCCAATCGCGGCCGCCGTTTCGCGTCACCCAAAGCTCGACTTTTTCGACTCCGGCGGGGCCGACGGCATCGACCGAGTAGTCCAGGTTGAAGCGTTTCGAGGCCGTCATCCGCGGTCGCTCGCCCGCGGGCAATTCGGCCGTCGGCGATCCGCCCAACGGCGCGCCGTTGGTCGTCCGTTCGCTCGCCGTCGTGTCTTTCTTCGACGGCGACGCTTCGGAGGGCGGCGTTTCGGCGGGCGTCCGTTCGGATGGTGGCGCTTCGGACGGCGCCGAACCGAGCGGTTCGCCACGGCGGGCCGGGCCGCCTTCGACTGGATCAGCGCTGGACGAGGCGACGGAGCGGGCTGTCATCGCGGCGGCGTCTCGCTCAGGCGGCGACCCACGAGCGCGATCTTCGTCGGCGCGGTCGGTCGCGGGCGAGGTTGCCGAACCTCCGCTGCCCGCGGGCGCGGCCGCGGCGTACTGCGAGCTGTATGGTTCGCGGTAGAGATCGTGGCCATAGGATTGCTCGCTTGGCCAAGCTGTCCCGGCTGGCGGCGCGGTTGGCGGGCGCTGACCCTGCTGCGCAGCCGCCTCAGGCGCGAGTTGTTCCACCGACGCCGCCGGTGAACCGGACCCTCTCGCCTGCGGATCGGCGGGCATTCCATACCCGGACAGCGGATCGGGCGGCGCGTCGGTTTCCTGGGCGGTCGGGGCAGTAGCCGTCGGCGCGGGGGGCTGATTGCTCAGGGGGACCGGTAGGATCAGGCGTCGAACCGCCTCGGCCGAATTGCCCGCTCGATCTCGGACTTGAACGCGGATGCTGACAAAATAGCTGCCCTGCTCGGGCCGCCACGAAACGCTGCCCGTCGCGATGTTACGAGCCGGTTGCTGGCCGGGCGGCGCAGGAACACTGCGGTACGGGCGACCGATGGCCTCTTGATATTCGACGGTTAGCGTCTCGGGCGCAAGCTGGTCGTCGACGGCGCGCCACTCGACGTACAGCTCGCCGTCCGGTCGGACCGCTGCCTGAACCTCTAAACGAGGCTCGGCGCTGTCCACGATCACGCGCAGTTCGGGCCGAAACGTCGCGCCGGTCGACACCACCGTGCCGATCGGCGAAACGCGCGAAGCGAACCAGTATTCGCCGTCCTGTACGGTGCGGAACGGGAACTGGCCGGTCCCCGCGGTCTGTCGTCCGTACAGTGTCCAGTTCGCCCCGTAGTCGGCCGATACGAATAGCAGTACCTCCAGCGACTGTTTTTCCGGCTGTGCGACTGAAAACGGAATGGCAAAACTGCTCACGCGGGAATAGACGGGCGTTGGCAGGCCGGGGTCTGCCGCTGGCCAGGCGGTCGGCGATGCCGCCGCGGCTGGCGCCGTCGACGGCGCACTGTTCAAGGAACTCGGCGACGGGTCGGTCGCTGCACGGGCCGAGCTGGCCGAGGCGCCGTCTGTCGCACTGCTGGCGATGCCGCCGGCCGAGCCCGGCGCGGCGACGACCGGATCGGCGGGCGCGCCCGGCGGTAGGCCGCCCGCCGGATAGGTTTGCGCTCGGGCGGAGTCACCGACGGCGAGCCAAGCCAGCGCCAGAATGATCGCTGACGATCGCATCGAAGGCCGCCCCTCTGCCTGAATGACGCCACGTGTGATGACCGGTTTTACCCGTACCGGTCCGTCGGTCGGCAACGCATGCCATCGGCCCATTATCGGCCATCGGTCAGCCAGACTTTAGCTCGACGTGGGCGACATTCGGCGTTCCGATGCGCTCGCCGTCTCTGTGGGCGTCATCACAAAGAACAGTTCCGCAGACCGCGATCGAGAACGGGGTGTGTGGGCGTGAAATGCCCCGTGCGCGGGCGAGGCCGCACGATGCCGGCAGTCGGCGGCCAGCGGCAGCTTGCGGTCGAATCAAGCGGACGAATGCTAGCGTTGCCGCGATTCGTCTGCCAAAGCTTGTCGTGTGTGGCTGACGATTTGGACGAACTGGCGCGCCAAGGATTCGATCCGTTCGAGATTGCCCGTTTCCACGGCCTTCTTTTCGACGAGCGCGCCTCCGATGCCCAGCGCGCAGGCGCCACACCGGAGAAACTCGGCGGCCGTCTGCAGATCCACGCCGCCGGTGGGCATCAAGCGGACGTGCGGCAACGGGCCGTGCAGCGCTTTGAGATATTTCGGTCCGGTCACCTCAGACGGAAAAATCTTCACGATATCGGCGCCGGCCTGCCACGCCGCGACGACCTCGGTGGGTGTCATGGCGCCGGGCATCACCAGCGCACTGTACCGACGACACAGTTCGATCACGCCCGGGTTGGTGTTGGGCGCGACGATGAACCGAGCTCCGGCCAGCAAGGCTGCGCGGGCCGTCTCGGGATCCAGGACCGTCCCAGCCCCCAGCAACACGCGATCGCCCACGCGACGGGCAACCTGCTCCAGCACGCTCGTCGCAGCCGGGACCGTGAACGTGATCTCCATGACGCTGACACCGCCCGCAAGAAGCGCCTCGGCGACGTCGGCCAGCAGCTCTCCGCTGTTCGCTCGGATGACGGCGACAATGCCCGATTCGAGCACGTGGGCGAGGTGTTTTTCGTTCATCGATAAAAAAGGACGAACTTGATGCGAGCCATCGTCGTAACATGGGTGGCAACGCGAGGGGGATCGAAACCACGACCACCAAGCCCCAAGTCAACGCACACTTGCCTCGCCGTAATGCATCCAGGCCGCACAAGCTCGCGCCTGAGCACGGGTCGCTGGAAACAAGCGAATCGGGGCGTCGCACTCCGGGACGGTGGTCGAAACGATCCTCTCAACCTACGCGCGGTCGCTGTCCGTGTCAATTGGCAGACGGCGTCGATTGGCAGACGGCGTCGATTGGCAGACGGCGTCG
>JAVYAJ010000218.1:0-15551 GCA_032229885.1 Candidatus Anammoximicrobium sp. | reverse complement strand
CTGTTCGCCACGGCCCAAGTGATCATTCTCACGGGCGTAGTGACGGCCACGAGCGTCCGCTGGCGCGAGCGTCAAGCGGCCCGCGCGCTGCCGCCGCTGCGCGAGCACTCGATTGTCCTCGCCCCGCTGTACGACTGTCCGTGGATCGTCTCCGACGAACAGTTGGAAGCGACGTTGCGGAAGTTGTACCCTCGCTTGCGCGGCCCCCGGCCACGGATGAATCATGTCGATCATGCTTACCGCATCTGGGGCTCGCAGGCCGTGTTCGATGACCCGGAAGCGCTGTCCGGAGAGGAAATGCGCGACCTGCTGCTGAACCACGAGCAGTTCGCCAAAGTGTGGCCTCACAGCCCGGGATTTTTCTATCTGAATGACCAAGGCCGCTGGAGCATTCGGACGCAAGAGGGCGTCGATACGGCCGCCCACACGGACCACACGTTGGCCAGCGTGTCCGAGGTCGGCATTACGCGAGATTTTCCGATCATTACCAGTGACGGGCCGCGGACGTTCGGCGAGCTCATGGAATCGTCGCTGGCCGACTTCAGCGTGGACCAGATGGAATACGAGTGGTCGATCATCGCGTACACGTTGTTCCTGCCTCCGACCACGACCTGGGTGACTTCCGAGGGACAGCACGTCGACTTCGATCTGCTGTCGGAACGGTTGATGCGCGAGATGCTGCCCAACGGCGTCTGCTTCGGCCACCATCGATTGGCCGGCTTGGTTACGATGCTTCGCGTCGACGCCGAGGTCACGCCGATCCTTTCGCCGCCCCAGCGCGAGAAGATCATGCGGTTCTTGACAGCCGTCAGCCGACAGCTCGTCAAGACGCAACATCCGTATGGGGCGTGGGACGGCGGTTGGGCGGGCGCAACGCGACAGCCTCGCAGCGACAAGGGCGCGGTCGCGGGCGATCAACTGAGGGATCAGATCATCTCGACGGGGCACATCCTGGAGTGGCTGGCGTTTGCTCCCGAGCAGGTGCATCCGCCGCGCGAGGTCCTGGTCCGGGCCGCGCAGTGGATCGTGCATGCGATCGAACGAATCGATCCCGACGAGTTCAAGGAAAACTACGCCTACGCCACCCACGGGGCGAACGCGTTGGCCCTGTGGCGAAAGACGACGCCCACCGAGTTCATGAAGTCACGTCTGGATCGCTCGAAGATACCGACGCCCCCGGGCGCCCGCGCGTCGAGTGACTCGGTCAAGAAATCCTGAGCCCATAACCAGGCGCAGATTGCGTCTGACATTTGCAGGTCAACCTACTTATTCGAATCTTGGAGGCGACCAATCATGGGACGCTCGGCATTGCGACACTTGTGGAATGACGAGTCCGGCTTCATTGTCTCGTCGGACCTGTTGCTGATCAGCACGATTTTGGTGATCGGCCTGTTGGTCGGATTGGCGACGGTCCGCGACCAGATCGTCCAGGAGCTGGGCGATGTTGCGGTGGCGGTGGGTAATTTGAACCAAAGTTATTCGTTCGCCGCGCACAACGTGACCTTCCACGGATTCACATTTTCCGTCGCCGGCAGCAGCTTTGCGGACACGTCCGATTTTGGCGAAGATGGAACAAACGAAGCCAACACGATCAGTGGAATCCAAGTCAACGTCCCCGCCACGCCGGAAAGTTGACGAGTTCTTCGGCGGCGCGTCGCGAACCGCCTTGCACACGAGAGAGAATCATCATGAATCAGATGCGCATCTTCCGCCAAGCCGCGGACCACGCCCGCAGTCTCTGGCGCGACCAACGCGGCGACACATCGGTCATCTCGCTGGTGCTGATCTGCACGATCATCGCGATCGGAGCGACGGTGGGGTTGACGACCTACCGCAACCAGGTTGTCCAGGAATTGGGAGATCTGGCCGTGGCCATTCGCAGCCTGAATCAGTCGTATACGGCGCCTGGCTATGCGACGTTCACGGATCCAGGGCCTTTTCCGCCGCCTCAACCTGTGGTCGGGTTCCCCTGATTCTTCGCCGACTGGCTCACGCGATCCGCAGAAGCGTGGCGCCGGGCTGACCGCCCCGCTTCAGCGCCAGCAACGCGGCGTTCGCCTCGACCAACGGGTATTCGCGAACCGCCGGCCGCAGATCCAGCGTGGCGGCCAGCTCGAGCAGCTCACGAACATCCCGTCGGGTGACGTTGGCGACGCTCTTGATCTCCTTCTCCATCCACAGGTGTTCGGAATAACGCAGGTTCAGCAGTTCCCGCCGATCCGCCTCCTCCTTGCGAATCGCATTGATCACCAGTCGGCCGCCGGGACGCAGAGCGCGCAACGCGTGCAGAACGGGCTTCCACGCGGGCGTCGTGTCGATGATCGCGTCGAGCGGCTCGGGCGGCGACTCGGCTGTTTCTCCGGCCCAGACCGCGCCGAGCTGGCGGGCAAACTGGCGCTGCGCTTCGTTGCGACTGAACACGTAGACCTGGACCGCCGGCCAACGACCCCGCACCAGTTTCAGCACCAGATGACCTGACGCGCCAAAACCGGTCAGTCCCAGACGCCCTTGGCCGGCAAGTCGCGTCAGCCGCAGCGCCCGATAGCCGACGGCGCCCGCGCACAGCAGCGGAGCCGCGTGGGCATCCGACAGATCCGGCGGAATCCGGTGGGCAAACGCCGCCGGGGCGGTCATGAACTCGGCATAACCGCCGTCCGCGTCGCGTCCGGTCGCGCGAAACTCGAGACACAGGTTTTCGTCGCCGCCGACGCACGCGGCGCAACGCCCGCAGGCACGATGGATCCAGGCGACGCCGACGCGATCGCCTTCGCTGAACCCGCTGACTTCGCTGCCGACCCCATACACCCGACCGACGACCTGGTGCCCCGGGACAACCGGCAGTCGCGGCGGCGGAGTCCTGGCTTCGATCTCGTCCAGCTCGGTGCGACAGACCCCACAGACGGCCACTCGCAACACGAGCTCATCCGGCTTTGGTTCTGGGATCGGTAATTCCACCGCCTCCAACGGAGGCGCTGCCTCGCAGACCGTGCCCAGCCGTCGCAACAGCATTGCCTTCATCGTATATCAGCTCCGCGCGCGTCGCCCGGCCGCGCGCTCGCGGCAGACCAGCGGCTCCAGGCCCAGCTCGTTCGTCTGGATGGTGCGCCGGCGCTACCGAACGGGCAGGCAACGCCGTATGCGTCGCACGGCGTCGTTCCGAGCCGAGTCTCATCGCGGCTGCGAGGGACAGACGCTAGTGCGTTGTCAAGCCATAATCTCTGGGCTGTTGGAACGGCCAGAGCAGAGAAGTCCCGCTCTCTGACAATCGCGGCTACGCCGAATATTTCGCCTTGGCGTCACACTAGTCGCTGCCGCCGTGCGCCGCGACCTGGCAGCAGCGTTCGCCCTCGAGCAGTTTCTCGGCGACGTCCAGCGGCTGGCCTTCGGCGGTTTGTCCGACGTCGTACAGCCCGAAGATCCGCAGCGTTGTGAACATGTCGGCCGGATCGATCAAGTCGCCCTCGACCTCGTCGAAGCGGTGTCCCAGATGGGCGAGGAACAGTTCGACCTCGGCCTGTAGCTCGTCACCGACATGGCTGGCGCCGCGAATGAAGGCGCCTTCCGAGTCGATCCCTTCGAGCACCGCCGTGTAGCGGAGTTGGTCGCCGGGCAGCGCCGGGCGATGAAATACGGCCCGGTTCACCTTCGCCAGTACCGTGCGATCTTGAAAGGCTCGATGATCGTTCGCCAAGATGCCACCCGTCCACGCCAATCCCTCGACGATCAACGACGCCGGCAGGATGGGGAATCCCGGCACGTAGTCGCTCAGCGGCTCTTCGGTCAAGCTTACGTTCTTGATGGCGACCGCCCGCTTGCCCCGCACAAACTCGACGAATCGATCGATCAACAACCAGCGCATGGACAGATCGGAAAACGGCGGGGGCTCGGGCGTTCCCGATACGACGCGTTGGAACTGAGCCGCCAACTTTCGCATCGTGTAATCGCGACCGTTGGCCCTGTGTGGGCAATAATCCGTCAGTTCGGCGCTCTCGACGACCAGGCGGGCGCTAACGACCGTCTTGCCGTCGACATCGCCGCGCGCCGCCAGCGACGTGCGGTTTCCTTCGCGTTTTTTAATGTCGGCGACGACCATCAACTCTTGTCCGGGCTTGACGAACCCGGTGAATTTGATGTTCCGAGCCTCTTTGAGCGTAACCAACGAATGGGCGAAACGTTCGCTCTGGTGGACCAACCAATACGCCGCCTGGTACATCGCTTCCAGCATCAACACGCCGGGCAGGACCGGAAATTTGGGAAAGTGATCGGCCAGATAGCCTTCGGTGGCTCGCAACTGCCTCACAGCCCGAACGTGGCGATCCGGCGCCAGTTCGGTGATCTGGTCGATGAAACGACAACGCATGATAAACGACTCGGCTTGGGTTGCGGACCGCCAGAAAGACGAGTCCCAGGTGCAGAACGGTTTGCTTTTCGTGGCCCTATTATTGGCCAGCAAATCGATCTGTGCAAGGGACAGAGCGCTCGGCCATCGAACCGCGGAGCGCGCCAGCCGCGGCGGACGGACCGCTGCGTGTCCCACCCCTCGTTTGGTGTATCCAGGATCTGCCACGCGTCGCGGGGCATGCGAGACGGCGAGTCCGTTTTGCGCGATGAAGGCGCGGCTGGCCGCGCGCCCCGTCTTACGCCATCGCGATGAAACGATCCAAGGGCGCGTGTTCTATGTCGCGGTCTGGCGCTGCTGCTACGCAAGGGACTACGAGACCGGTCGGAGGCTTGGGGAAACGCTCGAACGGGCGGCGCTGCTCAGCGACTTGGCGGCCCTGCAGTGCACTGAGGTGAAGAGCCAGAGGCAAAACAAGACCTCACCTACAGTGCGGTCATCGACGCCAGCGAAAAAGGCCCGAAACCCGTGGTTTCCCTGGGAATCAGACCGATGATCGCGCGTGTTGACGCGAATCGTTGGCAACTGGAGCGTAAACTCAGGTCGCGGGAAGGATATAATAGGGCTTTGCCCAGAAACCATTTGACGAACGCACGGAGCGTCGCGCGCAACGAGGGCGTCCCCTTGCTGGCGCTTCGGGCTGCCAGGAGCACGCCATGTCCCGTACGATTTCATCCAGGACAAGGTCCGATCTTTCGCGCCGCGAGTTCCTGACGACAACCCCGGCGGCGGTGGGCGGGGCCTGCGTGGGGCTGTCGCTTGCGCGCAGCGCCCACGCGGCCGGCAGCGACATCTTGCGCGTGGGACTGGTGGGCTGCGGCGGACGCGGGGCCGGAGCCGCGGTGAACGCCCTCAACGCGGACGCCAACGCGCGGCTGGTCGCCCTGGGGGACGTGGTTCCCGACATGCTGCGCGCGGCGCGGGCCGCCATCCGGGCCGCCAAGCCCGAGCAGGCGGCCGTGGACGACGACCATTGCTTTGTGGGCTTCGAGGCCTATCGGCACGTGATCGACCGCTGCGATGTCGTGCTGTTGGCCTTGCCGACGTATTTCCATCCGACCTATCTCAAGGCTTGCGTGGACGCGGGCAAGCACGTGTTTTGCGAGAAGACCCACGCCGTCGATGCGCCCGGCGTAAAGCTCGTGTTGGCAGCCGGCGAAATCGCCAAGCAGAAAGGGCTGAGCATCGTTTCGGGGCTGGCTTGGCGGTATCATACGGGCGTACAGGAGACCATGAAACGCGTGCTGGACGGGGCCATCGGCCGGATCACGAGCATCGAGGTGACCTGCAACACGGGCTCGCTGCGGTCGCGGCCGCGACAACCAGACTGGAGCGAAATGGAGTACCAACTGCGCGATTGGTACAACTTCTACTGGCTGGCCGGCGACCTGCCGGGGTTAAACCTGGTGCACAACTTGGACAAAGCCGCCTGGGCGATGCACGACCAACCGCCGCTGCACGCCTGGGGCATGGGCGGCCGGCAGACGCGGGTCGGTCGGCAGTACGGCGACGCCTGGGACCATTTTGCCGTGGTCTACCAGTATGCGGACGGTGCGCGGATGTACGCCTATTGCCGCCAACAGGACGGCTGCTTGCCCAGCATCGCCGACCGCTTTGTCGGCGCCAAGGGAACGTGCGATCTGCTGAACTGCCGGATCGACGGCGAGAATCCGTGGCGTTACGCGGGGCCGGACTGCAATCGCTTCGAACTCGAACACGTGGCGCTGTTCAACGGAATCCGGCAGGGGCACCCGGTCAACAACAGCCTATACATGGCCCGGAGCAGCATGTTGGCGATCATGGCCACGTGGGCCTGTTACACGGGCAAGCTGCTGACCTGGGAACAAGCGATGAACTGCCCGCACGTCGTCGCCCCGCAGCGGTTGGCGCTGGACGCCGATCCCCCCACGCTGCCGGACGCGCGCGGAGATTATGCGATGCCCACGCCGGGGATCACGAACCTGTTCTGACGGACGGCCCCACCGACGGCCGCCGTTGGACGCGCGTGTCGAAACGAGCGGCTTGCGTTTCCCCGCGGCCCGCCCGCGCCCACGAGGCGAACCACCGGCGTCGCGATGTCCGGGGTGTAAGGCCCGGTCACGGGTGGGACGCGCCGAACACGGGGATGGGCAATTGGTTGGCGGACCATTGGCGCGCTTCGTCGCTGTCCGTCGGGGCGGATCGGATCCGCACGCGGAACGTCTGCGCCGTTGGCGCCACGGGCGGTGCGCCCGCGGCGACTTGCATCGGCTTGACGACGGTCTGGGCGGGCAGCGGCGAGGTCTTCAATACATCGAGCTTGGGGATCAGCCAATCCGCGTAAGTCGCGGCGTCCGTCTCGACGGTCACATAGAAGGCCAGCGTCCGCAGCGGAGACACGTTCAGCAGCGTCCCCTTGACCTCCAGCCGCTCGCCCATCACTCCTCCCGGTCCCACGGTCTGGTGGCGAATCGCGGTCAACTGGACACGGCCCAGGTTTTCATCGGTCTCGACCACGCCCTTGGGCGCAGACGACTCGGGCGGCACGTTCTGGCGGCGGCGCGCGTCTTCGAGCAACGGCCGGAACTGGGTCTGCATGGTCGCCAACCGGTCGCCGAACGCTTGTTGAAAGTCGGCCAGACGCTGCTGCGGCGAGTCGTCCGCCAGCGGCTTCTTACCGCCCAGCAGGCGCATATACGCGGCGTACTCCGTCTTGTAACGGGTGACCAGCAGCCAGTGCAAACCCCAGGCCTGGCCGTACGCGCTCTCGACCTGCTGCGTCTGGCGGAAGGCGTCGTCGCGGGCGATCAGATCGGACCAAGTGAGCGACGAAGGTTCCAGCGCGGCTTTGGCATAGCGGATGTTGATCTTTCCCGGACCGACGTGGACCTTGCCGCCACTGCCTTCGAAGCCAGTCGCCAGCCCTTCGTCGAACCACGTCGGGACCGGCGCCAGTCGCGGCAGGATCTGCCGAACATAGACCTGTTGGTGGATCGCCTCGTGCAGCGGCGTGTCAAACGTTCGGCATTCGTCCAGACGGATTGCGAGGATGTTGGTGAGCTTCGAGTAGAATCCGGCGATCCGGCTGGTGAACTGGTCGTCGCGCGAGGTCGCCTGGGCCGCGTACTTCCGGAAGTCTTCGTTGCTCTCGAAAACCAGGACGACCACCGGGTGCGTGGCGCTGGGCGTCTCGATCCGCGCGTCGCGGATATAGCGGGAAAAGGCCGACTCGACGTTCTTCATGAACACGGCCATGTCCCGCAGGAACGCGCGGCCCAAGCCGTCGGACGTCTTGGGCAAGGGCGAGCCGAGCACGAGTCCAATGACGAACGGATCCTGGAGATAGCTGCGAAACCGGGCCGGGGTGAACTCTTGTTCGAGCTGCGCGGCCATCGCCGCGCCGTCCAGCGGCGTGGGGCCGGGGGCGGGAACTCGTTTCTGCGCGGCCGCGCGAGGCACCAAGTGATAGCGCCCGTCGGCGCTCTCGAGCAAGTACGTCCCGGCATCGGCGGCAATCAGCCGCCCGGCCAGTTCGACCGCCTGACCCGTTGCGTCGCGGTAGTGGAACGTATCCGCGTCGCACACGGCAGCCGCCAGCACTGTGCAGACAACGCCGAACAAAGCCGACCGGCGCAACCGGGCCATGCCGGCAGGTCTGCGCGTCGACATGGCTAGCCGCCCGCGGCTTGCCCGTCCAGCCCGGTCGCCCAGGACGGATCGCCGTCCGCTGCCCGACGAGCTTGCCCATGCACGGTGTACGAGCCGGCGGTGTAGCATCGCGTAAGCTCCTCGAGTCGCCGCGAACGGGTTGCCGATCCCTGCGGGCTGCGCAAAGACATGGCTGTGGCATCCTGCCGCAGAACGCTGTATGGCTCGCCGTCACGCCGCGCGCAACAAAGACCACCCACGCTCAACGCGGTTCGGCGTAGTACGTCCGGATGGCGGCCATTGTCTGTTCAGGATAATCGGTTGCGAAACTGGCGCAGCCGAGATCCATCAGGCGTCGGTACGTTTCGGGTCTGTCTCCCTGGGTCCACGACAGGGTCTGGAACAGGATCCCGTGCCGTCGCAGCTCGTCGCCGGTCCGCTTCAGAAACGCTTCGCTGGGCGCAATGGCGCCCTGGGCGTCGATACGGACATGGATCTGAAGCTGGTCGATGTCGGCAAATCGGACTTCGCGCAGGGCCGCGAGCCGCCCTTCGAGGTCCGCCTCTTTCCCGCCCATCCAATGCAAGGTCTTCGCGCGGGGCGCAACGCGCTTCCACTGTTTCAGCTCGTCGTATTTCGTCGAGGCGACGATCAACTGACGATGATGGCCTTCGGTCTGTTGGGCCAGCTCCTCGAAGTCGATTTGCTTGATGTCCAGGTAGACCATCCGTTCGGGATGGGCTGCGAGCACCTCGATCATCCGAGCCAGGCTGGCCACCCGTTGGCCCGCAAATTGGGCGCCACGGTATTTTCCGATGTCGAGCTGCTGGACTTCGGCGAACGTCAGGTCTTTGATTCCCTGGCTCTTCAGCTCGGGCGAGCCATCAGGAATGATCCGGGCAAAGTTGTTGTCGTGGAACGAGACGATGACTCCGTCCTTGGTTCGCCGCAGGTCGGCCTCGGGCGTCATCCCCAGCTTCCAGGCCAGCTCGAACGATTCGAGCGAACCTTCGGGCGCCGCGTTTCCATAGCCCCGATGCGCCTGGACGATCATCTCGGCCAGCGGGATGTGGTCGCGCACGTTCCAGTCCTTGGCCGGCGGCCTGGCATAGTATTCGTCGAGCGCCTGGATGGCGATGTCCGGCCGGTCCGTCCCGAAACCGGCGGTTCCCAGATCGAGCAATCGGTGATAATAGGCCACCCTGTCCTCCTTGACCGCCCAGGGCATCGTCTGGAACTCGATCCGATGCCGTCGCAGTTCGTTGCCCGCCGCGGTCAGGCATTGCTCGCTGGGCATGATCGTCCCGTCGTCGTTGAAGCGGACGTGGATCTGCAGGTGCGTCACGCCCTCGAAGTTCGTGGCGCGGAGCGCCTCGAAGCGTCGTTCGATATCGGCGTCCGTCGCCCGACCGAGCCCCATCCACAGCAAGGTTCCGGACAGCGGAGCGATCTTCTTCCACCGCCGCACCTCGTCGTCGCGGCCCGTGGCCAGAACGATCTGTTCGTGCAGCCCACGCGTCTGTTGAGCGAGCGTCTGGAAATCGACGTTCTTGACGTCGATATAGACCCGCCGCCAGCGGTCCTCGCGCAACGCGTCGCAGATCTCCGCGAGACTGACGATCTTCTGACCGGCGAATTTGTCGCCGAGATACGCACCGATGTCGAGCTGGCGCGCTTCCTCGAACGTCAAGTCCTCGAGGCGTTTCTTTTTCAGCTCGTCCGAAGCGTGCGGGACAATTCGGGCCAGGTTGTTGTCGTGGAACATGACGAGCACGCCGTCGCGGGTCGTGCGAATATCGACCTCCGGAATGCCGCCCATGCTCCACGTCAATTGCAACGCCGACATCGTGTTTTCGGGCGCCAGATCTCCGGCCCCGCGATGGGCAATCACCGTGACCGACTCGCGAGGCACATTGCGGATATTCCATTGGACGTCGGCCGCGGACGTAGCCACGACACTGATCGACAACGTGGACAACAGCGCCAGCCCGGCGCACGCGAACCATCTCATTCGTCGCTTCATTGTTCCTCCTTCAGCTCGTGGGTCGTCAGCCAATATCTCTCAGACGCCGAACCAGCCGACGCCGGTCCACAGTTTCACAACGTGGCAAAAGCGCATCGATGCGAGGCATTGTACCGGGCATCGCGCACCGTGTCAGCTCGCTGCGCATCAGCGACTTGGGTTGGATCGGCCGTGTGCCGCGACCGCCGCCACTGCGCGCAACGGACCGGTGGCGTCCACCCGGCGCGCCCCAGCGCCAACGCCCATGAAATCCGGGCTGGTCTACGCGCGTCCGTGTCCCGGCGAGTTCGCTTCGAGGATGGCACTGACGTAGGGATCGCAGGCGTGTTGGCTCGTCACTCGCCAGACCGCCTCGCCCAGTTCCAGCCCTTCGACCCAATGCAGGTAAGCGATGACTGTCGTAGGCGAGCGGTTGATGCCTGCATTGCAATGAACGTACACCGTATGCCCGGCCTGAATCAAATCCCGCAGTTCATCGACGCAGCGCGGCAGATTGTCGCGAAGCGACGCCAGATCGAAGTCGCGGACCGGCGCGCGGCGGACGACGATTCTGGCCGAGCGGTAGGCGTTTTCCATGTGCGGCCAGTCGAGCCCCCAATAGCGAAGATCGTCGTCCGTCTGCAAACTCAAGACGGCCGTCACGCCAAAGTCCGTTTTCAAGAGGGTTATGTCGTCCAGGGAACGCGGGCATGACCCCACCACGATGTTCGCAAGGATGCGATCAAGCTGCATCGGTTCGAGCCTCCGTCAGAAAACGCGTCGGTTCGTCGGACCGCGTGGCTACGGCGTGCGCGGTTCGCCCCCGGCATCCGACGTCACGTGGTCCTCACGGCCGCGATCAAGCGTAACGCTCCGGACGGATGGCCTCGCCTGGCCGCATGTGCTGCGTCACGTCCGGCGTCCGTGCCTTCGCGCGACGCGGGTCCCGCGGCGGTGCAACCCACAAGCCGGGGACACGACGCCCGCGATCATGCAGCTTGGTCCGCGTCCAGCCGCAGCCCTCGGTCATCGATCGTATACGTTTGGACTTCGTCCGTGCAGACGCTGCCACGATGTTTGGCGACGTACAGCGCGCGTTGCAGCCGACGGCCCTCGCGGATCTTGCCGAGATAGATCAGCGTGTTGGCGTTGGACAGCAGGTCGCCTTCGTCCAGCGGCCGGGAAATCAGTTCATCCAACATCATCTCGCGCGACGTGATCAGCATCAGACAGCCAATGTCGGTGGTTGCATAGGCGTGGCGGACGGCGTCGGCTGCGTTCCGCCGATACTGCTCGCGGAACAGATCCCGCGCGACCCACTCCGAGTCTTTACGAACGACTTGATGATAGACGTATTCCAGCAGGTTCTGTTGGATGGACTCGTGCGGCCGATCGGACGGTTCAATTCCGTCGAATACCACCCGCCGGGCCCCGCCGACGAAATTGCCGTACAGAAAGGCGATCGCTGATTGCAGCTTGGCGTTCAGTTCGGTCTGCCAATCCCGCCATTGATCCCATTCCACGTCCTGCCGCGTGACGCGCCGTCCGCTGTAGTCGAAGATGTGCAGATAGTCGCCGAATGTCCGGTTCGGAGCGTAAAAGTCCGTCAGATCCAGACGACTTTGGCCGGCTACGCACCGAAGATCCCAGTTGAACATTCGCGCCGCATACTCGAGATGGCTCTGCGAGTCTCCGCGGGCCGAGACGTCGAAGATCACGCCGGGGTGGCGTTCTTGCGTTGCGCCCTGCCGAGCGAACTGGAGCCCGAACTGGGTCTTGCCGATGCCGGTGGCGCCGACGACGACGGTCAGCGCGCCGGGCAGCAGCCCGCCGCCCAGCAGGCCGTCCAACCCGGGCACGCCTGTCGAAAGTCTATGCATAGTCATTGCGGAAGAGGAATCGTGTTGTCTCGAGTCCGATCGTTTCCAGCCCCAGCGGTCGCAGGGCGGTCATCGCAGCGAGCCGCGCGCGACGAATGTCAGTCGCCGAAAACCAGGTGACCAAGTTGTCAAGTCACGGCGGCCACGACGGATCGCGGCCATCCGAGCCTGAGTCCGCGCGGCTGGTGAATTCGCCGCGAGGCAAGACCGTGGCCGCGACACGAGCGTGACGCTCCGAGCAGAAGTCCTCGCCGGACGGGGGCGCGCACCATGGCGTCCGTCGTTCACGGTGCCGTCCGCGGGCGATGCATCGGATTGCAGCCGAGCACGGCCAGGCCGTGCCACGGCGCCTCGAACTTCACTGCGACCGGCGCGCGGAGGGGATCGTGATCAGGTCCACCATCTCGCGAACCGCGCGTTCCAAACCGACATAGACCGACCGCGCGACGATGCTGTGGCCGATATTCAGCTCGTGCATGTCCTCCATTTCAGCCACAGGCCGCACGTTGCGGTAGTTCAGTCCATGCCCGCCATGCAAGGCCATGCCGAACTCGCGGACCCGTCGTCCGCCGGCGATCAGTCGCGCCAACTCGTCGCGCTGCGTGGCGTCGCGCGACCTCGAATATTGCCCGGTATGCAGTTCGACGGCGTCCGCGCCGAGCTCTGCCGCCAATGCGATCTGCTCGGGCAACGCGTCGAGAAACAGACTGATATGAATCCCGGCCGCCTTGAGCTCGCCGATCGCGCGAATCACCGCCTCGCGATTGGCCACGACGTCCAATCCGCCTTCGGTCGTGACTTCCTGAGGCCGCTCGGGAACCAGCGTGACCTGGTCGGGCCGAACTCGAACGGCGATCGCCACGATCTCCGGGCTGCACGACATCTCCAGGTTCAGCTTGATGTGAACCGTCTCGCGGAGCAGATGCAGATCGCGATCCTGGATATGCCGCCGATCTTCGCGCAGGTGGATCGTAATCGCACCGGCCCCGCCCAGTTCGGCCAGCAGAGAAGCTCGGATCGGATCCGGCTCGTAGGTCCTGCGGGCTTGCCGCAACGTCGCCACGTGATCCATGTTGACGCCGAGTTCAGGCATGGTTTTGGCTCCGCCAGAGAATTGTAAACAGGACTATCAGACCCGTTGCCAACATACCAGCCTCGCGCGGTCCCCGCAACGCCCGGCGCGATGGCCCGTCGTTCAGACCATTTGATGTGCCCCGCGAGATTAGGGAAGCGACGTCCCGAGTCGAGTCGATGGCGGTTCGTCACGGGGCTTTCGTCACGGGGCTTTCGTCACGGGGCTTTCGTCACGGCGGCCAGCGCGGCCTTGGCCTCTTCGACCACGTGCGCCACGGTGATCCCGAAGTGTTCGTACAGTTGTTGGAACGGGCCCGATGCGCCAAAGCCGCTCATGCCGACAAAGCGTCCGGCGGCGCCGAGATAACGGTCCCAGCCTTGGCGGATGCCGGCTTCGACTCCGACCCGCGCGGCGGCCTCCGGAGGCAGGACGCTGTCGCGATAGGTCTGGTCCTGTTGCTCGAACAGCTCCCAGCATGGCAGGCTGACCACGCGTGCGCCGATGCCTTCGTCGGCCAGCGTCTGTCGCGCCTGGACGCACAGCGTCAATTCGCTGCCGGTGCCGATCAGGACGACGTCCAGGCGTCCCGTCGGCGTGTCCAACAAAACGTACCCGCCCTTGGCCGTCCCCGCAGCCGGATTGCACTGCGTACGGTCCAGCGTAGGGACGTTCTGTCGCGTCAAGACCAGCAGCGCGGGCCGATCTCGCGTCGCGATGGCTTGGCGATAGGCCTCGACGACCTCGTTTGCATCGCCCGGGCGGAATACCAGCACTCGGGGGATGGCGCGGCAGGCGGCCAGATGCTCGACGGGCTGGTGCGTCGGTCCATCTTCGCCCAATCCGATCGAATCGTGTGTCATCACGTACAGCACCGGCAGTTGCATCAGGGCGCTGAATCGCAAGGCCGGACGCAGGTAATCGGTAAAGACAAAGAAGGTCCCCCCAAACGGCCGCAAGCCGGTCAGGGCCAACCCGTTGCAAATCGCGGCCATGCTGTGTTCGCGCACGCCGAAGTGCATGTTTCGGCCACCTCGTTGGCTGGCGCCGAAGTGGCCGTCGCCGTCGCCCTTGAGCGTCGTGTTGTTCGACGGCGCTAGATCGGCCGAGCCGCCGATCAGCCAAGGCAAGTTTTTGGCGATCGCGTTCAGCACTTGCCCCGACGAGACTCGCGTGGCCAGACCTTTGGCGTCGACTGGGAATACGGGGAGGTCTCGGTCCCAGCCCGCCGGCAACTGGCCGGCCCAGATCTGTTTGAGATCCGCGGCCAATTGCGGATGGACGGTCTCGTACAAGGCGAATTTGGCCGACCAATCGTCGTGCAACGCTTGGCCGCGAGCTCCCACACCGGCCGTGAAATGTTCGCGCACGCCGTCCGGCACCAGAAAATGCTGGTCCTCCGGCCACCCATAGGCCCGTTTTGTCAAGCGGACTTCGTCCTCGCCCAAGGGCGCGCCGTGCGCCGTGTGCGAATCCGCTTTGTGCGGCGAGCCGTATCCGATGACGCTGCGCACGATGATCAGCGTCGGCTGATCCTGACACGCTCGGAATGCCGCCAAGGCGGCGTCCAGCGCCGCGACATCGTTGGCGTCGCTGACCTTGATCACATTCCAGCCCAGGCTGGCGAATCGCGCTCCGACGTCCTCGCTGAACGCCAGATCGGTGTGGCCTTCGATCGTGATCCGGTTGTCGTCGTAGATCCAACACAGATTCGACAGCCGCAGATGGCCCGCCACCGAGGCCGCCTCGCAGCCGATGCCTTCCATCAGGTCTCCGTCGCTGCACACGGCATAGACGTCGTAACCGAACAGCTCGAATCCGGGCCGGTCATAGCGAGCGGCAAACCACTGGGCGGCGATCGCCATCCCGACGCTGCTGGCGACGCCCTGGCCCAACTGGCCGGTCGTCATCTCGATGCCCGCTGCGTCCTGATGCTCGGGATGGCCCGCGCACGGGCTGCCCAACTGCCGGAAATTACGGATATCGTCCAGAGAAATCGAGGGCTGGTCCAAGACTTGCCCCCGCTCGACCTTGCGGACTCCGGCCAAATGCAGGATCGAATACAGCAGCAGCGAGGCGTGTCCACAAGACAGGATGAATCGATCGCGGGCAGGCCAGCCGGGATGCCGCGGATCGTACCGCAAGTGATGGTTCCAAACGGCGTAGGCCACGGGCGCCAGCGCCATCGGCGTCCCCGGGTGCCCGCTGTTGGCCTTCTGGACCCCGTCCATCGCCAGAGTTCGAATGGTATTGATCGCCAGCCGCTGGATGTCTTCCTGTGTCATTCTGACCGTGCTCCCTCTGCACCACTGATCTCGACTACCGTGAACTCTACAGGCAAGGTTTTCGAAGCGCCTTCGCTGCCCATTCCTGTTGCCTGACGTCGCATTCGCGTCGCGCGTCGCCATGACAACGCGGAACGCTTCTCGGTGGAAATCACTCGAAGTCGGTATGGCGGGCCGACCGTTGCGGCGTCGCCGTTCGTCATGCCGCGACGAGGCCGCGCGTGGCGGTTGCAACGGCGTACGACCGAATCGTGGCTCGTGCGTTGCCCAATCGTAATTTTCCCGT
>JAVYAJ010000217.1:0-5276 GCA_032229885.1 Candidatus Anammoximicrobium sp. | reverse complement strand
GGGCCACGTCGGCGGGCCACGTCGATGGGCCACAGCGATGGGCCACGTCGATGGGCCACGTCGGCGGGCCACGCGGGCGTTTCACGCGGGCGTTTGAGCGGCGGCGAGGGTCTAGCCTGGCCTTTGCTTCCCTTGAAAGTATACAACCGGATCCGGTGACCCGGATGCTTGCGCGCAGTGGCTGATACGCGTTTAGCCCATCAGCCGTAGGGCGCTAATGCCACACCTCAGAATTGATGGGATATGGAACGGGAAGTCGTCCCAGATTACCAGAAAAACGATCTGGGCCGAGATAGGTGGCAATCGAAATGGCTGGACAACGAGCGGGGGGAGTGCGCCGCCCTGGACGGATGGGCTCTGGCGCGGTCAATTTCTTAAACTACGGCCGCTTCGGCTGTTGCCTGTTTGAGCGCAGATCGCGCTGAATCTGTCTGGCCAAAGGTCTCCGATCACCGTAGCCTGGGGCAACGCCCCAGGACCGGCGCCGCGCGCGCCTCTTTTGGCCGAAGGCCATGTTCATGCGGACCGCGGTGGCACGTTGATGTTGGCCTTCGGCCAAGACGGTTTCTGTGGTCTTTGCTTCCTGGGGCGCTGCCCCAGGCTACGTTGAAAATGGCCTTCGGCCAAGACGATTCCTGTCGTCTGTACGACTAACCTCAAACATCGTGAACCTTTTGAGAATGTTTTCGGGCAGCGAGTGCGTTAAGTTGTTGAAGAGTTACATGTTGTGCTTGCAGTAGCTCTGGGAACCACAGATGAGCACGGACGGACACGGATAGCAGGAATGAAGAAAAATTTCTGCGTCCTTCTGTGGCTTCGGCGGCCAACGTCCGCGGATGGACACGGATAGCAGGGATGAAGAACAACGGTTAGCCGCGAGGTCTTTATTCGTATGATTCGTGGCCCTCTTCAATATTTCTTGGCGGTTGTTTGGTTGCGGCTGCTGGCCGCGCTGGGTTCGGTCAAATCAAATCTGTCCGCGCCTCCCGCAATTTCCCGCCGCACAGCCGAGAACGCATCTCGCGAGGCCAGCCCAGGGCACGCGGAACGGCCACACTCCGTCGTGGCCGCATCCGGGCCGAGGCGACGAGGCGCGTCCGTCCAGGACGGCTCACATCCGTGCGGTCGCCGCCGGGCCACCTCGCTTACCGTCGCGTCGTGTCCAGATCGTCCTGTTGGCAATCTGGGACGACCTCTCGTCCCATGTCCCAGCAATTCAGGGTTCTGGCACTAGATAGGGACTTAGAACGCGCCGGCCGTTGGGATCGTCGTAAATTGCGGAGAATCCGCAAATTCAGTCGGTTCTGCGCTGGATTCAGCGGCGAAATCCGGTGGCGTTGTCGACGCCGGCTCCGAGACGGCTGAGCGCTCACATTGGCCTTTCTGGCGTTTCCGCGAGCGACGGCCGCGGCCACTCGTCTCGGAACTCGCAAACTCGGAAGGCACCAGTTCACCATCGATCACTTGGATCAATTTGGATATACACAGCTTGTTCATGCTTGTTCGATGTCGATGCGCTTCGTGCCGCAAGGCTTCGTGGAGGGACTTGGGCAAGCGGACCGTGATGACGCGCAGATCCTCTTCCTCGGATTCGAACTGGCCTCGATTCTTTGCGCGAAGCTGGGTCAACTGGAGAAGGATCTCGGCGTATTCGGGCGTCTTCTGCAGCAGATCCTTCTCGTCCGCTGTGGAGAACAATTCTGCCACGATTCCATCGACTCCGAGGACCTCTCGATAAAATTCGACCCAATCCGCCGATTCAGCAAACTTGTCGGCCGTGAATTGACGGACGATTTGAACTCGCTCGTCCCATGTCATCTCCGGCGCGGCCGATTCGAGCGATGCCTCCAACACCGACGTCGACTCGACACGTTCGCCTTCGTTATGGCTGACAACGCCCACGGTCTCCATCATATCCGGCTCCTTCCATTACGCGTTCTCTGAGAGTGGTCTGGAAAGCTATCACGATCGCTCTATGGGTTTAGCCAAAATGCTCGACCCGCGTCAAGTCCAACACGCATGTGATTGCACTGCTTGTACTTAGAGCCAACAAACCCATAGTGACATTTTTTAAGCAGATCTGATTGTTTTATAAGCATTCGCGAAGTTGCCCACTTCTTGTGCACCCACCCACCGGAACTAGTTTATAGGGCGCGAAAAAAAATTTTGGATATTTTTTCTAGGTGGTTGGCGAGACTCGGGCGCATCGATTACGCAGGGCCATTCAGCAGGAAAAATTGACTCGCCGGATTCGATAACCTAGGCTGTCGATGCCGAGCAGGCCGCGCGATGCCTCACGTAGCTCGAACTAGCGGCTTTGAAGGCGGGCTTTAGGCCGCCTTTCGTACCCAGATTTGGGCCTCGGGCCTCGCGAATTGGTCGAGACGAGGCATTTCGGCGGCATTGCGCCTTGTCGCGAGACGAGGTTCACGGTTCGGCAGAGCGTTTCCGGCTGCATCCGGAACGTTCGTGCGGAAATCTGGTCGGCGCACAGCATAGCCGGAAAGATTTGGGCCGGTGGGCGGTGAAGAGAGGCCATGACATCCATCTTCCGAATTGACTGGATTGGAAGCCCGAGACGTGCGGTTCATGGTAGATGGCCCGCGAGCGAGGCGTTACGAGCCGAGCGCAGACGATGACTGAACAGATGTTGAAAGCAAGCGTCGGGTGGCAATGCAGTGATGGTTGGCAAGCGGACCTGTGCGCCGCCCCTCGGGCCGAGCGTCAAACGCCCGTCGGAGCGCCCGCAAGTCCGGATCACGAGGCACACGCCTGCTTTTCGGATAACCGAGATGTAGATGAGCTGATCCGAACTAAGCTTGGCGGGGCAAGCAGTCTGTTTCTGGCGTTGCGCGCCCGGCATCCTCCGACGGCCGAGCATTCTCTGCGAGTCGCGTTCGCCTGTTCGTCCTGGTCGGCCTTCCTGGGATCGTCGGCGGACGATCGCGACCAGCTCGACGTCGCCGCGTTGCTGCACGATGTCGCAAAGATCGGGCTGCCAGATCATCTCTTGCAGGATTGGCGAAAAGGGCCGGTCGCCACAACGGAGACAATCGCTCGCGATCGCGAGCGCGCTCGCGAGATCCTTGGCGGAGGTTGCTGCTCGCCCGACGTGCTCGACGCCGTCCATTACGCCCCGGCCTGGTACGATGGATCCAATGGTGAGTTCGATCGATGCCAAGACCAGTTGCCGCTCGGCGCTCGGATGCTCGCAATCGTCGACGCGTTTGACATGCTGACCGCCGTGGGCCCCGGCAGCCCACCGTTGCCGCGCGAGGTGGCGATGAGCAGGTTGCGCGAGCGTGCGGGCACGCAGTTCGACCCCGGGTTGATCGAGCGATTCGGAGATTTTCTGCGCACGAACGGCCATGGCCTCGATGACGTCCCGCGGACGAACTGGCTGCAAAACCGGGACGCTCTCCCTCGTTTCGAGGCGATCCGCCCAAAGTCGGTTCCACCCGTACGGGGGGAACTTTTCGACGGACTGTTCTACCAGCACCTAGTCGATTCGATGCACGACGGAGTCGTGTTCGTCGACGCCGCCCTGCGGATCCTGAAATGGAATCGGTCTCTCGAATTGCTGACCGGTGTTCCCGCGAGGACCGTCGAGCATCAATTGTGGGATCCCGGCATCGTGCAGTTGCGGGACGAACATTACAAGCTGATCCCGGCCGACCAGTGTCCGGTAGGGCAGGCGGTGCGCGACGGGACCTGCTCGTTCAAGCGAGCGTTGATTACCGATCATCGCGGCCTGAAGGTCTCGGTTGATGCCTGCGCAATGCCCGTTCTGGGCGTCGATAGCTTGGTTTGCGGAGCAACTCTGCTGCTGACGGACGCTTCCTCTCGGATTACGTTGGAAGAGCGCCTGCACCGGCTGAATGAACGCGTCGCGCGAGACGGGCTGACCGGGGTCGCAAACAGAGCGGAGTTCGACCGTGTTCATGCGCGTTGGGTCGCCGATCATCTGTCGCGCGGTTTGCCCTATAGCATGATGATCTGCGACCTCGACTTTTTCAAACGGATCAACGATCGCTATGGTCACCAGGCCGGAGACGAGATCCTGGTTGCCTTTGCCACGTTGCTGCGCGAGAACTGCCGCGCCGGCGACGTGGTGGCGCGATACGGAGGCGAAGAGTTCGTGATGCTGTGCTCGGACTGCAACACGGTCGCCGCCATCGGACGCGCCGAGGCCATTCGCGAGGCTTGGTCCCAGCAGCCTCATCGCATTCTGAACGGACGGAGCCTGACCGTCAGCTTCGGAGTCGCCGAATTGCAGCCGGGCGACACAGGTGAAACAATGCTTCAGCGGGCTGATCGAGCGTTGTTGCAGGCCAAAGCCGCGGGCCGCAATACGGTCGTGTCGTTGGGCGGCGGCAGCGTCCGTTCGCAGCCCGAGGCCCGTCAACATCGGAATTGGTTTTCCTGGCGGCCGTCACTGCCTGCCCAGCACGTGTTGCAACGCCGAGTCGTCACTACCGTGCCGCTGCCTCTGGCGATGGCGAAACTGCGGGGGTTTGTCGCGGATCACCCCACCAAGATTCTCGAAATCGGCGAGAATCGTCTGGTTCTGGGCGTGGCTGGCCAAACCATTTCCTGGATACCTCGTCGCCATTACGTGCCGGCGCTGTTGGTCGAAATCGATCTTGCGCGAATCACCGACGACGGCTCGGCGACAAGCGGCGGCGAATCCAAGACGATCATTCAGATCACGATTCGCCCGAGACGGCAGCGAGACCGCCGACGTGCTGGAACGGACGAACGGGCACGCCATTTGTTCATCGCGTTCCGATCCTATCTGATGGCTCAGGATTATTCCGAGCTGCGCGTCTAGTCTCGCCAGCCAGAATCCATCGCCCACTACGGACCATTGTTCCCTAGTTTGTCAGCCTGGAACGTATCCCCCAAACTAAGCTCAGGCCACGCTAGAGGGCCACGCGCCGTCGTGGCCGCAACCGGACAGACGCGACGGAGCACGCCCCCTAGGACGGCGCAGTTCTGGCGCGGCCAATTTCTTAAACTACTACCGCTTCAACTGGTGCGCGTTTGAGCGCAGGTCGGCGCTGAATCAGTTTGGCCGAAGGCCTCCGCTCACCGTAGCCTGGGGCAACGCCCCAGGACTGGCGCCGCGCGCGTGCTGCTTTTGGCTGAAGGCCATATTCACGCGGGCCGCGGTGACACGTTGATGTTGCCCTTCGGCCAACACGGTTGCTGTCGTCTCTGGCTCCTGGGGCGTTGCCCCAGGCTACGTTGGTGATGCCCTTCGGCCAACACGCCTC
>JAVYAJ010000216.1:0-19561 GCA_032229885.1 Candidatus Anammoximicrobium sp. | reverse complement strand
CGGCGTCAGCCCTGGGGCGTTGCCCCAGGCTACGGTGATCGGAGGCCTTCGGCCAAACAGATTCTTGGGTTGCGGGCGCTAGCCCGCGTTAGGTGGAATTGGTATTGCATGACTGTTGCGCAGCACAGACGACAGGAAGCGTGTTCGCCGAAGGCCATCACCAACGTAGCCTGGGGCAACGCCCCAGGAGTTAGAGATGATAGGAACCGTGTTGACCGAAGGCCAACATCAACGTGTCACCGCGGCCCGGATGAATATGGCCTTCGGCCAGAAGAGGCACGCGCGCGGCGCCAGTCCTGAGGCGTTGCTGCAGGCCACGGTGATCGGAGGCATTTATGACAGCCGCTGGCGTGGCGGCGTGTCGAGGGCCGAGTTCCGTGAAAGCAGATGACACATGCTGTGTGCGTTCATTCAATCGCGATGTGTGGCGGCTCGAAGCCTAGTGGCAAGCGTCTGCTTGGCGAGCCTTCTGTTCGGGTGCGGCCGCGCGAGCCTTGAACATGCCGCCCACAAACGATCGAACGGAGGCCGTGGCAGAACGATTGCCCGATCATCGTCCGACGGGACAGACGTGCGATCATCGTCCTCGTCAACGGTCGAACCGGCGGCGGGCGAACCGATGCGGCAGGGCCTGCGTTCGGGCGAACCACGGCCGACGCCGCATCACGCAGATTCAGCCTCGACTGCCGACAGCGATGCTTCCGCGCCGTCGCATGATACGACCGGGCAGCGTCGGCCGCCTCGCGGTTTCGGTCCGGCCCGGCTGCCCAGCGGACCGCGCACGTTCGCCGATCTGCTCGCCTCCGATCAAGACGACTCCGGCGACCCGACAACTGCGACGGGAACCGTGGGACGTTCCACGGGGCTCGACAACCAGTCGGACGAGCTGTTGATCGACGACACGAAGGCCGCGGTGCTCGGCATTCGAAAATTGACCGGGCGACATCTGATTCTGTATACGGACGTTCCGACATCGGCCGACGTCGACGAGCTGCCTGCCGCGTTCGACGCGGCGGTCCCGCTGTGGTGTCAATACTTCGACCTCACGGTCGATCGGGCTGCCGACTGGCAGATGATCGGATTTCTGATGAGCGAGAAGAACCGTTTTGCGGGCGCCGGAATGTACCCGGACGATCTGCCGCCGTTTCCTCACGGCTATCAACGGCGAAGGTACCTGTGGCTGTACGAGCAAACGGACGACTACTATCGGCGGCACCTGCTGCTGCACGAAGGGACGCACGCTTTCATGGACCATTTCCTGGGCGGAATCGGTCCACCGTGGTATGCCGAAGGGATGGCGGAACTGCTGGCCACGCACCGGTGGCAAGATCGGCGCATGACCCTGGCGTACTTTCCGCGCGACAAGTCCGAAACGCCCGGATGGGGGCGGATCAAGCTGATTCGCGACGAGGCGGCAGCCGCCCGCGGGCTGATGCCCGAAGCGATCATGAACTTTGGCTCGACGGCGCATCGGCGTGTCGAAGCGTACGCCTGGTGCTGGGGCCTGGCAGTATTCCTGGATGTTCATCCGCTCAGCCAAGCCTCGTTTCGGCGGTTGCGCGGCAAGGTTTCCGACCCGGATCTGACCGTCTGGTTCAAAGACCAGGTCGGCGCGGATTGGCCAGAGCTGAACGAACAATGGCAGTTGTTCGTGATGAACGCGGACTACGGATACGACATCCTCCGGGAACAGATCCAACGGGTCGCGTCTCGGCCACTGCCCCCCGACGGCGTGACAACCACCATCGCCGTGGGCCGCGGGTGGCAGTCCAGCGGAATCCGGCTTGAACCCGGCGCAACCTATCGCGTGCGAGCCCGCGGTCGCTATCAGCTCGGACGGTCCCACGACATTTGGTGGTGTGAACCGAACGGGATCACGTTGCACTACCACCAGGGGCGCCCGCTCGGCATGTTGTTGGGCGCCGTCCGCGATGACGCCCGGCCGCTGGCCGGTTTGACGCCGCTGGCCCGCCCCGACGGCATTGGGTTGGAGACGGACCTGACCATCCAGTCGCCGGGCACGTTGTATCTGAGGATCAACGACCGTTCCGCCGGACTGGCGGACAACGTCGGACAGATCGAAGTGCAGATTTCGTCTGTTGTCACGGCCGACGACCGCTGAACGCGTCGCCGTCGCTCTCGTTTTCTCCGTCGGCTGGTCGATCATGCACGTCCAATCCGATCGGCTGCGCTGGCTCTCGACGCGGCGGATTTCGCCCTGGCCGTGTGCGTCTCGCCGTCTCGTTTCTCGCACACGCGGCGCGACGGGCACAGGCTATCGCCATCGAACACTCACGACGCGTTAGACACGGTTTGTTTCGCTGGTTCTTCGAGCAGCAAAGGCGGTTTGCCAAACTGCGCCCGAAGTCGATTGACGCGGTCCAACACATGCGGTGCAGCCAGAATCCGGCGGGCGAGCCGGCGTTTGCCAGGCAGGTCCAACAACAGTATTCCCAGCAGGATCGTCAACAGGCCCTGGCCGGGGACGCCGGGTAGCGACAGCACAATTCCCAGCATGACCAACACGCATCCCACCATGTTTTTGAGAACCAGCCCCAGCCAGCGAATGCTGCGACGATGATGAATCCATAGCCCGCGATCGGGACAATCCAAAAAATAGGTTGCGGGCAACCGCACCAATGTCAGCCCCACGAGCGTCAGGCTGAGCGTAAAGCTGGCCAGAAACAGCCCCGCGAAAGACAGGGTGGCCCACAGCCAGAATCTCCAGTCGACGCTGCTAGAGAACGCGAGAGACCAAACATTCATTGCCAAGCCGCGATGTGCCGATGCGAACGCCTCACGCCGGGTGGAATGGAAACACCAGCGGCGCCAGCGTGATGGTCACCGCCATGAACACGAGATCCAACGGTAATCCCAGTCGGACATAATCCCCGAACTTGTAGCCGCCGGGTCCGAACACCATCAAATTGGTCTGATAACCGATCGGTGTGGAAAATCCCCCCGAGGCGCCGATCATCACCGCGATGGCATAGGGCATAAAGCTGACTCCCAACGAGCTTGCCGCCGCCAACGCGATGGGGAACACCAGCACGGCCGCGGCATTGTTCGTGATCAGTTCGGTGAACACCATGGTCACCAGATAGACCATCACCAGGACTAGCCAGGGCCGCCCGCCCGCCAGATCGATGACGCTGCTCGCCACGGCCTGTGCGGCCCCGCTGGACTCCAATGCCTGACCGATGCCCAGCGATGCGCCAATGACCAACAGCACCGACCAGTCGATGCTTCGGCGGGCTTCGGCGCTCGTACAGCAACGGGTCAGGATCATCAGCAGCGCAGCCACCAAGGCCGCCGTCAGCATATCCAACCAGCCGACGCTCGCCACGAACACCATGGCGACCATGATCGCCAGCGCCAGCCAAGCCCGCTCGTAGCGAGTCGGCGCCGAGTTCTCGACCCCGCTGATCAGAAAGAAGTGGCTCGAGTTTCGTTGTTGTTTGGCGAAATCCTGATGCGCCTCCAACAACAACGTGTCGCCGGGCTGTAGGACGATGTCGCCGATTCGCGCCGCCAGCCGCCGACCGCTGCGCGCCACCGCGATCACCACCGCGTTGTATTCGCTGCGGAAGCGCCCCTCGCGGATGCTCTTTCCGACCAACGGGCAACGGTCCGAGACGACGGCTTCGATCAGGCTCCGCTGCAGGCGCGGCGCGTCGAGCTTGAACGTCTGGTTGGTGGCTGGCATCAGTCCGCGAATCTTCTGGAGATCGACGACCGATTCGACGATGCCGACGAACACCAGGCGGTCGCCGGCGTGCAGCCGTTCTCGAGGTCCGACGGCTGGCAGAATCGCTCCCGAACGCTCGATTTCCGCTAGGTACAATCCCGGCAAGTGCCGCAATCCCGCCTGTTCGACCGTCTGGCCGACCAGCGGACCGCCCGGCTGAAGCAACATCTCGACCGTGTACTGGCGCGGATCGTCCGTCAGGCTGATCGCCGGCCGCCGGTCCGGCAACAGACGCCGACTGAACAAGAGCAAATAGGCCAGCCCGGCCAGCGCGCAGGGCAAACCGACCCACGTCACGTCGAGCATGTGCAGCGTCGGCAAATCCGGCAGACGAGCTTTGATGACCAACCCGGCGACGATCAAATTCGTGCTGGTCCCGATCAGCGTGCATACGCCGCCGAAAGTCGATGCGTAGGCCAACGGCAGAAACAGCTTGCTGGGGCTGATGCCCGTCTTCTTACAGATGTCCGTCACCACGGGCATGAACATGGCTACGACCGGCGTGTTGTTCAAAAATGCGCTCAGCGCCGTCACGGGCAGGCACAGCCGAGCCTGCGCGGCCAGCGCCGTGCGCGGCCGTCCCAAGAGGGGTTGAACGATCAAAGCCATGGCGCCCGTCTGCGTCAGACCGGCGACGACGACGAACAACGCGCCCACGGTGATCAAGCCCGCATTGCCCATTCCCGTCAGCGCCTCGCTGGGATCGGGCAACCGCTCGCTGCCCGCCAGCGAGCCGAGCAACGTCAGGCCCGTCAGGCAGGCCAGCACCAGCAGATCGGGAGGCCCCCAACCGCGCGCCAGCCCCACGATCAACAGGACGACGGTGGCAATCGTCACGTAGCCTTCCCAAACCATCTTCCGTTCCTACAGACCAAGCGAATCGAGATTCTGGCAAGCGGATTATCATAGTCATTTTCCGATCGGGCGTCAGGAACGGCCGCGGTTTTTGTCGTCCCATCTTGTGCCGCCGCGCGTGGGCAAGATACTGGAGCTTTCCGAGACCATTCTCTCACGGACCACTGCCATGCTGATTTTCGACGCCCATTTGGACTTGGCCATGAACGCCATCGAATGGAATCGGGATTTGACGCGTCCACTGGCCGAGATCCGCCGTCGCGAGCAAACGCTGACGGACAAACGTGATCGCGGCTCGGGCGTTGTGGCGTTCGACGAGATGCGTCGCGGGCAAATCGGCGTGTGCATCGCCACGCAAATCGCCCGCTACGTCGCGCCGGACAACGCGCTGCCCGGCTGGAACAGTCCGGAGATCGCGTGGGCGGTGACTCAGGCCCAGCTAGCCTGGTATCGCGCGATGGAAGACGCCGGGCAGATGGTTCAGATCGTCGACCGGCAGGGCCTGAATCGAATCGTCGATCTCTGGCGGCACGGACCGCCGCCGAATGCGCCGATCGGATACATCCTGAGCCTCGAAGGCGCGGACTCGATCCTTACGCCAGCGCACCTCGAGCGGGCTTGCGCAGACGGTCTGCGAGCCGTCGGTCTGGCCCATTACGGCCCCGGCCGCTATGCCCCGGGAACGGGCGCTCGTGGCGGCCTGACGCCAGCCGGCCGCGAACTGCTCGGCGAGATGCAACGCCTGGGACTTGTCTTGGATGTCACGCACCTGACAGACGAGGCTTTTTGGGAAGCCTTGGACCGATTCGACGGCCCGGTTTGGGCCAGCCACAACAACTGTCGGGCGTTGGTTCCCCATCAGCGCCAGTTCAGCGACGAGCAGATTCGAGCGCTGATTGATCGGCAGGCGGTCATCGGCGTCGCATTCGACGCCTGGATGATGCAGCCGGGCTGGATTCCCGGACAGACCACGCCGGACGAAGCGGGCCTCGAGATCGCACGGATCGTGCAGCACATCGATCACATCTGCCAGTTGGCCGGCAACGCTCGCCATTGCGGTATTGGATCGGATTTGGACGGCGGATATGGTCGCGAGCAGTGTCCGCGGGATTTGGAGACGATCGCCGACCTCCAGCGTTTGGAGGGCCTGTTGGCCGCGCGCGGCTACGCTGTCGACGCCATTGCGGCGATCCTGCACGGGAACTGGGTGCGAAGACTGAACGAGATCTGGGATTGACGGCCAATCCAAGTGGCGCGCGTCAAGTGGAAACGCGGGCCGAACCCGAACGACGCCCGTGTCGCGTTATTTTCCCCGTCTTCGCTCCTGCTACGACTTCGCCGTCAAGAAAGGACCAGGTCGTTTACCGCCGCGCTCGGCGTGTCGCCCGTGTCGCGGTCTGGACCCGTCATGTCGCTCGATCCCATGCTGTCGCGCAACGCTCCAAACGTTGCGCGTGCGATCCCATCGGCAACGCCGCCCCGGTCCGGATGGCGACGCGTCGCGACTGGCCGTGCGGCCCGCTCGCCCGCGGCCCCAAAAGAGCGGACTGTCCGTTGCGATTCGTCCACACGATGAGGTATAGTACCGTCGCTTCGAGACTCTCACCAATCTCGAAACCACGCACCAAATCGGGCCCGTAGCTCAGCGGTTAGAGCAGGGGACTCATAATCCCTTGGTCGGGGGTTCAAGTCCCTCCGGGCCTACTCTCGTAAACGCTTATCGTACAACGCTTTACGTCAGCGATTGACGCTCGTTGCGTTAGGCGTTTTTTTCGTTATTTGCACCGTATTTGCACAAGATTCCGTGCAAATGCTGTGCAAATACGCCAACGCCAATCGCTGAGAGAAGGGGCGTTGGCGATGAACGTTTTCCGAAAGCAGACAACGAGAGCCGGAAGCAAAGAAACGATCTTCAGCAAGCGCTGGTGCGGAACGTTGACGCTCGCCAACGGCAAGCGAAAGCAGATACCGCTGAGCGAAGCTAAAGCGTCTTCGTTGGCGTTGCTCAAGCGATTGCAGCGGGAGCAAGACACCTCTGCGTCTCTGCGTTTCATCGACGCCCTTGCGCGGGCGAACTGGCCGGGCTACATGAAAATACGTTTTGGAAACGCGGAGACGCTGAGGGCGCTGAGATTTCGGCGTCCCGCCGTAGCGGGGAGAGACATGGCAGGCGAATCACGGCGGATGGACACGGATGAACACAGATAGTGGTATGTAGAAAAGCGGTTAGACGCGATGTCCTTATTCGTGTGATTTCTGGTCCTCTTCAATATTTCTCGGCCCGTGTTCGGTTGCGGCTGCCGGCCGCGCTAGGTCAGGACGGACGGACTGAACACGTTGTCACGGTCTATCGTGACGGGCGCCGTGGGGTTGTTCGTGGTCGCTGGCAATCCGTGTGAATTGGTCCAATACCCGCACCGTCGCAGGGCCATTTCGACCTCGCTATGGCGCAGCCAAGCGGCTAGGTGATCGGGCGCCAAGACGACGACCAGAATTCGAGGGACCAGGACCGTATCGTCACGGAGATCATCGTAATGGTTGATCTTGAGCGGATAGGAGAAGTTCGGTTGCGAAGGCGCATCCTGCGCAGGGCATTTTAGCTGGAAAGCTAGTTTTGGACGTCGGGTGGTTCCGCCCCCGCCCTTGGCCGACAAGGTCAAGTCGATGCGATCATCATCCACGCTCGGCACGGCCCACGCAAATCCGACCACCGCGGCGACCGCCTGGACATAGGCGCGGCTGAACGGTTCTGTTTGTGCGTTCAAGTCCATCGGGCTGCCCCCGGTGTGCTGCGGCGCAGCAGCTCGTGTAGTTCATGGTTCACCGACGCCACGCCCCAGTCCGGCTCGCGGTCGAAGGGGCGGCGGAGGTAGTATGGGCCGTCGGTGGTGCCGTCGTCGTTGACCAGCACGATGGCCAGGACGAACTTTTCGCCCTGGTTGGAGGCGTACAGGATCTCGTTGCGGGTGACGGTGACGGTGGTCGCGACCAGCATGCAGGCGTCGGGGTCCGAACGGAGCAGGGCCTGCAACCGGCGGCGTTCGTCGCGATGCGTGCCGCCGTGGATGGTGACGATGGCGGCGTGGTTCCCCGGGACGCCGGCGATCTTGTCGTGCTGATAGTCCAGCGTGTCGCGGTGCTCGGAGAAGACGAGCAGCTTGCGCTGGCGGCCGGCGGCGCCCCGCATCTCGGGCGTGCGCTGTAGGATCTTGGACCGCTCGTCCCATTTCCGATCGTGGCCCGAGACCACGACCCGCTTGGCCTGGCGTTCGAGTCTGCTGAGCATGACGATTTCCGCCTCGAGCTCGTCGACCGTTTTCTCGGCCGTGGCGTCGTCGACCAGGGTTTCTTCGAGGTGTTCTTGTTCCGCGGTGTTCAGATCGTCGGCGTCCTCGGGGATGTCGGCCAGCGTTTCCGCCAGCGTCTGGCGGCTGTCGCCACGGGCCGGGAGTTTGCAAAACCGGCGATGCCGTTCACCGCCATGCCCGCGTACGACATGACGAAGTGCGTGCCTGCCCGCTGCGGCGTCGATAGGTTCCGCTGGAGGTTGGCGCAGCCCCGCGTGTACACGTCGGGTTGCAACCGACGACCGTCGTCGGCTGGGTAGATGTTCGTGTCGGTGTCGTGCCTCAGGCCGGCTTTGCCGGACGCAGCCAGGACCTGGCGAGTCGTTTCCAAGGTTTTAGCCAACGCTGGTTAAAATTGACGTGGCCGGAATCGCCGATGCGCAGGTATTCGTGGGCCGCCAACGGGCGCAGCCGCGCCGCCAGCGGGCGATCCTCGTCGCGGACATAGTAGCGGTTGACGCCGTCGTCCGCCGCGAATGCGTAACCTTGCCCTGTGACCAGGGGTTCCCAATCGTCGTACGCAGGGACGGCGGTCAGCGGCCGAACGGCTTCGATCAGCAGGATCCGCGGACGGTGACGCGACAGGTTCAATCCGCGGAGCGCGACCTGCTCGTGGCCTTCGACATCCAGCTTCAGGAAATCAATGGTCGTTGTGGCATGTCGATCCAGGATCGCGTCCAACGTCATCAAGGGGATTGTCAACTCGTCGACGATATATCCTTCGCGACGGTAGTGGGCGGCCAGTTCGCGGTCAAACGTCGACAAGCCGGTGGCGATGCTGCCATCGGCGCAGGTGCGCGCGGTCACCTGAAAGAAGCTGGACGCGCCGGCGTGGTCAGATGCGGCCACCCGCAGGTTGACGTCGCGTGTCCGTTGGCAAGCCAGGGCGTGGAACATGTGCGGCAGCGGCTCGATGTTGACGCCGTTCCAGCCGCGCTCGTAAAACAGGCGAGTCACCGACAGCGCCGTCGGGTGCGCGGCGCCGACGTCAACGTAAAATCCGCGTCGAGGCCATCTCAGCGCGCGCCCCAACACCAGATCCTCGCCATGCTGGGCGAAACAGACTTGCACGGTCGGTCCTTTCTGTCCCTGGGCTCGATTCGAGACACGTCTGGAACAGTTGGCGGCAACTGTCCTGCCAACTGACGGCACGATACGCCGCCGGATCGCGAGCGGGCGATGTCGCGGCGGACCGCTGGCGAGCGGCGATCCGTTCGGCCAACAGGCACGGCGAAGAGAGGGAGAAATACTCGCAGAACTCGCCGCCTACCTCGCGATGGATCGGCGTATCGCTGGCCAGCACCGGGAGGCCGTGCCGCAACGCTTCGACGATCGGCAAACCGAAGCCTTCGACGATCGACGGATAGACCAGTGCCTTGGCCCGCGCATAACAGTGCGCAAGCTCGGCGTCGCTCAGATCCGTAAAGCAGAACAACTTCCGGCCGCGTTCGACGTGTCCTTCGATCCGCTGAACCAGCTCCGAGTCGCGCGACGCATAGCCGCCTACGAGGCACAGCCGCACGTCCTGCCCGTCTGCCCACAGCCGCTCGAACGCGTCCAGGAGAAAGGCCTGATTCTTCCGCGGCTCGATCGCGCCGACCATCAAGTAGACGTCGTCAGAGGCGAGCGCTCGGACCACGTCGGCGCGGACCTGGCCATGATGTTCGACGCCCAACTCGGAACCCAGCGCGAACGACGCATGGCGGTGGTTCGGCCACGACGTGCCCTGCCTCCGCTGGTCGAGATACGTCCGCAGCTCGTCGCGCACCGTGTTGGAGATCGACACGAAGAAATCGGCGTGGGCGGCAGCCGCATCCAGCCACTGTTCGAAACGTTGCTGATGCCGCGGACCGACCAGGAACGGATGGGTGAGCGGAATCAGGTCGTAGACGACCACGCCGATCCGCGCGCCGCGGCGTCGGGCGGCAGCGATCTGTCGCCAGTAACTTGCCGGGGGCCGCAGCCAGAAATCCAGCACCAGCAGGACGTCGCCAGCGGTGGGCCGAATCTGCGGCCAGAGCGTCCGTCGAGCCATGCCGCGCACGGCGCGCGCGGCGAGCAGCGGTCCCTTCCAAATTCCCGCCCGCCCTGGCTGCGGCAGCAACAAACGCCGCAGCCCGGGCGATGGAACCAGCGCGCACACTGCCTGCGCGGCCCGACGGTATGCCTGCACGGCCCTGCTGTCCCGGGTGCGCGGCTCGTGTCCAGACCACGAGGCCTGCGTCCAACTGCCGCAGGCGTAGGCCAGCGACGACCACCCGACGCCGAGCTCGTCCGCCGCGGCCGGCGCGTGCCGCACAATGCTGCGAACGGTGCGCGGAATTCCGCGACGGGCGCCTGTGCGAAATGTCGGCGTACACTCGAGCAGAATACGATTCGTTGCGACCGCCGTGTCCACACGCGCACTCCATCGGTGGGCCGGGTTTGCGATGCTTGCCTACTGAATCCGTCGCCCCAAGAATCCGATCGGCGCGGGGCGATGGCAAACGGTCGAATCGAGCCTGCCGCGACGGCGCACCCGCCGCGCGTCGCCGGCGATTCAGAACGACATGACCGTGCATCTGATCGTCCGCGTGCGTTCGATTCCGGGCGATCGTCGTATATCCGCGATCCGCCGGATTGAATCAAGAGCAATTTTGATGCGGGCGACTTCTGGAATTTTGAGTTCACAAATCGCGCATGGGGCGCATAAGACGAATGGGACGAATTAGACAGATGAGACGTAGGACCAGTGGCCGGATTATGGATCAGAGGGGGTTCCCGGGGCTGCGGCGTGGGACGGCGGGTTGGGCGCGTTCGGCACCGGGTGCCGACGGGGAAGCCCAGGGCGGCGCGGAGCCCTCGCGGACGGCGTGGGATCTGCCACGACGGCGCGGGGCGCGCGGTGCGCTTGCCGCGCCGCTTTCATTTCGGTCGCGTGCTAGCTGCCTCAGGCTGCGCCGATGACGCCTTCGAGCGGGCTGCTGGCGGTGGCGTACAGCTTCCGGGGAATGCGGCCGGACAGATAGGCCAAGCGTCCGGCGGCGACGGCGTGCCGCATCGCGCGCGCCATGTTCAACGGGTCTTTGGCGTGGGCGATCGCCGTGTTCAGCAGCACGCCATCGATGCCCGTCTCCATGGCGACGGCGACGTCGCTGGCGGTTCCCACCCCGGCATCGACGATCACGGGATAGTCGGGATCGTCTTCTTTGAGGTATTCCAGACAGATCCGCAGGTTGGTGAAGTTCAGAATGCCCTGTCCGGAACCGATCGGGCTGCCAGCCGGCATCACCGCCGCCGCGCCGGCCTGTTTCAACCGCCGCGCGACGATCGGATCGTCCGACGTGTACACCAGCACCTGAAAACCTTCGTTCACCAACAGCTCGGTCGCCTGGACCGTGGCGATCGGGTCGGGCAGCAGCGTCTTGGTGTCGGCGAGGACTTCGAGCTTGACCCAGTCCGCCCCCGGGTTTTCGAGGCCCAGCAGGATTTCGCGGCCCAAGCGGGCGGTTCGCACGGCGTCTTCGACCGTAAAGCAGCCGGCCGTGTTCGGCAACAGCGTGTAGCGTTGCAGATCCATGGCGTCCAGGATGTTTCGTCCGCTGCTGTCGTACAGCCGTTCGCGACGAATGGCAACCGTCACACAATCGGTTCCGGACAGTTCCAACGCCTCGCGCATGATCTCGTACGTCTGGTACCTGCCGGTGCCGACGAATAGCCGGCTGTGCAACACGTGGCTGCCGATGCGCAGTCGAGTTTCCGCCGAAACGCCGTCTTCGGCCGTCGGATTTGACATTATGTTCTATCCTCCTCCCACAAGGGTTACGATCTCCAATCGGTCGCTCTCGCACAGCACGCGCTGGGCGTGCTGACCGCGCGGAACGACGTCCAGATTCAGCTCGACCGCCAGCGCTCGCGAATCCAGACGCAGTGTGTCCAGCAACTGGGCAATCGTCGTCCGCGGCGCGACGCAGCGCGGCTCGCCGTTGACAAAGATGTTCACGCTTTCGGAGCTCGCCGACATAAGGATCCTCGAACTTTGGCTCATTGACGGATTTCCAACGTCCGCGCTTTGCCCGCCTGCAGCAGGGTCAGCGTGCCGGTTTGGACCTGGGGGCTGCGAAACGCCGTCCGGTTCCAGCCCAGCCCGTAAGCGGCAAAGTTGCCCGAGTTGGCGTCCATGACATAGACCACGCACAGGGCAGGCGTCGCCGCCGACGTGCCGCGGACGAACTGGGTCTGTCCGGTGACCATCACATAGTTAGGCTCTTTTCCCTGCTCGGCCCCCAGGTCGCGCAGCACGTTGTACTTGTACAGGCCGCTCCACTGCGTCGGGTAGCGCGGGTTGATGATGTAGCACTGCAGATCGCCGGTGAGATAGTCGAGGATGAACAGCCCCTCGACCTCTTCGTCGACCAGACCGGTGGCCATGGCCATGGACTTGCCGCTATGCGACGCCGTGGCGTGCAACAGGGTCTCGGGCAACGTCAAGCCGGCGGACGGAGCCGAGCGAACGGCCACGAGCGTGCCGACCATCATCCCGACCCCGATCAACAGGCCCATCGCCAACCCTGCCAACAACATCCACGTCGATTGTTTGCGCATCTGCTGCAACATGGTCGAGACCCTCTGGTTCGAGTAGAAACGATCGGCGGTGCACGCCCACGCGCCCCGGCCCGACACAATTTTAGAAAGCCCGTCAGCAGGCGGCAACGGGCCTGCGCGCAACAGGCCGACGCCCGGCGCACCCGGACACGGCCATCTGAGCGCGTCGCCGCCGTCGGCGGCCGCGTTGTTCGGGATTCGCTGGCGATCCGGGCGACATGCGCGCCCGGGAACCCGTCAGTCCGCCTTGGCCGCACGGGCGTGGCGTTCTACCGGAAATTCTCGTCGGTGTCCGGCATAAATTGGGCAGCCCGCAAAGTTCTCCTCACGGACCTGTTAAATTGTGCCGATTTTTCTGGATGTGCGGATTATGCGGCCGCGCCCGGCTGTGTTGCGCAGCTGGCGGAACGGCAGACCAAGGGCGGCGATTGGGGCGTTAGCTGGGGATCGGGTAACATGACAGCACAAGCCAAAATGCTCTCGGCCGGCCGGTTGACCTTGCTGGTCGGCGTGGGCATGACACTGGCGGGATTTGCGTGGTTGTTGGCGGGGCAGGACGCCGCGCGGATCGACGCAAAGGCGTACCGTCTGAAGCATGTATCCGCCGAGGAGATCGCGTCGCAGCTCGAAGGCCTGCTGTCCAGCGACGGGGCCCAGCACGAGGTGATCGCCGACCGCGATGGCAACCGCGTTCTGGTGCATGGCGCCGATGGGGTTCAGCGGCTGGCGGCGCAGTTGATCGAAACGCTGGATCGCCCCACGCCGAGTCAACCGGCCGCCCCGCGGCCAGCCGCCGCGGCCTCGTCGCCGCCCGTCGTTCGCAATTATCCGATCGAGGCGTCGCGGCTCGCTCAGACGTTCGACGAGTTGCGGCGCAAGTTTCCGCCGGAGACGGGCGCGCGGATCGCCGCCGATGCGCGCAGCTCGCAACTGTTGATCGTCGCTCCCGCGAGCCTTCAACAACAGATCGCCCGGACGCTTCAGCCGACGACGACCGCGGCGGGCGAGGCCGCCAAACGTGCCGACGCGCCCACGGCCGCCGCGGCTTCGGCCGCCGTGATCGGTCCGCGCGCCGGCGCCGTCCAGACTGCGAACCTGCGGAATATCTCGGCTCGAAAACTCGAAGACGAACTGCTGCGAATCTGGGGCCCGCGCCTAGCGCGAACGACGACCGACGATGGCGACGTGGCCGTGTTCGCGCTGCGCGGCGAGGATGCCGAGCGGCCCGTCCTGCAGGTCGATCGTCGCCAAGACGCCGTCGGCTATCTGGGCGAACCGGATTCGGCCCGGCTGTGGCGGCGGGTGGTTCAGGCGCTGGATCGCCCGCGCGAGGACCGCGATGGCCAGCGGACCGACCTGGTGCCTTTGAATCGGGCCGATCCGCGGAAGGTCGAGCACGCCGTAGTGCTGCTGCAAACCGGCGGATTGCCCGCGGGCGCACGCGCCACCCGGCTGGCCTCGGCGCAGGTCCAGCAGGGCGATGACGACGACGAGGCCAGCCCCCAGGCCGCGGCGGCGCAAACCGCGCCCGGCGGCGCAGAGCCCAGCTCGCCGGTCTTGACCGACGACGAAGGCGGCTTGATCGGCCCGGTGCAGATCGATTTCCTCGAGGGCTTGGACGCCATCGTCCTGCGGGGCCATAAACGAGACGTCGATCGCGTGCGGAAGATCATCTCCGAAATCGAGACGTACAGCGCGGAAACGCAGCCGTCCATCGAGATCGTCCAGTTGCAGCACGTGGGCAGCCAGGTGCTGGCGGATCTGGTGGGGACGGTCTACAACGAAATCCTCTCGCCGCGCCAGGGGCGGGTTACGATCCGCCCGTTGGTCAAGCCGAATGCGCTGCTGTTGATCGGACGGCCCGACAGCGTCGAGACGGTCAAGGGGCTGATCGACAAGCTCGACCAAGCGACGGCGCCCGAGACCCAATTCGAGGTCTTTCGACTCAAGCATATCTCGGCGGTCGACGTCCAGACGACGGTACAGAACTTCTTCGTCGATCGGCTGGGCCAGACGCAACAACTGGGCGCCCAGGCCGCCACCGGAACGGCTCGGCCCGGCCTGGGGACGCGCGTCAACGTGGTCGCCGACTATCGCACCAACACGCTGATCGTCCAGGCCAGCCCCGTCGATATGCAGGAGGTTCGGCGGATGATCGTCCAGTTGGACATCGAGTCGCCCGAGGCGTCGAACGAGCTGAAGATCTTTCGTCTGAAAAACGCGCTGGCCAGCGACGTCGGCCCGGTGCTGCAAGACGCGCTGAACTGGCAGTTGATCGGCAGCCGCATCCCGCTCGGAGCGTCGCAAACGGGCGCGTTTGGCGCGGCTCAGACGTTCGGCCAGCAGGACGAACGCGCCCGGCTCCGCTCGGCCATGCTGACGTTCATGACCGTCGACGCCGAGGGCGGCAAGGCCATCCAGTCCGGCCAGTTGGCGGACGTCCGCGTGACCGTCGACAACAACAGCAACTCGCTGGTGGTCACCGCGCCCCACAAGAGCATGAGCCTGATCGAAGCGTTGATCACCGAGTTGGACGCGCTGCCCAATGCCCAAGCGCAGATCAAGGTCTTTACGATCGTCAACGGCGACGCCCGCGCGCTGGTCGGCATGTTGACCCAGTTGCTGGGCCAGCAGACGACCGCCCAGCCCGCCACGGCGGTGTTCGGCCAAGGCGCGCTCAGCCCGTTTCTGGCGACCGGGATGCAGTCCGGCGCCGCCAGCGGCGAGAGCTCGCTGGTTCCCGTCCGGTTCGCCGTCGACCAACGCACCAACAGCATCATCGCCACCGGCTCGGAGGGCGATCTGGGCGTGGTCGAGGCGATTCTGTTGCGACTGGATGAACAGAGTCTGCGCGAGCACAAGACGCTGGTGTACTGGCTGGCCAACGCCCCAGCCAACGACGTAGCCACGGCGTTGAACACGTGGATCCAGCAGCGGACGACGTTGTTCCAGCAGCAACTAGCCATCTCGCCCGAAAGCCCCGACATCCAGTGGAACCGCCGGGTGATCGTCGTGCCGGAGACGATCAGCAACACGATCATCATCAGCGCGGCGCCCGAGCTGTTCGACGAGGTCAAACACGTCGTCCAGTCGCTCGACCGGCGACCGCCCATGATCAAGATCGATGTGTTGATCGCCGAGGTGACGTTGACAAACACGCTCGAGTTCGGCACCGAACTGGGCCTGCAGGATTCGCTGCTGTACGACCGCCTGACGGGCGCGCCGGGCGTGGCGGGCGTGCCGGGATTCAACTTCAACAACAAACCGCTGGGCGATTCGACGAACGGCAATCCGGGCAATCTGCTCGGCCAGGGATTGAGCTCGTTCGGCTTGGGTCGCATCAACCCGACGTTGGGCTACGGCGGCCTGGTGCTGTCGGCCAGCAGCGACGCCGTCGCCGCGTTGATCCGAGCGCTCGAACAGCAGGGCCGGGCGCAGATCCTGAGCCGCCCGACGGTGACCACGCTCGATAGCCAGCCGGCCTCGGTCAACGTGGGCCAAGTCACCGCCCGCCCCGGGGAGATTTCCCAAAATAACGTCACCACGATGCAGGGCATCAACGAGGTGCAAGTCGGCCTGCTCCTGGGCGTGACCCCTCGCGTGACGCCGGACGGACTGGTGATCATGGAGATCGACGCTGAGAAATCACGTTTGGACCAGACCTTTGTGACGATCGGCGAAAATAACATCCAGAACATCAACAACGTCACCGCCAGCACGACGATCAGCGCACGCAGCGGCCAGACGGTGGTCTTCGCCGGATTGATCGAGACGACGCAAACCACCGATGTGCGCGGCATTCCCTTCTTGTCGGGACTTCCCGTCGTCGGCCACCTGTTCAAGTTTACGAAAAACAGCGACGACCGCCGCGAGTTGTTGATCGTGCTCACGCCACACATCATCCGCGCCGACAACGATTTCGATCGGATTCGGATGGTCGAGTCGGAACGGATGAGCTGGTGCCTGACCGACGTCATGGCCTTGTACGGAAACGTCGAGTTCGCCGCTCGCCAAGGCCCGTGGTGCGATTGTGAAACCGAAGTGCCAATGGTCTACCCGGATGCGAATCCGACGGGCGCGGTGACAGCGCCTCAACCCATGCCGATGATCGACCTCAATTCGAGCTCGCAACTCTCGCCGACTTCCGACGGGCAGGGTCGGTTCCGAGAATTGCAGCCGTCAGCGATGCCGTCCGGTGCGCCGCCGCCCAACATGTCGGCGCCCAACGCGTTGCCGACGGTGAACGCCGGGTTTTACAGCCCGGTCGGGCCCGCCAACTATCCGGCAGCCGCGCTGAACTATCAGCCGAACCAACCGATGCCGCCGGGGATGAATCCCAATATGCCGTCAGCGGCCGCCGCCAGCGGCGCGTTTCACGAACCGTTCCACGAGCCTGTGAACGGAGCCAGGCGGCTGCCGCAAGCGCCGGCGGCGTTCGACGCCGCGGGGGTGACGGGGCCGGGACCGATGGGACCAGGGCCGATGGGACCAGGGCCGATGGGGCCAACGTCGACCGGGCCAGCGTCGATGGAACGCGGGACCAGGTAGAGCGTCGTCAAGACTGAATAGCACTGAATAGGAGCGTAGAGCGTCGTCAAGGCTGAATGTGAGGGTGGCCGCGGTCTCCAGACCGCGGCAATCCCGCGCGCCGACGCGTGCGGCGCCACACAAATTAAAATGGGGCAACGCAGGGGGCGCGTCGCGGTCGCCCGATCGGCCGGCCGCCTGCGATGCCGAGACCGATCAAGCTCGGCAGTAGCGGCGGGCGATGGACGGATCCTGTGCCGCGCGGCGAAACCAGCCAAGATCAAGGATGACAACGATGACCTCGGGCAGCGGCTTGCTCGCGTTTACTCCGCCTCTCGGTGCATTGGCCCTGTCAGCCATGTTGACCGTGTTGGCTGGCTGTCAATCCATGGACACGACCGGCCTGACCAAGGTGACCGACAAACTGGCCCTGACGCACTCGGACCGCGAGGCCGAACCGAACGCGGCGCAGACGCCCGTGCGGCTGATCTCGATCTGGTCTGAAGCGGTCTACAGCCAGCCCGGGCAAGTGCCGACGCGTGGGTTCGGCGGGCGGCTGTACTTCTACAACGTCCAAGAGGAGACGATACAGGTCGAAGGCCAATTGATCGTGTACGTCTACGAGGAAACGGCGGATGGCACGCCGCCGAAGACGCCCAGTCGGCGGTTCGGGTTTACGCAGGAGCAGCTTCCCCAGCACTTTTCCCGAACCGAGATGGGCCCGTCGTACAGCGTGTGGATCCCGTGGGATGCCGTGACCGGTTATCGCCAGTCGCTGACGTTGCTGCCGGTGTTCACGACGTCCGACGGGCGGGTCGTGATGGGCGACCAGTCGGTCAACGTCCTGCCCGGGAAGACGCCGGAGACTTCGGACGAGGATGCTCAAGCCGGCAACGGCGCCCGGCCGTCGCGCGAAACGACGGGCGTGCGACTGAACGCTTATGACCAGGCACCGCACCGTGGCCAGCCGTCCGGCGACGCCTGGCAGCAGGCCCACACGTATGTGCCGACGGCTTCGGGCCAGACCACGCTTCGCACGACCACGATCCGGGTGCCGATGAGCGTAACCCCACGCTTTACTGGGAGTCCGCCCGACGCAGCGCTGGCGCAGCCCACAGCGTCGGAATCGAGCGATGCCGCGAGTCGGGCCTCGGAGGGCCACGTACCGCCGGGGCCGACAGGGACGCCGCCGGGGCCGGCGAACGCCTTCGATCAGGCCAACCACGGCGCATCGCCCAGCGCCGCGGGTAGATACGACCCGCGGATCACGGGGTCGCCGGCGGCGCCAAGCCCGGCTGGGCCGTCGGCGTCGGCACAGGCGTCGGCGCAGGCACTGGCGTCGGCGCCTCTGCCGAGCCCACCTGCAACTCGTTTTTCACGTCCCCGACACCAGGTTCTAAGAGCACAAGGCGAGCGACTAGATCCCGTTCGTGCTGCGACGCCACCACACCTTTCAACACCGCCACTTGACCCTGCATCTCAACCGATAGCGAACTGGCGCCCCGCAACTGAGGTATCCGCGCCAGAGACTGCTGGACACGGAGGTTCGGGCCGCTAGCCACCGCAGGCCCGGGGGCAGGTCCGGAGAACGACGTTCCGGCGGGCCCCAGCCGCAACGGCACTCGCAATGCGCGGCGTTGACGCGACATCGCGTTGAACATCGCGGGATTGTTCATTCCGCCGCCAAAGGCGTTCATCGGATTGAAGCCGCCCTGGTTGAGCCCGCCTTGGGTGCGTCCCATCCCCATCCCCATCGACGGCTGAGTGACGTTGTCCGTCTGCCCTCGCAAGCTCCCGATCCCCTGCCCGGCGCCGCCGACCATTTGGCCCGGATCGCGATTCTCGCGCAGAAACCGCTCGTCGCCCGTTATCTGTCCGGCGATCTCAGGTTGTCCGCCCGTTTGCGTCTGAGATCCGGCTTGAGCCGATTGTGACGCTTGCGAGGTTCCGCCCGCGCGTCCGGACTGTCCTGCTCGCGTCGTCTGAGCCGCTTGGACGCTGCGGCCGGCCGATCCGATGTTCGGCGCCGCCGCATCCGCCGCGCCGGGCGTCAACGCCAAGGCGCCACTCGCCAGCGCAGCCGTCAAAAAAATACGCCATCCGCTTTGCATGGCCGAACTCCTGTTGTTGCCCCGCCGTCGGGGTGCGTGTGGCTGTTCACTCCCTCGCCAGTATACCATAATCGACCCAAGACTGGCCCTGCGCTGATGTCGTTCGACCGAATCGGCAGCGGCGTGCTATCGCGGTCGAAAAATCGGAAACTGTGGGGGTTAGGTGCAATTGGCATTGCCTGACCGTTGACTATCGCAGACGTGACTATCGCAGACGACAGGCAGCGTGTTGGCCGAAGGCCAACATCAACGTGTCACCGCGGCCCAGATGAATATGGCCTTCGGCCAACAGAGGCACGCGCGCGGCGCCAGCCCTGGGGCGTTGCCCCAGGCTACGGTGATCGGAGGCCTGCGGCCAAACAGATTCTTGGGTTGCGGGCAACAGCTCG
>JAVYAJ010000215.1:0-13944 GCA_032229885.1 Candidatus Anammoximicrobium sp. | reverse complement strand
TGTTGGCCTTCAGCCAACACGGTTTCTGTCATCTCTGACTCCTGGGGCGTTGCCCCAGGCTACGTTGGTGATGGCCTTCGGCCAACACGCTGCCTGTCCTCTGTGCTGCGCAAAAGTCATGCAACAGCAATTACACCAAACGTGTGCTAGTGCCAATAACCCAAAAGCATGCTGTACAACCCAGTGTACAAGATGCGCGCACCGTGCGCGCATGATACGAACTAAGACCCTAACTCGATCAAGCGCCAGCAACCTAGAAGTGTACTGTACAGGCCGGTGTACAAGATGCGCGCACGGTGCGCGCATGATACAAACTAAGACTCTAATCCACAGAACCATCGCCGCCCGGAACGGCACTCGTCGCATTCGATTCACCGGCGTGGCGTTCGATGATTTTTATCGTCGGCGGCAGGATGAATGGGAAACCGTGACCTTCAGAGCCGCTATACCCCACTGGTAGTAATGGCCGTCGTTCGGTTTCGCCTCCGGGTAAGAGAACTTCTCGGTAGACCGGAACGGGTGGGGCCGGCAGCTCGAGATCACGCGCTTCGTCGATCCAACGACACTCAAGGGCGATGGCCGTGCCAGGGGTGCCCGGACCCAACGACAGCAATTCCCGAGTTAGATCGGCGGGCAGCGACAGCCGCTTATCTTTGTTCTGAGCGGCCTCGCGCAACATTTGAACGGTCGGGCTGTCGTGCAGTCTGAAATCGCGACTGATCGTCGAACAGGGCACATCCAGAAATAGGTGACAGACGTCGTCCAGCAAATACATTGCTAAGATGGGGCGAGCGGAACGGTCCTTATGGTATGGCTCGGCGTGTGTGGCCTCCCATTGGACCTCGAGCAAGTCTTTGACGTGCTTCGGGTTCAGCCGCAGCTTGGCCCGTACCACGGCGTCGTAGTATGGGCGTAAAAACCTGGCCGAGGGTTGCTTGGTCAACGCCTGATGACATAGGCCGAGCAACAGCTCTGAATCTTCTGCCAGCGCGTAACGATCGTCGTCAGGTACTAAATCCAAGAGCGTTCGCGCGGCGAACAGCAAGAGTTCGAGTTCCTCCTGGCTTGGATTCGGGCGGTTGACCCGATTCTCGCTGATCGCGGTGCGCAGCCGTCCCAGACGCTCGCCGGATCTCGTGGCCGGGCTGGTTTGATTGGCCATCAGGGCGTCGACCATGGGCGGCACGAACTCGGCCAGTATCCGTGCGACCGGTGTTACGCGTGACTCCAACTGCGCGCAGATTTCGACGGCCTGTCGCGCGTAGGCGGCAGCGAGTTCCAAATCCTGAATGGGCGATGCTGCGCTCAGCGTCAAGGCCCGTTTGAACAGCAAGGTTGCGTAGATGTTGTCGCGTCTTCCCAGTCTGGCAGGCATGGGCCTGCAGATAGCTATGGCCCGTCGGTAATCATCGGCCGCCTCCTTCAGATCGCGCTTGGTTGGATCACCGAACAAATTGCAATCGGCCAGACGCTCTTGTGTATTGAGAAGCCGATCCAACAGCCTCTCATCGACGTTGCCCGCCCATTTTTCGGAGCCGTTTTGGCGGATCCACGTCAGGCTCGTAAAGAGCCCCGCGGAAATCAGGCGGTACAATTCGGCGGCTTTGTCCGAGTTTCCTTCAAGCCGTTGGGCCATCGCTCGGCCGTGCAGGTTGTGGAAGTAGGCGATTAATGGCTCGGCTCGGCTGGTCTTGAGAAACACGCTTTGCACGCGCCTCAGCTCATGTTCGACGTTTTCTAGGTCGAGCCCATCGGTCGTTGGTAAGCTCGAAGGCTGTTCGGCCGCATTGTCGACCCCCGCAAGCTGAGCCAGGATTCGGTTGGACTCGGCAAATGTCTCGTCTCCTTTCCCAATACGGGCCTGTTTCATCTCGGCCCAAGCGCGCCGTCGCAACGCGGATGCCATCAGGGCATGCCCTGAGTCATGATCTCGCGCGACGTCGCAGGCATCTTCCAGAACTCGATTCGCCTGGCCCCATCGATTCATCGTCAACCAGGATTCGCCGGCGCGGCCCAGAACAAACACGCGAAACGCCGCAGGCGCATTGACCCCGTATTGCCCTTCGGCCAGGGCGAACTGTTCGAGCGCAGCGTCGGGATTTTGGATGTTCAGCAGATACTGTCCGAAGTCGGCGTGACACAGCGCTACGAGCGCCATGTCATCATGGTTGCTCGTTGGGCCGTCCGCACCGTCCGCGTAGGCCTTTATTGCTTCCGCGTAAGACTCCTTCGCCTCTGGTTTGCCCAGCCAGTGCTGAATGGCTGCGAACAAATGGAGATCCGGGGCTTCTAGTTTGAACGACCCACCTTGTTTTGAAGCGGCTTGCAAGTCTTGCTCGACCTGTTCCACGATCGTCCGAAATTCTCGTGAGTTCTCACCGCTCAACAGCATGTGCACGTGTTTCACTCGCATCTGGGCCAACGTGTCTTTGCCTTTTCTTAATTCCGAGATCACCGAGTTGACCAACTGGCGAATCTCGTCACGGGTCACACATGCAGCTTGTACTGCGCTGCGTTTCTCCTCGACCAGGCCGAGGGCGACGTGCCGTATGCTCGGGACGAACCAAGGCATCTCTTCAAACCACCAGGCGTCGTATTCTCCGGGGACCATGGCCTGCAGCAGACGAAACTCGGTCACCGTGTCAACATCCGAGAAAACGCCCGTCGGGAAAAAATAGAACTCGCCATCGCCGTCCAAGCACCTCAAATCGGGTTTTTGTTGATGTGGCAAGCTGATCCTCGCGCGCATCCGGGCAAACAGTCGAGTCGTCCCGATCGGCGCTTTGTCGGCCGTTGATTCGCGCGCGGGCAATTGATGCAACGCGTTCAACAAGGCGCCCGTAAAGGGCGAATGCCCACTCGTGCCGTCTGACGCCTGCTGGCTCGAGGCGCAGGAGGCGAGTGCTAGAAGGGCTGGTTGCCGATAGTAGACGGGCTGATCGCGCAGGGCGGTGCTGCCCTGCGGTCGCGCCCCGAAATTGAACACCTCTCCTGAATAGCAGGCGTCAAGGATCACGAGTCTATGGCGGGCGCGACAGCCATCTCGAAGTCTTCTTACGAGATCCGAGTCCAGCCTGATCTGAGATCCGATGGCCCGTCCGTTCGAGACGATCACGTCCGACGGGCAGAGAACTCCCCGATCCCCGGGACCGTCGTCTTTGGCAAACAATCCGTGGCCTGCAAAAAAGAACAGCACGCTGTCGTCTTCGTGGATTTGGTTCGGATCCAAAAATTTAGCCAGTTCCCGCTCGATGTTGGATTTGTTGGCCTTCCGGGTCGTGTCCGTGTCTTCGTTCCCCAGAAGCAGGACGGAATGTTCTCTGTCGTAACCGTAATTCTTCAGCAACAGGTCGTACAGTTCGCGGGCATCGTTCTCTGCGTTGCGCAGTGGGGGCAACGTCAAGCGATCGTTCGCCGAGCGCTCCGGCTGGTTGTAGTTGATGCCGACGATCAGCGCCCACTGCTGCCGATACGGCTCGATGCCATGGGCGGACTCCGGATCTCGCAGCGCGCCGCGAACGGCGGACACCTCGGGTGCAGAGGGCTCGGCTCCGCGGAGATTCTGGATTCCGGACGCGCATACGCTAACGGCCACAACCAGCCAAAGATGGGACTGCCTACGCATCGTCAATGTCCTCAACACGGAAAGGATCTGGCCGAGAAAGCCTCGAGTCCGGGATTTCGAACGAGCCTCGTTGCACGACGAGCGCGTTGGTTCACTCGCACCCGTATACATCTTATAACGCTTACGCGTCCACGTCTCGAACATCCAGGCTTTTATCCCATCACAAGCCTACCCGGTTACAATCGTTATCTCGCCAATACGACGGATACTGCATTTTGGGTGCGTCGGCTCAATCGCTTCGGGACCGATCCATCGCGGGCCGTGTGATCCATGACCACGATAGAATCTCCGGATTGTCCGCGACGTCACGCACAGCGGACCGCGTACCCGTTCCATAAGCCGCGGCCTGCAACAACCTGTCGAATGGGGTTTCAGGCTCGGGTGGCGCACTTCGAGTACGTGATTCTTCCCCCATTAGCGGCCCTTGCTCAAGATATCCATAGTCGGGCTGCTGCTTGCGCACGCGCAGCGGCGTAGTCAATACAACTACGCCTTCCGGTCCGATCGAGTCGTCCGTTACCTCAGCACGAATTGGTCGAAACGATTGTCCCGCTCTGATCGACTGAGAGACCCAGCTTTCGATCCCGAACCTCGAATCCAGATAGAACAGCGAGACCCAGAGGTCGTCGATACCCGTGTTCTTCAAGCGAATCTCGAACCGCTGGCCGACGGACAGATACGAACCGCGCAGCGACTCGCCGCCCGTACGATCATTCTTGCCCTTCAGCAAGGCCACTTCTAAAACCAGATCGGATTCAGCGTTCGGATCCCTCGCTCTTTCGGCGATCCGCCACATGTTTTGCCAGACGACGATTCTTCGTAGATCGAGTCCGATCCGGTCCGTCAGATCTCGCGCTTCGATCAGTGGATACTTGGCGTATACCTTGTCAAACGCCGCGTGGCGTGCCGGCTCGTCTGCGTCCGGCCCCTCGACAGCGACGGTAGGTTGCGCGAGTTGGCGTCCGCGGGGTTGACGGAGGATGACCGCCGGCGATTCCACGGCGACGTGAAACTCGCGCCGCGCTTGGGCCACACCGACTGGCTGCAACACCCATTGAGCAGCGGATTCTTCATCCACCTGTTGCACCATCGCCTTGATTTCGGCAGGTAACCCTGCCACTGCCGCTCGAAGATGATTGCAGGCTGCCGCGGATACGTCGTCACTGGCCGGTGTGATGTACAGCCTCAGTCGCATTTCGCCAAGCTCCTGAACGGCAAGCGTGCAGCGAGCCGATTCCGGTAGTGAGGCCAGTTTGACAGCCGCGCAGCCTGCGTGCGCACAACTCTCCACGCGGGCCGAAGTGGGTGTCACGTCCGTGACTCGAACATATCCCAGGACGGTCGTGTCCGCGGACGCTTCAACCGGATGTACGGCTAGAATCGAACCGACGGCCAGTCCGGCAAGACTGCCGACCGAGACTTGCGTCGCGCCGTCGATCTGCTCGAGCCGCATGGAAACAGAAGGCCAAAGGCGGGCGCCGAGAACCTCGCGGTCCAGATCGCCGATAAAACCCGGCGTCGGACTGCGCGGTCCGCGTTCCGCGCGGTATTGGCTGATCAACCGCCGTCCGAGGTCGCCGTAAGACAGCGGCCCTCGACATTGCTGCAACGTTTGGGTCAGCACATAGCTCATCAGGCCATAGACGTGCTCAGGCGTCCGCGGCGCATCGCTCGGGCACGGCAACTCGGGGGCCTTCTCGAAGGCTTGCGCTGCAAAGAAAGCCACCAAACTTCCGGTTGTTTTTGCCCCGTCCGCAGCCGCCTGGCTGTCCAGAAAACCAAGGGTCGTCTCGTCGGAGGCGGCCGCATTTGCGCGAGCCCGTTTCGCTGCGTTGGCCAGCGCGGTCGCCGGTATCCCCAGTTCCATGCAGTCTAGCCCGCGATTTTGCTCCAGGTCGTCGCCGCCGATTCCACGCGTCATCGTGCCCGAGTGGCAGCAGTCGCACAGGATCCAGACATTGGCGCCCTTGGCGCGCAGCCGCTCGAGCCACCGGTCGATCTGATTGTCGCGAATCGAGTTCAGCAGTTCTCCGGCTTCGTCGGACCAAAGGCCGGCATCGGCAGGCAGAAAGACCTCGTCCAGCCCGTCCAGTTCTTCGGTATCCGCCTCTAACGCCGGCGTCTGGGCTCCATGTCCCGACAACAGGATCACGACCTGCGATCCGGAAGTCGCATCGCGGATCAGTCGCTCGAAACCCGCCGCAATGTTGGCGCGGGTGGGACGAAGTCGTTCGTTCTCTGGCCAGCCGACGAGTTGCACGATCTGCTTGCGCGGAAAACGGAACCGCTCGTGCAACAGCTTGGCGAACATCGGCACATCGTTCGCCGGTCCACGCAGCGATTTGATCGCGCCCTGGCTGTTCGGATATTCGGTGCATCCGACGAGCAATGCGTGCTGGCTGACCGGCTCAGCCGCGCACCATGCGCCAGCGCCCAATAACGCGGCCGCCCACAGCACGGCCCGCGCCGCACGTTGCATCCCTACGCTCGCGGTCCCGTGTGCTCGCAGTTCCAGGATCGCTTGCATTCGTCATTCTCCTGTCTCGTGGCTGGCGACGATCGACGCCGATATTTCCGGGGCCCGACGGAGGACGGCCGCTCGTCAAACGGAAGAGCTCGTAGAGCGACCTCTGTTCGGCGCCGATCTACGAGTCGCACTTTCTTAGTAGATGTGCCAGGAAAAACTGTGGTGATGGCCCCAGACGCATTCACGCCGCACGAGATGACCGTCCTCGCAATAGGCGTCCAACAACGTCGAATCGTTATGGTCGTGGACGTAGAAAGGCATTGTCTCGCCGCTGTGCACCGTACCCACATAGCGGCCGCTCACATAAATGCGCAGGCATTCATGAAAGTGGTTCGCCACCGTCAGGTGCCCGATCAGTTCTCGGGTCTCCTCGTCTGATTTCGCAGCAGCCTTCTGGTCGGCCTCGCGTCGCTTGGCTGCCGCGAGCTGCTTGGCCAAGTCCTTCTTTGTGGCGTCGTCGGTCGCGAGCTGGCTGAGCGTGGCCAATTCACTCGAGTTCCCGCGCAGTCTGGCCAGATCGAGCGCATCTTTCATGACGTGCGCGGCAGTCACGGACGCCGTTTTCCCGGACGCCTTTTCCGCGGCCGCCAAACCCTGGGCCGCCAGGGCCAGGTCGACGGGGTCCGGCGCGCGGCGAGCCTGGGCGATCCGGTATCCGATCGAGGTCAGGTAGTCCAGCGGAAGCCCAAGCTCGTTGGCAAAATTGATCGTAAGCGCGGTGCCACAGCACGTCTCACATTCGCTGAACTTGCTTTCGATCGCCTGACCCTGAGCCTCGCTTCGAGACTCTGCGGCTTGTACACAGGCGGCTCCCCCGATCAGGGCAAAGCCAACGATTAGCATGGAACGATACATTTCGAAAACCTCCAGATTCACCCCCGGGTTGCAATACGGCTCTCGTCGGGCCAGGGGCCAAATCCCACGAGAGCTCACTGTTCATCTGTACGGGTCCCATCGGCCGGCCACGCGGCGGATCAGGCAAAACACGGCCGCTAACACGGGGCGGTGGAGTTGCGGTCGAAGAAGCGTGGTCCGGCGGTCGATCGATCGCCTCGTGAACGGCGCACTCGTCGCGTGGTCGGACGCGTCTTCACCACGTGGACGCATGGCGAGCCAATCCTGGCTGTTCTGATTACGACATTAGCACAACATGGTACATGCTGCGTACCATGTACGAAGTAGTTACAATGACTACAATATCTATGAGCAGAAAGAGTCTGTCAATACTTCCGACGCCGTATCTCGCAAAATTGCAGCCGCAAGATTGGCAGGGTCAGGGTGGCTCAAATTTTTGGTGTCCCGATTCTTGCGATTGACTCAGTGCGACGAACTATCGATCTGAAACGGTTCGGTTGCCTGGCCGAGATAGGCTACGGCCGGAATCGCCGGTGTCCGCAATGCGACGACGCGCCGCTCTATCCAACGCGTCGATGCCTTGAACATTCAGATGCAGAGCGAGCCGCACGGTGGCGATTTCACGTGGAGACCAAGACATCCTCGCACGCAAGGCCGGCATGGAAGCGCGAAGCGGACAGAATCGATGGAAAAGTTCAAATTCTGCCTCACCAGCAGAATCTGCACTACTAACCTCAAACATCGTGAATTTTTGGGCAATGTTTTTAGGCGGCGACCGCGCCCCATGGTTGAAGGGTTCCATGTTGTGCTTGCCGTAGCGATGTGAGCCACGGATGAACACGGATGGACACGGATAGCAGGGGTGAAGAAAAACGGTTAGACGCAATGTCTTTATTCGTGTGATTCGTGGTCCTCTCCACTATTTCTTGGCCCCTGTTTGGTTGCGGCTGCTGGCCGCGCTAGCGGCAGTGCGTTGTCCAAACGTAATGTACGGGCCGTCGAGCCTGCCCGAATGAGAGATTGCCGCGGTCTGGAAACCACGGCTGCCTTCATATTCGGCCTTGACGACGCAGTAGATTCTGGTTCAGACCGATACCAGCGAGCCGCACGCGAGCGGCGATGGCCAGTCGGAGCGAGGATGGATTCGCGGACGCGGGGGGCGACAGTGGGGAGGATTCCCTTGGGCAGCGACCGGTCGCTAGACGGATGGCGGGTGGCGCGGTTAATTTCTTCAACGACCAACGCTTCAACTGTTGCGCGTTGGATCGCAGATAGGCGCTGATTTCGTTTGGCCAAAACTCTCCGATCACCGTAGCCTGGGGCAAGGCGCCAGAACGGGCGCCGCGCACGCCTCTCTTGGCCGAAGGCCCTATTCATGCGGGCAGAGGTGACACGTTGATGTTGGCCTTCGGCCAACACGGGTGCGATCATCTCTGACTCCTGGGGCGTTGCCCCAGGCTACGTTGACGATGGCCTCGGCCAAGACGGTTGCTGTCGCCTGTGCTGCGCACCAGTCAGGCAATACCAATTCCTCCTACCGGCCCCACAGTTTCCAGCTTTTTGACCGCGTCAGCCTCTGGCCGTGTCAGGTCACTCGGGGGCGCGCGGTGTGGTTTGGGCATCCAGAAGCCGGCGCAACTGGGTGTCCGCGGCAGTGAACTGAGGATCTACGGCCAGTGCGCGACGATACGCGGCAATGGCCGCCTGCGAACGGCCCGACTTGACCAGCGCCGCCCCCAAGTTGAAATGGATCTTCGCGTCGTTCGGTTCGAGTTCCAGCGCCCGGTGGAAATAGGCGATCGCTTCCCGGTAGCGTTGCTGGCGCGTCAACACGTTGCCCAAGTTCACCAAGGCATGTAAGTAATCCGGCTGCAACTCGATCGCGCGGCGCAAATGCGAGGCGGCGCCCGCCAAGTCTCCCTCGACCAACAGAATATGGCCCAACGCGCCATGCGACCGAGCCATGTTCGGATCCAGTTCCAGTGCGCGTTCGAACGAACGCCGTGCCGCGTCCATCCCTCCCTGCGCCCGTTGGGCTTGTCCGAGCGAGAAATGTGCCCGCGGGTTGTTCGGCGAAACGGCCAACGCCTTGGCCCACAAACGCAGGGGATCTCGATAGTCTCGATTCCGCTCCCAGGTCAGCGCACACAGAGTCAAGGCGACCGCCGTCAGTCCGCCCCACGCCGCCAGACGCCGGCCGAGCCGATCCCGCAGACAGGCTCGGTCCGCCGCGTACGCGGCCAACACAACCAGCGAGACGACGGCAGCCAACGGAACGTACATCCGATGCTCGACGGCCAGATCGGTGATCGGCATGATGCTCGAGGTCGGGGCGAGCACGATGAAAAAAGACAGCCCCAGAAAGCCGATCCGCGGCCAGCGCCAAAACGCCGCGGCGCTGGCGGCCACCAGCGCAACAACTGCGACCGCCGCGGGATAGATCTGCAATGCCGTTTCCGCCGGACGCCAGGCGTAGTCTATGCACAGCGGACGCGGCCAGACCGCCAGTCGCAGATAATGCAGGATGATCGCCGGCTGGCTACGCAAATACGCCACCGGCGTCACCGAGGGATAGGCAAACCCGGCAGACACATCGCCCGGAGCGCCCTTCGTCAGTCGCTGCAGATTCATAACCAGCAGGGCCAGCGCCAGCGCGAACAGGCCCGCGTGCAGCAGACCGCGGCGGCGAAACAACGCGGCCCAACTTGTCGCCAGAAAGGCGCGATCCATCAACAGCGCGACCAGCGGGGCCGTGATGATGACCTCTTTCGATCCCATCCCCAGACCACAAGCAACGATCGCTATGGTCCACCAGGTCCAAACGTGTCGCGACTCGGCCGCTCTCGCGATGCTGTACAGGCACAGAAAGAAGAACAAGCCCATCAGCGATTCGCATCGCTGGATCACATAGGTCACGCTCTGCGTCTGCAGGGGGTGAACCAACCAGATCAGGCTGATCGCAAACGCCAGACAGGTCGCCGGCAGCGGTCGTCGCGAGCGATCGCCGCTGCGTTGGGCCAGGCGGCGAACCAGCCCGAACAGGAGCAACCCGGCTATCGCGTGGACCACTAGGTTGAAGGCGTGGTAGCCGCGAACGTCGAGCCCTCCCAAGGCATAGTTCAATCGCAACGAAAGAGCCACGACGGGGCGGGCGAGAAACAGGGGGCTGCGCCAGAGGGCTTCGAGCGAGCGAACCCCGGGATTCTCGGGGATCCAGCGCCAGTCATCCAGCAGGAACGGGGCGTCGAGGCTGCTCGCGCCAGCCACCAGCGCCGCTGCGACCAGACCGGCTGCCCACGCACAGACCGACCAGGCCGGCGTGACGCACGGGTTCGCCGTGGCGTCTGGCGCACCGCTCCCCGCGTCCAACGGCGCGCTGGCATCCGACGAATCTGCCGTCATCAATCGCCTCGACTCGCGTTGCCGCCGAATCATGTCCTACCGCGACACGTCGCGCAAAATCCCGTCGCAGCCGGCCATCTAATCGCGCAACGCCCGTCCGCCTGGAGGGCCACGCTTCGTCGTGGCCGCTGCCTGCCTGGCGGGCCACGCTCTGTCGTGGCCGCTGCCTGGCAGCCCGCACGCGCACGGTCGCTGCCCAACAATCGTCAAGGCCGTTCCCACGGCGCCACCGCCTGTTGCGCCTCGTCGCCCGCCACCTGGCACACCTGCAAACCGCTGGCCTGCGAGGTGTAGAACAGCCGTCCGTTGGACAGCACGGCCGCCACGCACTCGCGCGAATCGATCGAAGGCCCCGTCGTTACCAGCCGATTGTCCTGACGCAGGTCGATCAGGTCCATGTTGGCGCCCAGAACGAACGGGCCGGCGCAGGTAAACCGCGTACAGGCATAGCCGAAATTGAATCGCGACACGATCTTGCCGGTCTGCCGATCGAACACGTGCCCATCGCCGCCGGAGGCGTTCGAGAACACATAGTCCTTGCCGATCGAAATCACGTTGACCGCCGAGCGGACGCCTTCGCTGCGCCAGACGAGCGATCCGTCGCGGGCGTCCAAGCAAAACACGAACCGCTCGCGCCCGCCCTCGTCCGGCTGATTGTACCCGCCCAGATACAACCGCCCGTCGTCTCCGGAGATCGTGCATCCGGCAGTGACGTAGTACTGGCCCGTCAACCAGAGCACGTCGCCGGTGCGCGGGTCGAGCGCAGCCGTGATTCCATTGGGACCCGCGGGCAGGCCGCGGCGTTTTCGCTGGCTGGCCGAATAGCCGAAGAAGGTCGAGTAATACAGCCGCCCATCCATCAGGCACAGCCCGCAATCGTTGCCGCCGGTCCCGTACTGCGAGAACTCTCGCTGCCAGACCAGCCGTCCGGTTTCCAAATCCCAAGCCCAGACGAGCGGCCGATTGTCCTTCGGATAGTACGGGTTGTCATGCGTGTAAATCCAGCTCATCACCTCGCCGCCATCGGCCGCGGGGATCGGTGTGCCGGAAAAAATAAACGGCTTTTCCGTCCCCTGGGCGGCATAGCGTCCCGAGCCGGACGCGTAGATGGCCAGGTTTTCCCAGATCACGGGTGGCGCCTGGCGGCTCCAACTGGGCGAGCCTGTGAACGGCGCTTCCCAGACGAGCTTGCCCGTCGCTGCGTCCAGGCAGCGCATCCGCGACTGGCCCATACCAGCCTGGGGCACCAACAGCCGTTCGTCCGAGAACGAAGGCTCGTCGCGCGTCTCCTGTTTCGCCGCCCCTGTCTTTGTCCGGTAGTACAGGGGCGAGGTGAACGATAGATAGACACCCGGCCAATAGCGTCGCCACAGCAGCCGGCCCGTCTCCTGCTCGACCGCAAAGATCTGTCCCTCGGACGTGTGCGTGTACATCCGCCCTCCGCCGCACACGGGCAAATGCTTGAACGTGCCTTCGTATCGTCGCAGCCATTTGATCCGTAAGGGCGCGGCCAGCTCTTGGTCGGTCGTATTGGTGTTCTGCATGTTCCCGTAATTCGTGTACCAGTCGTACTTCGCGTCGGCGCTGGGGCCGCTCAACGGACTGCGGATCCGCTCCAACCCCAGGTCCCGCGTCGGCAGAGCCGCGCGGCCGTCCGGCCCGAGGGCGTACAGATACCCGTCCTCGCAGCCGAAATAGACGCGTCCATCACACACGGCTGCCGGCGCGGTGATCGGCTTGCCAAACGCCGTTGCGAACGACCAGCCCGGCGCCGTGCCCGACAGCGGCGCGACATACAGGCGGCCATCGAGCCCGCCGACGACCGCCTGGTCGCGCAGCAGCACCGGCGGCGCGATCGACGGGTACGCAGCCAAGGTCTCGGGCGTTTCGCGAGCCGCCGTATGCCGGCACAGCCCGAAGCCTTGCTCGGGGCGACAGCGGTAGACATCGCTGCCGCGGACGCCGACCGAACAGAAGCTGAGCAGCCCGGGCAAGTCGATCGCCGTCTGGGTGCCCGGTACGTAGCTGGCCTCGATCGTGTCGTCCTCGCGCAAACGCAGGATTTCGACGCGGCCGGCATTGTCGCGGCGGTGCCACTGGACGTACGCTTCGCCCTGCGGTCCCAGGCTCAGTCCAAAGGCCGCCGGATATTCATTCCCATGAAAGTTGGGGATCTGGCCCACGGTCCGCACGCGCGGATGGTCGCCTTCGTCCGCCAAAAACACCACCCGCCCGCCGGCGGGAATGACAAGCGTCTTGCCATAGGCCGCGAGGTCGCGCGAACAACAGAAATGATCCTTCCACGTAACCCGACCGTGCTTGAAATCCAGCCAGTCCTGCCCTCGCCAACGATCACCGGTAAAGCCGATCACCTCGCGGACGAAATCCCACGTCCAAGCGACCGTGCCGTCCGGCTCGACCGCATACACTTCGGCCCCCACCGTGGCAAAGTACGCGCGACCGTTGGCGACGGTCGGCGCCGTGAAGATCGGTCCGCGACAGCGGATCTCGCGCACGATGCGGCCGTCGCTTCGGTCCAACACGTAGTAAGAGCCGGCTGTGGCGCCGAAGTGCAGATAGGCGCCGACCACCGCCGGAGACGAGAGGTTGTTGCACGACGCCCGGACGGTGGGCTGCGCAGTGCCGGACTGCGAGGCCGGCGGGTGGACGCCGTCCGATCCTGCATTGTCTGACTGCGCGGCCGTCGCTGCGGCGTCGCGCGTGGCTCGACGCCAGACCACGCGCAGGGTTTCCACGTCCAGGCACCAAGCCGTTCCGGCGCCATCGACCACATACACCTGCCCGTCCGCCACCGCCGGGGACGTGAAGATCGCGTCGTCCAACGCGGCGGCGGCGATCAATCCCAGCGGGGTGCTGACGCTGCGGTCGGCCGCATCGCCCGAACGGCGCGCGTCGAACTGAAACTGTGGCCAGTCCTCCGCGGCCCAGGCCGCACATGGCAGTGCCAGCAAGTACGCCCACACGATCGCCCAGGCCGTGCCGCGGATTGCGGGCAATGCCTGTTGTCCAGGGTGATTCGACGCCGAGCTACTTCGAGAACGCGTTACGCTCATCACGGGCTCCTCGGTCTTCGTGGGATGGTCCAACGCCCTCTACAACGTACCGCATCATCCGCCAATTTCCAATCGGCGCGGACGCGCGGGCGGTTGGCGCGGGCGATCGTCCGTCGAGCCCGTGCGCATCGGATGCGCTGCCGTGATTCGCCACGGCGGCGTCACACGGCCGATCATCGTCCGCCACTTCTCGTCGCCCCGGTCGAAACCCTCGACACGCGCAGAATAGGCGCAGAAATCCGTTTGCCCCGATCGTGCAACCTATTCCGTTCGCGATGTAACATCTGTCAAGCCTGTGCGCCACGTCTCGGCGCTAACGAGAATTGGGATGAGTTCGGATCTGACAAACATGCCGCGGCCGAATCGAAACTTGGCGCGAATTCGCGGCTTTTCTCGGCTGGATTCGCAGGGTGGCAATTAAGTTCGATGACATCGGCCACACTGTGTGGCGCGAGCAGTCG